>NZ_JAKFZQ010000003.1:0-322816 GCF_021654245.1 Pseudoalteromonas sp. MMG022 | reverse complement strand
GCTGTTCTTATGTCTAAATCTAGATTCCATATTTTCTTGTCTCATAAACTCAATTCGCCTACTCGTAATGAAATCGTACTCATCTTTCATCTTCAATACAAGCAACTTGAGAGATGGTGTATCGTTGATCTTGTCTAAGAACTTATTGAGGTACATTCCACCTGTAGAGTTTCCTGATAGAAGCTCTTTGACATACCTAGAGTTAATAGTCTCATCATGAATACATCGATAACAATAAGTGACAGTCTCTTCAAAGAGTTTACTATCAATTGAATCATATAAGTGACACTTTTTTAAGTGAATTAGGGCTAGTTGATTCTTAATATTTCTCTCTGTTGATTCAGATTTAGAATAAGTACCTGTAAATTTTAGGTTTTTTATAACGGAGTCTAGTTTCTTAATATCACTTTTGTCTGCAAATATATTATAATATGCCTTTGATCTTTGGACATGAAACTCAGGTTCATTAGATACCAACTCTTCTAGTCTGTCATATAAATTAAGAATCAAGTTTCCTGCACCTTTACCAGCTCCTTGCTTCTTGTCTCCTGTAAATAACTCATTAATAGTGTCAAATAGCAATCCTTTAACGAACAAGTTGCTCCCCTGCTCTTTTAAAGTCAATAATATCTTAGCAATACTTTCAACACAAAAGTCTGCTTTCTCAATATAATACCTCCTTAAAATAGAATAAATCCATGCTTTAGAATAGCATGTTATCTTGAATCCACTATGCTCTTCCATTTCGTAGCGTGTAACACGCTCTACCTCTATGAACGGTCTGAATCTACTACTTATTGACTTTATATCATTTACATCTAGGCCGCATTGAATTAATGATTCCCCAGTAGCAGATGAGTCTTGTATACCTATCAGGTAAAGAATCTTAAAAAGCCGTTCATCGAGCCTTATATTTGATATATAATTATTTTCACCTAATGCCTCATAAGAATTATATATATTCTGAAGTATAGACTGATTAGAGTGAAACTTTGGTATTTTAACCTCATAAGCCATTCTATTTATTTTTTCCACTTCACTCTGTGTAAGTTTATTCTTCAAATAGATAGAAGAGGTTGAGTTCAATGCATCAGGATCAAGAACATCCATAAATTTTAAGTTATTTTTATCAACTACCACCACAACTGAAGAGTTATTTTCTGAAATTATACTTTTGCTTCTGTATATTTCACGGCAAATATCTTCATCAACAGATCCAGAATCAAAAAACACCACTGCATTCTCTCTTTCTATTAACTTCTTGGCGTTATATTTATTCATCGCATATTTTGAATCTACAATGAAAACTTCTTTATTTGACAGCTTAACAGATGCAGAGTAAATAAGCTGAGTCCGACCTGAAAAATTACGCCCTATTATCACGACGAGCGGTTCCTTATTAATTTCTCTTATTAAGTAGCGCTCTACATCCCTTTCTTCTGCGTAATGCGGAATCAACCTGTTGTCATTTCTTTCATTTATTTCTGCGATACCTTTAATCAGGAAATCTTCGTTAGCTTTTACATCTCGTCCTATTTTTTTTACTTTTTTTGTAAACTCTACATACTCCGGGTTCTCATCAAGTGATTTTGAATATGCTTTATATATAGTTTGATAGACTTGCTGGTGCTGGCCTTTATCATACTTTACTACGTAATCAATCCCACAAGACTTTAATTCTTGCCGCCTAATTATATCAATATCTTCACATAGGAAAATCATGTTATGGTAGCCTGAACCTTTATCTTTTTCATTATTTGAATTAATAAAGGAAAGTTCAAGTTCATCATCAAGACTACAACCAATATAAATAATAGTTTTACTCGTAAAGTCAGACTTTATAATTGACAGCATGTGCTTATTGCTTTCAATACTTTGCATATACTGAGAAGAGCTAAAAACCACCTTCGAGTCATCATGATTTATCTCATAATTTATATCCCCATGCATTTTATATAAATTTCTATTATGCTTAGACTCTCTACTAACCTTATTAAATGGAAGGACTACTTTATAATTGGAGTGCGACTCAATCGCATCATCTATATTCAAAGTATATAAATATGGCCAATCTATTCTCTGAAGGAAATCCATTCTAGCTCTATCAAGCAAAACATTATGAAACTTCTTCTTGAGTATATTTTTCATTTTTTCGTGAGGGATAAAATCACTGTCAAAGAATAAACTGGATACAGTTGAGAACTTACTTTCTTTCAATTTTATAGAGTCACTTTCCGATATAGAGCCTGAATCTAATAGCTCTTTTATCATTATGCTTTTAAAACCTTCTCCACAAGGTACTTGCCCACCGTGAGCCAAAGTACATCCGTGTGTAAAGCCAGCACCTATAACAGGAACTGCGGCATTATCTGAAAATGCGTTCGCAAGTAATTGTATAATCTCCGGAGAGTCATAATTCTTAATTTCCATATCTTACCTTAATGAGTGCAAAGTTATAGATACTAGCACCGAGTCAGAATTTATGATAATTTTCATTTGAAATATAACTCAATATGTATAAACAGTAATTAAACCGCACGTTTACAAGAGGGTGACAACATTGATATGGCTCGCTGTAGATATAGAAGCTCGCTGTAGATATAGAAGGAGAACATTCGGCACTATAGAGCATTCGCTTTGTTCCTAAACTCGTATATTTGAAATAAAACAATAGTTTTTACTTTTAATGTTTGTAAAATTAACCTTCCCCTAACCTACTCCGCACACTTTGCAAGTTGCGCTTGGCGTTATTATCACACTCGTTGATCACCTCAAGTACGATGTTGAGCTTGGCATTTAAGCCTTGCACATCTTGCCAATCTGCAAAGGTGTTTTTTACCAGTGCCGCCTCTTTGGCTGAGCAAGCGGTGATAAAGTTGTAAGGAAACCACTGCAACTTATCATCGGCAATACGCTTACTGATGGCGTCTTTGTGGCTGCGAATATATTCCCCTGCATAAGCGCGGTGCTTAGGTGAAAATGCTGGATACTGAAAGCGATAATCAAGGTCATGGCCATAGCTTGCATCGCTCAGTAGCAAATCATAAAAGGCTTTAATTTGGCTTATGGTATTGCCATAGCCTAAGGTGTCGAGCAAGTCTTCTTTCACTTGCCTTTCACTTTGTGAAAATTGGCTCAACAGCGCTTGGTATGCTTGTTCATCGGCATTGGCAACCAGTACACGCAATACCGCAGTGCGGTGTGTCAGCTCACTCAAAGAAGCATTTTTATATGCTTTTTGAGCCGCCAAAATGGCGCTGTTTGCACGTAGGTTCACACCATATAATTCAAGCCATAAACCACCGTTTTGATTGGCAAGCACTGATTGCCAATTATCAATTTTGGGCATCTGGCTCGTCAAATAGTGGGCATATTCATCGCTTAGTGACTCAGGTATTAAGGTCACAAAAGTATCCTGCAAGGTTGAAAGCGCATTACTCACCTCAACTGCACCGCGTGGCAAGGTGTTGATAAGATGAATAAGCGAATCAACATAGCTCATAAAGTCAATCTTCGCGCCTCTTGCCAGCGCCTCTTGGTTGTCTACATATGAGGCTCGCTCTGCGCGGGTGAGCTGCTCAACAGCAAAGCTGCCATTATCTAGATTGTCTAAATATCTAAAATACCCAACCCCGTTGCTATCTAAAAATAGCTGCGCGGTAGCGGGCACATTCTTGATGGCCATGCGTGGTTTATCGAGCACCACTTGTTGCGTTTTAAGCACTTTGCCATCCCAAATTCTCACGCTCAGTGGAATGGTCCAAAGTTTCTCTTGGTTGCTGTCAAAACTAGTTTGTTGAATATACACCTGTCCATTTTGTTTACTCAGCGTCAGTAACGGATAGTTAGACTGCGTGATAAATGAATTGATAAAGGCATCAAACCACGGGGTTTTGGCAAAATGCTGTGTAAATGCGGGGGCGCTGGTATTGCCACCAGCAACACGTTTTACATAAGCACGCATCTGAGTTTTAAATACCTCATTACCCAACGCCAGCTCTGCCATTTCTAATATCGAACGGCCTTTGTGGTAAGCCAGCTGGCCTATGGCTTCATTGTCTCCACGGTACTTCACGCCACTGCGCAGCGCTCTGGCTGAATGTGTGTCATCAGCAAATGAAGCAAACTGAGGATTAAACGTGCAACCCGCGCTCTTTGGGTAACGCGTCTGTACAACTTTGGCGGCAAAGAACTCGGCAAATGACTCGTTCATCCAATAATCGTTATACCAACTCATGGTGATATCGTTACCAAACCACATATGAGCGATTTCATGGGCAATCAGCTTTCTGAATCGACACAGTGCAAAACCATCCGCGTCTTGAGCTGGGATCTGATGACTGTTCAGCGCAATTAAACCAACGTTTTCCATTGCGGCTAGGCCATCGATTGGCGCCACGAAAAAATCCAGCTTGCTGTAAGGAAACGGGTATTGTAGGTAATCTTCCATAAATTGCACTGTGCCGCTGACCAACTCGTTCATATCTTCGGGCAAATTAAGTGCAATTGATTTTGGTGCATGTACAAAGGAGTTAAGCGCAGTGCCTTTTAACGCCACCGAATGAAACTCCCCCACCGCTAACGCCAGCACATCGGTATATATTTTATGGCTAGGCGCAAAACGGATAAGCTTTCGCTGTCCTTTGATCTCGCTAGAAAGCGCCAGCGTGTTATGTTTTGCATCATATTGTTTGGGAATATTAACGCTAAACTCAAAGCGGGTCTTCTTATCGGGCGCATCAAAACCTGGGAATACGGTGCGCGCTTCCATCTCTTGAAACTGAGAAAAAATATAGGGCGAGCCACTTTGTTGACCCGCCACAAAGAGGCCCATCGTTTTGTGTGTGATTTTGCCTGAATAATGAATAGACAGCTTAGCCTGCCCCACAATTGGTTGCGCCAAGCGGTGGGTCACAATATCGAATTCATTGGGCTGCATAATGGGTAACGCCATTGTTTTTCCATTATGCGTCAGCTCGACCGATTTTATATCCAAGTAGCGAGCATGATAAGCAACGGTACCGCTGCTTTGCGCTACGGCTAAATACAGTCGAGTATGACCACTAAACTCACTTTGTTCGGGTGAGAGAGTCAACGCCACACTTTGTCGCTCTAAAGAAATATTCTCTGGCAAACGATAGGCGCTGGCATGCGCGGCATGCGTCATCAATACAGACAAAACTACAAATAAAAAGCGGCTATAAATCAACGTACACCTTCCCTGAATAACATATTGTTTTAGTTATAATTAGCAACTATTACAGCACGTTTAATGAGATATGCCTACCGATGATTAAGCACTAGTATCATTAACTGTAATCCTGTGTAGCGCGATTTCTAGCAGTGTAAGTGCGAAAAACAACACATAAGCAAACCGCTACTGTTGAGCAACCAACAAGGATATCCATTTGTGTTTGCTCAATATGTGTTAGGAAAGGTGTTCACATCGCCATTCTATGTCGGCGAGTTTGCTCTGTAAAATAAGTACAATGTCACAAAAGCAGCGTCCGTCAATACTTGGCTAGACGGCGACAACCGCTGGTGGTTTGGTAGTAAGACTGATTAGAGTACTTCACTGAGCCACTTAATCAGTGGCTCAGTGCTTGGTTTTAAGTGCAGGCTTTACAGCTTGGCTGTAACAGTATTAGCAAGCTTCATAACCGTTTGCATGGGAACACCAAAAGCAATCACTTTACTGCTATCTGCCCAATACTTTGTTTTGATTGCTTCATAAACTGAGCCATATAGATCAGGTTCCGCCAAATCATTAAAACTGGCAATCAACGAAGAAACAGCCACCACACACTGATTGTTTACATCATATATGGCGCCACCAGAAAAGCCGCCGCTCATCGCCTGATGCAATAGTATCCAACTGACAGGCTCACTGTGCATGTTGTTAGGCGGGAAACCCTCCTTACTGGCTTCGGCGTTAAAACTTTCTGTCATCAAAGGTCTTTTAGTGATCCCCGAAACCGTACCTGATGCCGTTGTTACCCTTGAATCTGGTGTTAACTTGCTCATTGCAACTCGTGAACCAAACTGTTCATCTTCACACCATTTTGGTACTACTGCTGGCTCAAAACGACTCTCTACAAGCTTTAAATAAGCTAAGTCGGTCTCTGGTGAACGTAGTACCACCTCGGCTGCCATAGGTTGGGAAAGCTTACCTAAACGACCAAGTTGCACATAAGCTAAGTCTCCCACCTCTAGCCCATCAACAACATGGTCGGCAGTAACAATTAGCTCAGGGTTCAACGGAATACCCATACCGTTGATCAACTTATTATCTTCTGGGCGAACGCTTACCATCACTTGGTAATTAATTACCATGTCTTTGCCTTCAGCAGGCTGGATTGACGAATTGTTTTGATAAGCAATGGCCAACTCTTTTCCCTGATGAGTCTGACTCATACCACAACCAAACAATGCAACAGTCGCACCTAGCATCAGCCACCTTTTGGATGCGCTCAAAGCGCGCACTACGATAGGCTCATACTTCAATGTATCGATGTGCTCTGCGTATATCATATGATCATTCCGTGTTAATAAATTTAATAAAATAATCGCAACTATCAATGAAGGCCAAACGTACCAAGCCCTCATGCTTGGTTCTAAATATGACACAAAACACAAAAAATTTACATATTTAAAACATGAAATCGTTTCAATTGTGTTCTTGTTATTAAAAACAGCAAGGTGAATTACCCAAACTTTAAGTGGCCCACCCTTTATCAATAAAGTCTGTGTAGCAAGCACATCGCCTATTTAAAGCGCCATGATCAGTGCAATTTTATTTATATTGTGTAATGTTAAAATGAGTTATTAAAGCTGTGCGATTACCCAGCTTGAAAACGCATGCCAATTATCAACTATTTCATGTTCACACACTTTTATTTTTCCCATACAAAACAATGCGATTTATATGTTTTCTATCCTTTAATATCAACCTGTTAGATCTATCAAAAAACTATTGGGGCGAATTAATAGCTTTTTAGTAAGACAGCTTAGTTAACACGAGTGCATGGTGAATGAGGTATTTAATCTAAGAGGAACAACCATGCAAAAATTACCTTTGCGCACCCTATCAGCACTCAGCTGTTCAATACTTACCAGCCAGTTTGCGCACAGCGGAAACTACATCGAGTCAACCTATATAGAGCCGCCGATGGTTGCCGTGCCAAAAGGCGACTTTTTAATGGGTAGCACACAAGGCCGAGATGATGAAAAACCTCAACACAGAGTATTTGTGAGCGCATTTCAGATGGGAAAATATGAAGTCACGATTGCCGAGTTTAGGAAGTTTGTTGAGCAAACAGGGTATCCTACTGTAGAAAACTGTAATCATAGGATTGGCAAAAAATGGTTTGGTAGCGGTAAAAAAGATGGCAGCTGGGACAACAATATATACGCTCACAGTGAATTTCACCCCGTCGTTTGTGTCACCAGAAAAGATGCCATAGCCTATGCTGATTGGTTATCGAAACAAACCGGTAAGCATTACCGCCTCCCAACCGAAGCTGAATGGGAGTACGCACTACGAGGAGGTACGCACACACGTTATTTTTATGGTGACAAACCATTGAGTGGCCAAGCTTGTAAATACGCTAACCTATCTGATCTGCACGCTAAAACACAATCGCCAAAACAATACAACGCCGTCTATAACGACCGTTATACCATAGAGCCATGTCATGATTATGAAGTCACCACCGCTGTAGTAGGGTTATACGAGCCAAATCCGTTTGGCATTCATGATATGTTAGGTAATGTGGTAGAACGGTTGGCTGATTGTTATCAAGAGAACTATAACAAAGCGCCCAATGATGGCAGTGCAGTTGTCAAAGAGGGCTGTGATGCTTACGTTGCGCGTGGAAGCAGCTGGCATTGGGAAGCAAGCACGAGCAGCGCTCGAATGCGAATGCGCGAGGACTTTATTGCTGCGCTTGAAGGGTTTCGTTTAGCACTAGACACCAATGGCAAAGCCTTAGAGAGTCAAACGGGTAACAAAAGCTTTGTCAAAGCCCTCACTCAGGCACAACAACAGGCCAGACAAAACTGGCAAAAAAAAGATGCCCAACTTAAGAGCACCTCAGCCAACGGCAATACAGGCACAAACTAACATATTGCTCAGTAGGAGTTCGCCTCGACTCCTACTTGTTCCAGCCTTTGTTGATGTCGTGTCAGCCACCAAGATTTAGCGGTATTACTGATATACCTTTTACTTAACGTGACTTGCGCCGAACCGCTGTCACTTTGTAGTAATTCTAATAACATCAGTGCCATTTCTAGCCCTACCCAATCAATGCCTTGTGTACGTGCCAAGTTAAATGCCGTGGTGGCATGTTGGATTGCCAGCTCAGGCTCACCTTTCGCAACACTTAACTTCGCCATTAAATAAGACCGACGAGTAGGCTCGTCAATGCGTTGAGAAAGCGCCTCTGCGGCTGACCACGCTCGCTCTGCAAGGGCGTAGTCGACGAGTTGCTCAGTGACACTAAAAAACACCCAAAAGTTTTCAGGCGTAACAGGCCTGCTCAGTACCCTGTGATAATACCGTAGCTTTTGCTCTTTTTCCTTCGCAAACAAAGCTCTGTGGTAGTCAGTCAACATTTTGTGGGAGTCATCAAGCTGATAATCCTCAATCAATAGTTCAGCCTGTTTTAAAAAATCATACCGTTCTTTATATAACTTAAGTTTTGCCGCCTTGATTGATAATAAAGTATATGCCCTGATCTCTTGTGCTGGCCTATTAGCCAACCTAGCCTGACTCGCCGCCTGAAATAAGTAGGTTTGTATTTGTGCAAAATCAGTGCTTACTCCCGCCACATCAATCTGAGATTGACTCACTTCACTTTGCAGCGCCAGCAAGTTGATTTGGGCTAGGTGTGACTGAGCCTGTTCAAAATGCTGCATGGCTAATTGGTGCTGCTCAAGTTCCAGCAGCAATTTTCCTCTTAACCAATGCGCGTAAGCAATATACACAGGTTGCGATTGGGCCTTTGCAAGGGCAGCCAGTTTCTCAATCTGTGCATCAGCAATGTCATACTCGGTCTGCTCGATTTGCAGCTCTATTAATTGTTGTAGTAATGCCAAATGTTCAGGATAACGGGCAACCAGTGTTGCCAACTCAGCGGTGGCAGCCGACTGTGAAGGCTCATTAAAAAAGTCTGACGACATAATTGGCGCTAATGACTGATAGAGCGCCTCGTCCAACTGAGGCAACGAGTGCATATGTAAATACCCTCGCCATTGCCGATAACGGCCTTGTGCTAGGTATTCAAGGATATGGTGTGGACTCTGCTGGTTCACAAGTTGGTATGAATAAATAACGCCTGACAGTAACACACCATCAACGTTACTCTTTATTATCTGTGTTTCTCGCGTCATAAATGGCGAAGCAAAAAACCGCCAAGCTCCCTCTAGTGCACTATCTGAATGAGTGTCTGGGCGTTGTATTTGTTGCATCCGTTGTGTTAGCTGATGATTCAAATCCTTGAGGGCTTGCTGTGGTAAAGCCTGCGAGCGGGTGGCAAAGGGTATCACAAACCAATTTGCCAATTGTTGCGCCGGCTTATCTACAACAACCTTTTGTTTTTCTTGGTTACTCATCCATAAAGACACGCCACTCACAAAAATAATTGCAAGTGCGCTGAGTATATAAACCATTTTATGTTTTACAACTGAGCTGTTGACATGATCAGACGCCGTATTTTGGCTAGGTGGTACGTCACTGAACGCTAATTGCCATTGATAGCCTCGTTTTGGAAAGGTTTTGATTGCGTCGTCACCAAGCACCGCTCTCAATTGACTGATGGTTTGAAATACCACCTGATCAGACAGTACCTTTCGCGGCCAAACATGCGATAGAATATCCTCTTTGCTTAATAGCTTTGCGGGGTTTTCTAAAAATAACGACAACAGTCTCACCTGATTGATATTCAGGCTAACCACACTCCCTTTTTGATACAAAACCTGATGCTGCGTATCGAAACAAAATTCAGAAAAGTAAAGCATGCAATAATGAGTTGTTACAACAATGCCTCAGTGTACCGTGTTAAGCAACGCTTTAAAACCACCCTCTATGTTTTGTGTGGCAGTAAGTATAGAGTAGCAAGGCGTTTGCATTTGGTCATTTGACATTCAAACACTTAAGATGTTAATAAAGTGTTTGTAGATGAATAAAACATGAACAATACACCTATTCCCCCAACATTAAGATAAGCAAAACAAGGAATTTAAATATGCTTAAACGCGCTCTAGTACTCTCATTGCTGGCCTCACCTGCTGCATTGGCCAGCAACCCTTTTACATCTAATAACTTTACCAATGAAGCGATGGCAAGAGGGGCTGATGCTGAACAATCCCAAAGCTCACTGACTGCTCGTGCTCTACAAGACCTTAATGACAGCAAACTACAAAACCTTATAAACAGTTGTCAGGACAACCCTAAAGATACCAGTACTCCAAAGTGTCCAGCACTATTAACAGCAATTAAAAAGGAACTCGATATCCCACACAACAAGTTACTCTCAGTATTAAAAGCGTGTGATGAAAAGGGATACTATTTAGACGACGAAGACAATAAAGTAGACTGCCCTGTTGTTCCCTCTGATGACTTTAAAGCTTTTCAATGGGTGTCATGGGATATTGAAGCTGACAAAAATAATGCTTTTTACCAAACCGCTTTGGCACCTGTGGGAGACAGCAAAAACTTCAGCGTAGGTCTATACAAAGGCTTATGGTATTTGTGGGGTGAAGACATCCGCTTACCTTTCTATTTTTCCTACGCGGAACCCAAGTCTAATACGCCAAAAAATGAAGCGTCTGATACTTTGATTGACAAAGATGCGGGGCTACAAGTAAGCATTCCGGTTATTGCGGCATTCAAAAGTGGCCCAGGCGGGTTAGATAAGAAACAAAGTACGATATCAGCTGGCGGTATTTTTAGTTTGGTTGCAAAAGATGTCAAAGGTAATGAAGATTCAGAATGGGTCACAGGCTACAGAGCGTCACTTATCGCACAGTATAACTCTTATCTCGAAGTGTTCAGTGTTAGTGATCCAAATGGAATAGCTCAGCCAGGCTCGCTGAATATTGCGCTTAACTATACTCATCACAAATATAGTAACGACAAGTTAAAAAATGTCGCTAATAATCTCACGCTGCTTAACGGTGATAAATACTCCGACAGTTTTAACAGTAGAGGCATTACCATCACGGCTGAAATCGGCAAGGTAGTCTCTATCAGTTATCAATATGAAGAAGTCGACGACGCTATTTTTGGCAATGACAAAATCAAACGACTCGTCCTTTCAAAAACCTTTTAATGAATGAATCGCAGTGAAAGGCGGCAGAGATTTTGCCGTCTTTCACTGTCTGCTGCACTAGTCATTACTCAGATTACGCCCCGCCACATCCGTTTTAAACATTTCTATGGCACCGCGTTTTTGCATGGTCACAAATACAGATTTTCCATCCGCGCCACCAAACGCCACATTAGTTGGGTGCTGGCCTTTGAGTTTGACCTCTTTGAGTAACTCACCTTGTGGTGACACGACCGCGACCACACCCGCACCATATCGAGCAATGTACAGATTGCCTTTAGCATCAGTACGCATCCCATCAAGTCCAAAATCAGCAAACTCTATTAATAATTGTTTATTACTGATGTTGCCTTGCTCATCAAGGTCATAACGCCAAACGTTACGTTGCACACTCTCATTCACATACAAGGTTTTGTTATCAGGACTGACTTCGATGCCGTTGGTTGTCCCCATACCTTTTTCAAGCAAATCCGTACTGCCATCTCGATTGATACGCCACAATTGCCCCGTGCTATTTTGCCAATTAGGGTCACTGGCAAACAAAATACCATTGTCCATAATCGCCAAGTCGTTAGGTTGATTCATTTGTTTTTGATGGGCATACACACGCACAGCACCCGATAAATCGCCAGCTTGGTTCAGCGCCTTGTGACTGACTCGCAACACATTGTGATTAACATAATCAGCGATGTACATATTGCCCGATTTATCAAAACGAATACCATTACCCACACTGCCATTTGGTAAACTGAGTAATTGGCTGACTTGCCCTTTGTCGGTCACTTTACCAATGCTGCCCTGTTTGGCGTAATTCACCGCGTACAATACGCCTTGCTTATCCACCGCAGGTCCTTCTATGCCTTGTGTGAATACATTGTCGGCTATCCAGTCTTGAGTAGTAAACAGTGCTGTGGCGTGCCCCAACCCTGAAACAATTATGAGAGAGTAGAGTAAGTATTTCATAGCGTTCCTTACTTATTTTGACAGTTTAAATACAATCGACGTACAGGCTCTACAGCAGCAAGTACAAGTTCACTTCGCAAATTTTGTAATGAGCGCAACTGCTGAGCCACCTGAGCCTGCTCTTGGGGTGAGTGGATCACTTGACGGCGACAGCTATCAATTACACCTAACGTCAGCACATTGAGCTCAAGCTGCTGTTTTAAAAGTGGCTGTAGATGTTCCAAATTGGTGTTGTTCACCAACACCTGCTGGCCTGCCAACAACTGCGCTTGTAGCTTGAATGTACCTTTTTCTACCTGCTGCAATGCATCTGTTTTTCCACTTAGATAGCGTGTAAAAGCCGCTTGCAACTGGCGCACCGCACGACTCTCAACAGGCAGAAAATCAACCAAAGCATTCAGTGGGGCACGTTGGTGATATTTGTTCTGTAAATATTTAATGTGATGTCGGGTATAATAATGTGCAGGTTCTAAGCGAGAGGATAAAGCCACTAAAAAGCTTAGACTGCGCTGATGCTCAGCGTCCGTGAGTGTCGGGTTGAGTAAGTAACTCAAGCCTTTTACGTGCTGTTGCTGATGTGCAAGCCCCACTACTTTAGCACCATAGTCATCCATCGCATCAAGCCTATGATACATATTTTCTATGTTTTTAATCGCCTGGGGCGACCATAAACGTTCAGCGATGGCAAACAAGCGAGGCCATATTCTCAAATCTAGGTTGTCATCACTGACAAGCTCACTCCAAATCGTCGCCTCCGCACCTAAAATACGCTGCTGCTGTGTAAGTGTTAGCGGCTCAGGCATAGAGACGGGCGATGGGTTAAGGTTCTCTTTAAGCGCTAAAGGGTAGCGGCTGTTACCTATCAAAACTGAACTTTTACCCTGTGCAGGTGCAAATTCAAACTCAAGTGGCCCCATCCAGCTATCTAAAGTCACCAGCCAGTATTGCTTGCCATCTAATGTATAGCGTTTTTGTAACTGGGCAACTTTGTGGTGCTGATCATTGAGTTTGATCAGGACTTGGCGAGTTGAGTCACCCCCCATCATGAGCAACTCACCGTTGACATCGCTCCCTTTGAGGCGGTCAATGGTAAAGGTATAAGCGGCTGACAATTCAAGGGATTGCTCTAAAGGCTCACTCTGCTCTAGGGGATCATTACGATAGTGAAAATCTGTATATTGCGGTTGGTCAATGTAAAATCCTGTCGACAAGATGCCCTGATAACCATTGCGTGCCACTGTATTTAAAGAGTCGTGTCCTCGCCATGACTGTACCACTATGTCTTTCGGTAAATCCGGATGATACACCTCATCCCAGCCCATCATGATACGCTGCTGCCGATGTAAGATAGCTTGCACTCGTTGATTAAAATAAGCTTGTACGTCATGGCCATTATTGAGATTCTCTGTCTTCATCAAGGCCTGAATATTACTGTTGGCCAACCACTGCTGAGGGTCAACTTCGTCTCCACCAATATGGACATACTGATCAGGGAACAAGCTCGTCATCTCTGCAAGTAAGGTCTCTATAAATTCATACACCTGCACTTTGGACACATCAAGTAGCGGCTTAAACACGCCCCAATGACGTTGCATCTGGTATTGCTTTTCCTCACTCATCAATTGTGGGTATGCTACAGCTATCGCACTGGCATGCCCTGGCATACCAAACTCCGGTACTACTCGAATCCCGTGTAAAGCGCCATAAGCAACCACATCCTTGATCTGCTGTTGTGTGTAATATTGACCATCCGAAGCTAATTCTGTCAGCCGAGGATAAGCTTTAGACTCAACGCGCCACCCTTGATCATCCGTCAAATGCCAGTGCAGTACATTGAGCTTAGCCGCGGCCATACCATCTAACTGGCGCTTAATCGTTTCAACGGAGATAAAATGGCGCACGCTGTCGATTAACAACCCACGCCATGCAAACCTAGGTTCATCTTCAATACGCAGATAAGGAAGCCCTCCTGATTGAGCGCTCGCAAGCAACTGCATTAAGCTGCTCACTGCATGCTGTGCTCCAAAAACTGTATTCGCCTGAATGTGGATACCATGGGCACCAATATCCAGCGTATATGATTCGTCCTCTGAAAATTGTGGTATCAAGTGATGAGCCTTTGTGCGGCTGTTGCTTGCCACCACTATCTGCAAAAAGCTGGTATCTGGCAAAGCACTTTTGAGTAAGATAGTGGAGCGCAAACTTTGACTTTGAGCCAACGCAGACTGAAGCCTTGAAAACTGCAAAGACTGACGCTGTTCATCAAACCCCGTCATAAAAACCTGTACATTTTCGGGCAAAATAAGTTGCTGCTGAGTCATTTGCATCTTTTTAGGCGATGGCATCAATAACAGCCCTAAGTTTGCGGGGATTGGTGAAGCAACACACACAGCGGCATAACTCCAACACAGCAATGAGATGACTAATTTAAGGTAGTTATTCAACAAAACGCTCCTGATTTAGCAAGTTGGGTATTAATGTTGGCGAGATCAGTGCCCCTTGATGTTGGATAACCTCTGCCGCCAACCGGTGTGCAACAGTAGCACTTGCCACCGTGTCTTCTTCAAGTAAGAAGTTAACCAAAAAACCCGCTGAAAATGCATCCCCTGCAGCGCAAGTGTCTACCACCGCGGGTGATTCAACCTGACATGCAGGTACTTCTATACGGGTTTTGCTTTCATTACAGTAAAGTACGCATGATGCGGCCCCTTGACGGATCACCAGCAATTGTCTGTTGCGACTCCCTGTAGAGTGAAATTCAATGATTTCTCTTGGATTATGCGTACCATACAACACATACTCATCATCGTTGGTTAGAAATGCAATATCGGCTATTGCCATCAACGCGCGATAATCAGGTTGAGGGTTTATGCCTTCCCACAAACTAGGCCGATAGTTATTATCAAACAGGATGATACCACCTTGGCGCTTAAAATTTATAAGTTTATCAATGAAATAACTTCTATCCGTGGCTGGCAGAATGGCTAAAGTAATACCCGATAGATAAATTGCGTCGATCAAACCACGAGTGAGTGAGTCGCTAAGCGTGTCATCCAACTCAAAATAAGTGCGGGCCGCACTATCGGCTCTGTCAAAACGAAATACCCGTTCACCGTATTGACTATGGCTCACCCAGTATCTACCCATCTTTCGCTGTGGGTGCCTCAACAAAAACTCATCATGAATGCCGTTTCTAGTCATTAGCTTTGCAAAGACATCATCTTGAGCCGCCGTGCCAATTGCACTGGCATAATAGACTGCCATAGGAGGTTTTGTTAGTTGAGCACATAAATGCTGACAGTACCAAGCCGTGTTAAATGTATCACCACCAAAAAACATCTCTCCATCCGCTCGATGTTCAACCATACATTCACCGAAAAATACGACACGTTTAGTTTGCATGCTCATGATGACGTTTGCTCCACGGTATTGTGTGCCTTGTTCACGCTGCTTTTTTGACTGAGCTTACTGGCTAATATTCCGAAACTCATCGCGCAGCACAATGCAGGCAACACAGGATTACCAAACCAAGCTAACCAACTGGCCTGTTGAGCGACCACACAGGCTCCCACAACACCACTAATCAAAGTTGCTAACGCACCTTGCCATGTATAGCCTCGCCAAAACCTACCTAGTAACCCCATCACACACAAACCACTCATCACCATCGCAACCATATGAGTGATGTAGCTGACGATATCGTCTGATAGCAGCGCCATAAACAATGCCAAGCCAACCGTAAGTAACATGGCTACACGTGATATTAACAGTTGATGTTGCTCAGGCATGTTGCTACCAACCAACCACTGGTAAATATCGTCTACCAACACACTCACCCCAGCAATTGCATCTGAGCTGGCACTGGATAAGGTGGCTGACAATCCTGCTAAGATAAGCAATCCGCCAAATAACAAAGGTAAACTATGTAGCGCCAGATAAGGAAATGCAAAAGCGGGGTTATCAAGCTGTGCATTGAGCAAGTAGGCACTGATCCCAATCAATGCAGGAACACCAGAAAACAGCAAATAAAGCCCTCCTGAAATAACAAAGGATTGGCGCACACTACGCACACTTTCAGCGGAGTATATCCGCTGACGAAATGACGGTGTCGCTAACACCCCGACTAACACCGCAATAGCCAAAGATATCGCAGGTATAACGCCGATTGTGTTGATTGATAAGAAGCCACTGCCAACGACGCTTTCACTGTGCTGTATTGCGCCTAGACCACCTACAAGATCGAGCGCAAAGTACGCCATGAATACAAAACCAATGAATAGCATCAACGCTTGAATGGCATCCGTCCACACCACCGCACTATACCCCCCGATAGTCACATAAACCGCCAGGCCGATACCAATGATAAGCTTAGCTTGCCCTTGTTCAATACCTGTCAGCCAAGATAAATACATGCCACCACCTATCAGATGTGCTCCCAACCAGCCAATGCTGGCGCTGTAAATGAGCAATGCTAATAGCTTTTTCACAAATGGATGGTTATCAACATAGCTGGCCAGCTCTTCACTCATGGTTGAAAAGTTTTGTGCTCTAGCTGGTGCAAATAGCCAGGCTAGTAATAAAATGCCAAGCGCCCCGCCGATACCGTACAAAGTCCCAGCCCAACCATTCTGATAGGCAAAGCCAACGGCTCCCATTGACGAACCAGTGCCCACCATGGTTGCCACTGTCGTACCCAAAGTGAGCAAAACTGGAACTCTGCGCCCCGCTAACAAAAAGTCACTGGCACTTTTTTGCCAACGAGACACCCACCAGCTAATCACCACCATCGCGAGTAAATAGCAGACAAAAGCCAACAAGAAAAAACTCTGCTGTGATGTCATTGATGTCTCCTCTTTGAGTTTACTTGGAACGACGCCTGTGTATATAAGTCGGTCAGTCACCCTTGTAGCAGGTAACATCCACTTCTACTTTGCAATCCACCACTAAATCCGCCACCATACAAATACGCGCAGGAGGATGAGCACCAAAATACTGCGCAAATACCTTATTAAACGACTGGAAGTAACGTGCGTCGGTCAATATCACCGACACATGAGTAACATGCTCAAGTTCATAACCCGCTTCACGCATAATGGCCACACAGTTATCCAGTGCGATTGTGGTTTGCTCAACAATGCCCCCCTCAATCACTTCGCCGTCTCGCATTGGCGTTTGGCCCGACACGCGTAACCAGCCTCCAGCTTCAACCGCTCTGGCGAAGGGTAAGTGCTGTCCACCAGTCCCCGTGCCACCTTCAGCTCCAAACCGTCTAATTGTCATTGCTCTTTACTCCTGATTATCTAAACGGGCTAAAAATCGCCCAGCTCTGTATCTGCGTTGGATGCTGACTTGATCATCCCCTTCTTTAAAACTGGTTCGGCCATTAACCCAGACATGTTTAATCCCTCGCGCTGGTTTATGAGGCTGACTATAAGTTGCTTGATCTGAAACCGTATTGGCATCAAAAAGCACTAAATCAGCAAAGTAGCCCACTTTGATCGCCCCTCGGTTTTTGAGTCCAAATGTTTGCGATGATAACGCTGTCATTTTATGGATAGCCAAAGACAAATCGAGGCTATTTAACTCTCGTACATATCGGCCTAACACACGAGCAAAGGTGCCCCACAGTCTAGGGTGTGGATGGGGATCGCAAGGCAGTCCGTCCGACCCTATCATGGTATGTTGATGACTCACAATATCCTGTACATCCTGCTCGTCCATACAATGATAAACCGCCCCCGCAGGACTTAGTTTTTGCGCGGCTTGTAACAAAGAAACTTGCCATTTACTGGCAATGTCTTTGAGTGTTCGTTTGGCCATATCAGGGTGAGGCTCAGACCAGGTGATAAAAATCTCACTCTCTTGCGTCACCTGCTTTAGATCCAAAGTACTTGAACTGGCGGCATACGGGTAGCAATCGCAGCCAACTAGTTGTTGCTGCCGTTGTTCTTGAAGGTGTGCCAATACTTGTTGCGCTCTGCCCCAGTTGCTTTTACCAGCACATTTTAAATGTGAAATAACCAAAGGCACTTGGGCACTTCTCGCACTAGTAAATGCTTCATCCATAGCATCCAAAATCCCATCAAATTCGGTGCGCAAATGTGTTGTGTAAATACCCTTGTATGGCACTAAACACTGAAGCAATTCACTTACCTCATCAAAGCTGGCCGCATTGGCATTGCCATAGGCAAGCCCTGTGCTAAAGCCCACAGCACCATCAGTCAGAGCTTCACTTAGTAGCTTTTTCATTTGTGCAATTTCTTCGCCAGTTGCACTACGCCCAAGCGATGACATCACTTGCGCCCGAAGTGACGTGTGGCCTATCAGCATCGCGGTATTAACGCTCGGCCTTACCTTGGCATAACATGCTCGATACTCTGCCAGTGTGGCAAACTTAAACTCTGTATCCCCGCCCAGTAAGTTAATGGGATCAACCACCTTATCACACCCAGAAAATGGTGCAGCGCTTATCCCACAGTTACCGGTAATGACAGTGGTGACACCCTGACTCAGTTTGCTAAGCATATGTGGATTACGCAGTACTTCTAAATCATCATGAGTATGTACATCTATAAACCCCGGTGCTAATGCATACCCGTTCCCATCAATATATTGCTTTGCCCTGTAGTGTGATACGTCTTCAACCGCGACGATTTGTTCATCCAAAATAGCCACACCACCAAATATAGGCTCACTATATTCCCCATTGTAAATCATCACATTATGAATGATGGTATCCACCAGCTCAGTCCCGGTCATGGTTCAGTCTCCTAGTGGAAAACGTTTATCGACAGGGTCCGCACCACAGGCTTCATTACGATGCCTATCGAGCTGCATCTTCAAGCGTCGCAGTTTTTCTTTTGAACGGCGTTGGTTTTTCATCGCCACTTCACTGGATAATATATCCACCGCCGCCATCATGGCATAACGCGCCGCACTGGGTTTGAAGATATAATCACTCTCTTGCGTTTTTATCGGTAAGTGAAAGTCAGCCAAAGCGCAGAGCTCTCCTTCAGGGCAAATAGCAATCACCACTGCACCATACTCTTTTGCAATACGAGTTGCGTCGATGACATCAGGGCTTACCCCGCTGATAGACAAACTAATAACAACATCGCTTTTATTGATGGTCGATGCCGTCATGCGCATTAACATGGGATCACTGTGAGCGTTGCTAAGTATATCCAAACGGAATAAGCGATTTTGACACTCCATGGCCAGCATACTGCTGCCCCCACCCACGCCATAAATCAAACAATGGCGAGCACTGCAAATTGCATCACAGGCCTGTTGCACCACCTGCTCTTCAATCAAGCCCGCATTGAGATGCAAAATTTCTTCTATGGAGGAATAGACATGAGAAATATTTACCCGCTCTACCAAAGAAGTGCCTAGGAAGCGCTCTCCAACCCCGGTAGACTTTGCCAGTTGCAGTTTAAGATCACGCACATTGTCACACTGTAAGCTTTTTGCAAGACGCGTGATACTGGCGTTACTTACTTGCGCTCTTTGCGCCAATTCATCAATTGAAGCTCGGGCTGCAAAATGAAGATCTGACAGAATTAGTTTGGCGACCTTTTGCTCCGCAGGGCTAAAATGCCCCATCCCTTGTGATATTTTGTCAATTATGTCCATCGCCATGCCCTTCAAAAGTATGTAGTCAATGTTTTGCTAATCACCCAGTCATCGTCAACGACACCAATTTGCCGCCACTTATCGAACGTTAAACATGGATGAGACGTTGAGAAACAAACCAAATCGCCCACCTTAAGTGCCGCGTCTGAGGCTATGCTCATCATGCAGTGTTGGTCCATAATATCTGTTACTCGAAATGCAGGTGATGCCTTTTCAAGCTTTTGAGTAGTAGGAGAAAATATCAATTGCGGTGTTGGTAACCCAGCATCAAAAGCGACATCACGCTTGCCCAACCCAATGATGGCCAGATTAGGTTCGGCGCGAGACACCACATAAGCCCAAAGGTATAAACCCGATGTTAGGCCTCCTTTTATATCACACGCCAACTGACTGCGCTGTAGCACTTGTTGCTGAGCCGACTGATAAATACCGGTATCGTGAATAACGTAACAACCAGGGCGTAGCACATAGGTAAATAGCCCACGACTTTCGCTGTCATTCAGCGCCTTTGCAACCACATCGTACCAAGCTGAGCCTGCCCCCGTAATAATGGGTTTATCTATAGCAAACCCCTGACGCTGCTCAATTTGCACCGCCATTGCAATCACATCTGTTACAAATGAATGGATGCGCTGTTGGGCTTGCTCTTTGGTGATCACCCCTTCGTAAAAGCTCAAGCCACACACCTTTAAGGCCTTGAATTGCTGACACACATCCAACAGCTCAAATAGCTGTTCACTTGAGCGCACACCACAGCGGCCATGCTCAACACCAACCTCAAGAAGAATATTCAATACCACGTTCTTCGATTGGAAAAACGCCCCCAACTGGCGAGCATTATCCAGCGAGTCGACGAAACAATAAAACTCTGTATCGGTTTGGCTCAGCAACTGTGCAATCAATTCAAAATGAAGCTTGCCGATCAGTTGGTTGGCTAAAATGACTCGCTCTATGCCTTGCCCAACCGCATTTAACACCTGAGGCACAGTGGCCAAACTGATAGCCCATGCCCCTTGCTCAATTTGTTGCTTAAACAAATCGGGCAACATGGTGGTTTTGCCGTGGGGCGCGAGCTTTACGCCTGCTTGCCTAGCGTACTGCGCCATCCATTGTGCGTTATTAGTAATCGCACCTTGTTTAACAACCGCCACAGGAAAGCTCACTTCCTCAGCCAGAATATTCCAACCACTCGCTGTAAGTGATTCTGACTTACCCGCACCTTTCATAAATTCAGACATAAGACCTTTTATCTATTCTTAACAATTAATTATTAACATACAGTAAGGGCATGCACACAAGGTCAATTTACAACCAAAAGTAATACAAATATCAATCAACCTGCTTGATTTTTAGCCCATGATAATGATAGAAAGTAACAAGTTCAATAATATTTTTTGTTACTTTTTAACAATCCTGATAAGCAACATATATTTTATTTTGAACTGAGCAGGTAAATTATGAGTACGTTTTGCGCCATCGTTACTCTGTCTTGATGACGCAACGTTTGTATGGGTAGTTAAACGTCATGTTACTCAAAAATACAGGCCATCAATATTTTTTTAAAAACAAATGACAACGCTGTCAGTTAGTTTTTAAAAATGGCGAGAGTCATCACAACGATAAGGCAAAGCAAATCCAGTCAATTTGCTTTGCTAAACGATACAAGGGGAAGAACGTGTCTACCAAAACATTTCAACGCAGCGTACTGGCGTCCACTATCGCGGTCGCATTATCATCAGGTATAGCCCATCATGCTAACGCGCAAGATAGCGCAACCATGCAAGAAGACATTGAAATTATTCAAGTCAAAGGGATCCGTGCCAGTACAGTAAAATCTATTAACGTCAAGCGCTTTGCAGCATCACAGGTTGATGGTATTGCTTCAGAAGATATAGGTAAATTACCTGACGTCACCATCTCTGACTCATTACAACGGATCACTGGTGTTCAGGTAGAAAGAACGGCTGGTGAAAGTGGACCTGTACAAATTCGTGGCATGGGTCAAGTTGACACTACACTCAACGGTGAAGTATTTCTCAGTGCCACAACCATAGACTCCTCTGGCGCAAATTTCGGAGATCTACCCGCACAACTTTTCTCGGGCGTTGACGTGTACAAAACCAGTCAAACAAAACGCACAGCTTCAGGCATTACAGGCTCGGTAGATTTAAAAACTCGCCGCCCATTCAATATGGATAAAGGCTGGGTATACAACGTGTCAGCCGATGTAACACAAGGCTCTATCAGTGAACAAAGTGACCCGACATTAACGGGATTGATCAGCTACAACACCGCCAAATGGGGAGTATTGTTTTCAGCCGCTACTCAGGAAGCGACGCTAGCAACCGACTACAACGGCTATTTCGACACCTCTGAAAACGGCGGTATTGGCGCTGCCAACAATAACTTCACATGGGGCCAAAACCCACGCGGTGAAGAGGTTCGCCACGTTGTACCACAGGGCTTTGCGGCGTTTAATAAACAAGAAAAACGTGAACGTGAGGGCTACCAGTTCGCGTTTCAAGCCGATTTAAGTGAAGGATTTGAATTGGTATTTGAAGCGTTTTACACCGACCAATCGCGCTTTAATGACCGCCGAGGGCTATCGCAAAACAACCGCTGGTACACTTTTAATGACTATGCCTACCCGACTGAGTCGGGCTGGACAGGAGATACATTTACTGATGCTGATGGCAACCCTTGGGGAGCGGTCAATGACTTTTACTTAAAACCGTGGCGTCTACAAACCTTCACTCAGGTGAACAATAACTTTGAAAAATCGACCAACCTGAACTTAGAGCTTAACTTCAATAACGGTGGTGCACTTACCGGTCAAGTACGCGCTACGCGTGCGCATGCATCGGCCAGAATGCGCCATGGTTACGGTGAAGGCGACATGTTGAGTATTGATAGAGGCACTTTAGT
The DNA here is from genome assembly GCF_021654245.1 of Pseudoalteromonas sp. MMG022. NCBI lineage: Bacteria > Pseudomonadati > Pseudomonadota > Gammaproteobacteria > Alteromonadales > Pseudoalteromonadaceae > Pseudoalteromonas > Pseudoalteromonas sp. MMG022. Next base: position 299,966 of record NZ_JAKFZQ010000003.1, on the reverse strand, counting down.
GACTGGGCCTGGGCAATTAACCCCTGCCGAGTTTTGTGGCGATGATGACACTATTGTAGGCGATCAAGGCGGTTGTTATGCTGCATTTTCACCCGGCGGTATTGAGGATGACAGCTTTTTACTGCGCTACAATGCTAGCGGTGAATCACCGGTATTCAGCGGTTTTGAACAAATCGTCAATGGTGGCCAAGGAAGTATGAGTATCGCCGACTATATGGGCAATATCGATTCATATCACATCGGTGCATTTTCTTCAGAAGGGAATACCGACGATGAAGGTGAAGTCAACACCTTCAGTACAAAGTGGAACTACCAATTTGATGATGTGACTTTTATCACCAGCGTAGACTTTGGTATTCGCGTGATGGAACGCGAAGTCGATCACGACCAATTTACTTATACATCGGAGTTTGGTGATGGCTGTGATGTTGCACAGTGGAAAGCGGTTGACCAATATCACACTCCCGCAACCTGTGAGGGTAACCCCGCAGCAGGTGAATATCTAACACAGGATGTCGGTGATATCCCAGCGGGGACTTGGGTGCCCTACACCCTGCTAAACCCAGCCCGACTTGATACCTACACCACGGTGAGTCAAATCTCCAGTTATGGCAGTGTGCAGGGTATTCCAGCAATGTGGTCAATTGACCCGAGTAACTTTCGCGATCCGTACCAATTCCATTTAGATACATTTGGCAATGTTCAGCGTATCGAAAACGCGGGTGCGTCTTACGACGTCGAACTAAATGAGTTTAGCTATTTCCTACAAGCCAACTTCGAATACAACATGTTCAAGGGTAACTTTGGTGTGAAAGTAGTTGAAACCGACTTGTATGTTAAACAAAACTTGGCGGGGGCGAACCTCCCCCACAGTGGCTTAGGACCTGACGTGGGTGATGTAGTTACCGAGCGCAGTTATACTGATTACTTGCCGTCTATTAATATTAGTGCAGACGTAACAGAGGATGTGATTGTACGCGCCGCTTATTCAAAAAATATGCAAGCTCTCACACTAAGTAACTGGGGTGGAGGTAAAACGGTAGGTAAAGCCATCAATGGTGAATGTGACTGCTTGCGTGTGGTGAACGGCACCTTATCGGGTAACCCTGAACTGAATCCGTGGCGCTCCAAAAATTTCTCGCTTTCGGCAGAGTGGTATTCTGGTCAAGCATCCATGGCATTCTTAGCGCTTTACAAAATTGATATTGAAAGCTTCACAACTGACGGCACGGTGATGATTGATGAGCCGGATGATGATGGTATACGTCGTGGTCCATGGCCGTTTACCACCCAAGTACAGGGTGAAGGTGGTTACGTCAAAGGGGTAGAAATCGGTATGAAAGCCGCATTCGGTGACTATACTGACATCAGCATCTTGCAAAACTTCGGTGTTGATGTGAACTATACCTTCAGTGATAGTGGTTATGATACCAATGAAAGCGTGTTTGGCGAGCTGCCATTTCCAGGTAACTCAGAGGACACTTATAACTTTGTACTGTGGTATGAACAAGATGAGTTCTCAACACGTCTAGCATGGAACTCTCGCAGCCCGCGCTTAGTCACAACAGGCTCAAGTGCAGTCGGTGGACAATCACTTTACCAAGATGATTATTCACAACTTGATTTTAGTGCCACCTACCATGCCACCGAGTACTTAGATATCTTCTTACATGGCTCAAACATTACTGAAGAAGTTCAGCAAACGTATTTACAGTTTGCCGCCCAAAAAGCGTTCCGTAATGAGTACGAGTCTCGCTGGACCCTTGGTGTTAGGGCAACATTTTAGTTGAAATAACACTTCTGCCCAAGACTACCGCTTTGAGCGGTAGTCTTATTTACTAAACAACCAATCAAGATAGACAAGTTAACCAATTGAGTGAGCACCGCGCCTTGCGTTGCCGCCAACAAGCCTTGAGGATGTACTATGCAAAAGACCCAAACTCCGATTAAAAAGTTTGTCATTGTTGGGGGCGGAACCGCCGGTTGGTTGGCTGGTGCAACCTTGGGCAATATTTTCAAACACTCCGATGTAGAAGTTGAGCTCATTGAGTCTGAAGACGTCAACATCATTGGTGTTGGTGAAGCAACTATTCCACCACTTATCGACACGTTAGAAAGCTTAGGTATTGATTTAGCAAACTTTATAAGTGAGACGCAAGCAAGTTTTAAGTGGGGCATTAAATTTGAGGACTGGTATAAAAAGGGCCACAGCTACTTTCACCCCTTTGGGGAGCTTGGTCAACGCATTGATGGCCATGAGTTTTACCAGTGCTGGCTAACACTCAAAGCCAACGGTGATAATACGCCACTGATGGCTTATTCACCCGAAGCGGTGCTCTCGCAGCATAATCGATTTTTTATTCCACACCAGGCGATGAATACCCCCCTTGCGGGCGCACGTTTTGCGCTACACCTTGATGCGGTACTAGCTGGAAAATATCTGTGTAATTTTGCACAAAAGATTGGCGTCAAACGTACGGTTGGCCATATTGAATTAGTAGACAAAACAGTGGATGGGTGTATCTCGTCTGTTACCTTAACATCCGGCCAAACCATCGCTGGTGACTTTTTTATTGATTGTAGCGGCTTTAATAGTGTGTTGATTGGTAAGGCATTAAATACAAACTATCTGGATTGGTCCGAATATCTGCCCTGCAACCGTGCCGTTGCCGTACAAACGACTTTGTCTGAAGACATAGCGCCTTATACTGTTTCGCGTGCACAAGAGGCGGGTTGGAGCTGGCATATCCCATTGCAGCACCGCATGGGCAATGGCTACGTTTACAGCGATAAGTACATCAGTGACGAGCAAGCAACCGCCACATTGATGAATAACGTTTCAGGTAAAGTGCTTGCGCCTCCTCGCGTTATACCTTTTAAAACAGGCTTAAGAGAACAAGTTTGGAACAAAAACTGTCTTGCCCTAGGGCTGGCGCAAGGCTTTTTAGAACCACTGGAGTCAACTGCGATTCACTTGGTATCAAAATCATTGGCTTTATTTGTCCGTATGTTTCCAACCAAGCAGCATAACGCCGTTTTACAAGCCGAGTTCAACCGTCGAATACATCAAGACTACGCCGAAATCCGTGACTTTTTAGTACTACACTATTGCACCACCCAGCGCTCAGACAGCCCGTTTTGGCGAGACTGGCAACATCGTGCCATTCCGCAAACCTTAGGGCAACGCATGACCTTTTTCACCCAACAAGGCGGATTAATTCCTGACGTTGAAGCACTGTTTCAAGCCACGAGCTGGTATGCCGTATTGGATGGCATGGGCGTCAGGCCAAAAGGTTACAACCCAACATTAGATGCACTCGATATTGACGCGCTAAGAAAAAGCCTGACGATGGGTCGCACGGCACTTGAGCAATGTGTGCTCAAGCAACCATCACACGCACAATTTTTGCACAAGTACTGTCCTGCCAAAAACCTCTAAATCAACTTGAATTTAAGAGATCAGAATAAGCCCTGCTTGATTCTGATCCACCTCACTAGACATCACTTACCGCTTTACAGTGCTTATCAATAAACGCTTGATGCGACAAACATTGTGACGCTGCACTTTGTAATTGGTCGTTTAACTGCGCTAGATTTTTCTCAATTAGGCGATTGTCTAAGCTTTTAATCCGCGCATCAAAACGCTCTGGCTGCAAATTAAAACCAAAGAACATTGCAAGCCAACTTGCCTGTTGAAAAGACTCATCAGCATATTGCACCACGTGCCCTTGGCTTTTATACACTGCCAGCTTGTGAGCAAGACTCTCAGGGATTGGCATTTGCTGGCAGTAGCGCCAAAATGCCGTGTCATCACGCTGCGTCAGCTTGTAATGTACCAGTAAAAAATCAATGATGCGGTCAAGCTCACTATTATGAAGTCGATTCACTTCATCAATATCAGCCTGATTAAATGATTTGTCTGGAAAAAAGGTCAGCAGCTTGGCCAATGCAGTTTGAATGAGAGAAATCCCCAAAGACTCCAGTGGCTCCAAAAAGCCCGCGGCCAAACCCAGCGCAAAACAGTTTTTATGCCAAATTACTTTCCTACGTCCTTTTGGAAACTTAAAGTGCTTTACCTGGGTTATGGTACGCCCTTTTACGCTGTTTAGCAGACTCTCCTCGGCTTGTGCATCACTCATAAATTTACTGGAGTAGATATAACCATTCCCCATACGATGTTGTAGAGGAATACACCATTGCCACCCTGCCTCTTTGGCTATGGCTCGTGTATACGGTGTGGGTTGACCCTGTAATTCAGTTTGCACTGCGACAGCGCTGTCACAAGGAAGCCAATGATCATCTGCTTCAAGGCCAATCCCCATGGCTCCTTCAATCAATATCCCTTTAAAACCCGAGCAATCTATGAATAAGTCACCATTGATGGTCTGTCCATCACTGAGTTTCAGCGATTCAATCATCCCCGACTCTACATTTAGCGTTACCTTAGATACCGTTGCCAGAATATGCTTAACTCCCTTTTCTTTGCAGAACTGAGTTAAAAACTGCGCATACAACACTGCATCCATGTGATAGGCGTAAGAGTAATGAGTGGCTGAATTGTTACTTTGTCCATTGGGCTGAGCAAAAGCCCCCTTTTTGGCCAGTAAACAGGCAAAACAATAATCTTCTATCTCTGGTGCGACACCCTGTGCCTTGAGTTTATTAATGTATTGATGGAATTCAACATTTTCTAAGGGCGCGCCATAAGCCGCAAACGGGTGAAAAAACCGTGATCCTTTTTTATACCAATCTTCGAATTCAATCCCCAGTTTAAAGGTGGCCTGTGTGGCCTTTATTAAATCGGCATCCGCAATCCCTAAATTGCGGTTGAAGTCTACGAAGTTTGGAATAGTCGCCTCTCCCACTCCAACAGTGTTGATATCAGGAGACTCTATGAGGGTAACACTCAAATCCTTTCCCTTTGCAAACCTAGACAAGCTTGCCGCTGCCATCCAACCTGTTGTGCCACCACCAACAATGACAATTTTCTTTATTTCATCAGCCACAGAACACCTTTTTTTATTATTTTTAGTTACCCTAATATAAACTAAAATCCGTTGCGTTCTAAGCCATTGAGCACAAAAAACATACTATTTTTTATGCGTATCAAATTGAAAATAAAAACTTTATATTAAGTCGATAACGTGTGAGAAAAATGCGGTGGGATCAATCCATAAAAAGGTGAAATAAACAACCAACTAACAGTAACGTTTATTTCACCAGCACAAGGCAGTTGTAACACTGCTACAGGTACGAGAACACTGGGTCGCGCTTTGCTAAATACAGAACGCAAAATTCATGTTAGGCAGACTGCCTTTCCTCAACAGGACTATATTGCTCGATAAAAGATAGAAAATTGGGTTGGCCAAACAGCATCATAATATCAAGCAATTGGCATGCTGTGAGTTCTGTCTTACCAGATTCCCAGTTTGAGATAGTGGCCTGATCGACTGGCGTAACTAGGCTTTTACCCAGTTGAGCCTGAGTCAATTTCATATCTCTTCGTAACTTACGAATTGTCGCTGGAATATACTGTTTTGCTGCCAAGGTATGCGCTTTGCGTGTGCGTTCATTTCTTCTTATTGTCATCATATATCCATATTTGGTAATAGTCGGTATTTTACAGCCTGTACAACAAACTGGTTGCAAATCACCAAATGGTCCTATTGAGTGAATGTACTTGACTACACTCACAGCCCCCTGAAACACCGAAATAGACAAGATGATTTATTTCATGTAGCCTATCTGGGTCAACTGGTAAAATAATTGATCGGATTGGGTTATATGTCAAATACTTTTGCAACAAGATTAAAACAACTGCGAATTTCAGTGGATGAATCGCAGGTAAGTTTTGCTGAAATGTTAGAAATCCCAGTTCCGTCATATCGAAAGTATGAGAAAGGTGAGCGAGAACCCACACTTTCGGTTATTTCCAAATTTTTCGAACATCCATCGACCAAAGCATTTGCTCAGTGGCTAATTACTGGCGAAAACCACCCCAATGCGACCACCAACAACCCGACCAGTATGCAGGCTTATACGCCTACGCCGTTCTTGTCTGAGGATGAATTTGAACAACAATTTGTTAAAACCGCAAAAGAAACATTGTTGTTTATGTGTCATTTGGGATGGTTTAAGTCAACTAAAACGGCTGACTTTGAAACAAGTGGGCAGCTACTATTAAGAGACTTAAAACCTTTGTTGGCAGGCTCGTTTAGAAACAATAAAAGCGCTTAAGAAATAACTATAGCAATCCCTTTCCTCCCTCTAAGCTGCACTTTAACTTATTTTACTACTTTTAATACTTGCACCGTTTGATTACAACGTGAAACATCTGACTTGGCTACCACACCATTGCAGGTTTGCTCAGACTCTTTAAAATCGCTGACCCGCTTGAACATGACTTTTACACCGTCATATTTAACAAAGTCATCATCACTTTCAAGCACTTCTGCTAAGTCCATAACAATATCGTAAGCTTGGTCGTAAGATTGTTTAGATATCGATTCATGCCGACCAGATTTTGATGTAACTAGAAAAGCTTTTAGTTTTTGCTCACTACGAGATAAATTAATACCTTTGACCAACGACACAACATAACAAACAAAAATCAAACACGTCAGACAAGCCATTGTTAGGACAAGCATCATGCAGGCACCCTCATACGGAGTGTTTGAGACGTAAATTTAAAAACAAAAAACATGGTAATGGCTATATCCATTATCGATTGTGAAGCGATGAAAGGCCCATAAAAACTATAAAGGATATTAATATCAAAATACCCCCTTAGTACAAGCTGTAGAAGGTTTGTCAGTGTTCCGACGAAACTCATAAACAAGCAAGTCCTTGCAACAAACGAGAATCGGCAATTTTTTATTGAATGGAAGAAAAACATCAATAGACAAAAAGTCGCTGAGATACTTACTAAAAATGAATAGTAAAAGCGTCTCAGCTCAAATACCCCAACTTCTAGTGAGAAGATATAAGGTATTATATTGGTGATAAGTAAATTTATAGCAAACAAGCATAAGCAAGTTAAAAAACATGAGTAAAGCTCTTCATCAGCAAGAGATTCAAATCTGTAAACACCAAATATAGGTATATTTCGCCATTTAAGATTTAATATAACCAAGATTAAAACTGCACATTCTAATGCTCGCAATCCCCAAGCCACTAATGTGTAAAGTTCATCCATGTTTTTCCTATAAAATACTTAATACAACTTACTCTGGTGGCTGATGACCATGTCCTGAAGAGCCAGCACCTGACACTAATGAACATTGATGTAACTCTAATTTGTTGATTTTCTCGCTCAGAGTAAGCTTGTTATTCTTTGTTAATACTCTATTGCTAGTATCAAACCTCAAAATATTCCCTATAACTTTATTCAGTGCAAACATTTCATTTACCTCTTAATATAAATTGTATAATGAATGCCACAAAATATGTTACCTCGATGTTAAACACATAATGACCTTACGTCAATTCTAGACGTTTAAAAGATGTAACATTCTATGCAGCGATACGCTATTCATGGGTTTGCTCAAATAAAAAAGCGCACCAAGAACATATTTATATTAGGGAAATGTGAAAGAAATGGAATAAATATTAACAATTTTAAGGCTAATTTCGTATACACTATTGAATTTAATACGTTATTTTTATGGTTTTTATTTTTTAAATGAATAGCGATTCAAACTTCCTTGATGCCACCAATAATAAAGTCTTCATATTGTTATTTTCAACATACTGATAGCACAACGGCCACCCAATTAACCTCAGTCCTAGATAATCATAAGTATAACAATTAGACGCTTTGAATACTCTTTAAGCATAACTCATCTAAAGACCTGAATAACAAATGAATCTTTATCTAACTTCCATTATGATGCGTGAAATTTTCATAACTCAGGATGTATTTTATGAGTAACTCCCCAGAAGCTATCACAACCGATATATCTTCAGCCAGTTGGGGTAACTGGAGTAAGCATGACACCCATTGGGTCCTTAGTTTATTTGGTACAGCAGTAGGTGCTGGTATTTTATTCCTGCCTATTAACATAGGTATTGGCGGTTTTTGGCCATTACTAGTGATGACCTTATTGGCCTTACCCATGACCTACATGGCTCACAGGGGTCTGGCTCGTTTTGTACTGTCATCCGAGCAAGAAAATGCCGACTTTACCGATGTGGTAGAAGAGCACTTTGGGCCAATGGCGGGTCGTCTCATTTCGCTGCTGTATTTCTTCTCTATATTTCCCATCCTGCTCATTTATGGCGTTGGCCTAACCAACACCGTTGATAGCTTTATGGTCAATCAGTTGGGTCTTGAGTCTCTACCACGAGCAGCGCTCTCTGGTGTATTGGTAGCAGGCATGATTGGCATTATGCTAGGTAGTGAGAAGCTGCTCATGCGTGCATTTGCCGTGCTGGTTTATCCTCTGGTCGCAATTTTACTGTGCCTGTCGCTATATTTAATGCCACATTGGCAGATGCCCATAGTCGATACACCTGAGATAGGTAATTTGGCTTCCACCCTATGGTTATCCGTTCCAGTTATTGTATTTTCATTTAGTCATGCAGCAGCTATTTCTAGCTTTGCGAACGTACAAAGACGTCACTACAAACGACAAGCAATCAGCAAAGCAGAACGCATTCTAAAATGTACCTCAGTGTTTTTGATTTTATTTGTCCTACTGTTTGTTATTTCCTGCGTATTGTCACTAACACCAGAGCAAATGGATAATGCTAAACAAGCAAACGTCTCTGTACTTTCTTATCTAGCAAATATTTATGATAACCCATTTATTGCTACGCTCGGGCCGCTCGTGGCGTTCGTAGCCATTACGTCATCATTTCTGGGGCATTTTATGGGCGCACGCGAGAGCTTCAATGGTCTGATGACAAAACAACTTAAACTGACGTTTGCCCAAGCAGACAAATTAGGCATTGGTTTTATGTTTATTGCTATTTGGGTATGTGCAGTAGCCAATCCAAGTATCTTAGACATGATGGGCGCAATATCCGGCCCAATCATCGCCATGATCTTGTTTATTATGCCAACTGTTGCGGTGTTTAAAGTTCCCGCTTTACACGCATACAGACGACATATTGGCACCTACTTCGTGTTATGTGTTGGACTACTCGCTGTTTCTGCTTTGTTGTATAACATGTTAGGTTAATCACACTTCATCTCATCTGCTCTAGTCAGGCTTCAACTGACTAGAGCTTGAAACGCCCTACCAAAGCTTGGAGACGGTGATATTCGGACTCTACTTCGTCACAACAACTAGACGCTACCTGAATGTTGTCGCAGTTGTGCTCAGCGAGATCACTGATACTCGATACCTGATGCGCCATATCTCGGGCAACCGCACTTTGCTCTGACGTGGCCGTTGCCACTTGTGAGTTATAACTTTCAATCGCCATGACTTGCTCGTTTATTTGCTCAAATGATGCAGAAACATGGCTTGTTGTTGAAAATGTTTGTTCAACGCTTGCCAGTGCACCTTTCATAGAGTTAACCGTCTGTTTCGAACCACCTTGCAAAGCTTCAATGATATTGTGGATCTCTTTGGTGGAGTCTTGAGTCTTTTGTGCCAACGCTCGAACTTCGTCGGCAACAACGGCAAATCCGCGTCCTTGTTCTCCAGCCCTTGCAGCTTCTATCGCAGCATTGAGCGCCAGCAGGTTTGTTTGTTCAGCTATGCCTTTTATTACCTCTAAAACAGAGCCAATATCAGCGCTATCTTTGGCAACCTTATCTACTTCACTGGATGTCACGGTAATGATATTTTTTAACTCATTATTGTTACGCACGTTGGCCTCTACATTCGCTTGTCCATCAGCTACTTGCTCAACCGCTGCATGAGTTGCTTCATTCGAGCTTTCAGCTGATTGTGCTAATGATTCCGAGGTTTGCGCCATCTGCTCTATCGCAGCCGACAGTTGCAGAGTCATGCTGGACTGCTCTGTTGACTGAGTCGCAACTTTGTTAAAATTCTCCCTCAGCGATGACACTGAACGATCCAAATTTTTAGATGAATCTGAGACTTCACACATCGCCTCATTAATACTTTGCATCATCTTATTGAGCGAGCGGCCAACCTGACCTATTTCATCATTATCCGCTTTGTTAAAGCGTAAATTTGCTCGCAAAGACAGATCCAATGACGTTGCCACTTTCACCACAAAATCATTAATTGCCAGAACGGGTTTTGACAGATATCCCCCTAAAAACCACGCAATCGCCAGTCCCATTAATATCAATACAATACTGAGCACCACTGCAGCAAATAACATGGTTTCCAACAAGTTAGCACTGGCTTCAAAACCTTCATCTGTACTAATTTCACTGACAATGGCCCAACGTAAGCCCATTAAATCTAATGGTGCAAACGCTGAGACTACTTCTGTATTAAGATAGTTATTGGCCTGTAAAAAACCATTTTGACCTTGCAAAGCGCGCTCTACGGCCTGTGTTTTCACTTCAGCTAAGCCTAATGTAGAGTTTTTGGCATCTATTTGGTTGATCACTTGGCTGGCAACACCTTGGCTTTTGATATTCGCTAAATACTGAGATTTATTTTCCAAAAAGAAACGGCTTTGTGAACGCATCAATCGATCTTCCCCTACCAAGTAGGTTTCACCTGTTTCTCCAAGCCCTCTTTGCAACCATTGTTGATCGTAATTCATGATGTTATTAATGTTGTCTACTGGCGCTTGGAAAATAAGCACACCAATTCGTTGCTTATTGTTAAATATCGGGGTTGATAAGAATGCAGCAGGCGCCTCATAAGAAGGCGTGTAAGGTCTAAAATCAATGAGAGTAACCTCACCTTGCTGTGCTTTCATGGCTGCTTGATATGAATCTCCCAAACCCGAGCTACTGTATGGGCCAAAGCGCAACGAGGTAGCAAAATCGAGTTCTTTAAACACAGAGTAAATAACCTCACCCGTTTGCGCATCAACAATAAAAATATCGTAGTAGCCAAACGATTCTAGTAGCTGCTTGTAAGAGTCGTGATACTTCACATGGGTTTGCGCGTAATCACTGCCGTCTTGGGCATCATACAACTCGCTTTTACTACCTAATGGGTGCCGATTGTTAGAAATATAGGTATATTGAATCGCTCTGGTATTTGTAGACAAGTCCGCCAATAACGCTTGCGTGTTAATTTGCGCATCATCATTTAGCTCACGGTAATTTGCCGCAAACTGCTGCTGATAGAAGCGTTGCAAAGAAGTGTTTATCTGGCTTTGACTCGCCCCAGAGAATTGCTGCTGATACTGAGAAAAACCAGCTCTAAATGCGACAGTTGCATCGACAGTCATTGTTGAAGACGCCAGCGTTTTGATTTGCTGCTGCATCATGTCAAAGTAGCTTTCTAGTTGCTCTTTCTTCGCATCCCTGACACCCACTAGGCGATTTTGCAACTGCTCCTGTAACGCGTTATTAGCATTCGATTTTGCCAACGTAGTTAGGATACCAGCTGTAGCTATCACCGCTGCGGCAACAATGATCGCCACATTTAATACAATCTTACTTTTTATTCTCACCGCAAACCTCTACTGCTTGTTGCAAAAACTATCTGTATAATATGTAAATTTAGCAGGAGTTAGCGCAACAACCACTTTAATTTAGATGTTTCCACTCATGTGAACACCTTATCTGCTTTATGTTACAAATTAGGCTTGTAAATATCGGGCACGACAATTTGCATAAAAGGGAATGCATTCGTTATTGGCTCAAAGCCATATTGCTCATACAAGCCATGTGCATCCTTAGTGGCTAGCATAGTGCGCCGTAACCCTTGTAGTTCGGGATGTGTCTGTATCGCCTCCATCAACCTTTTACTCAACCCTTGGCCTTGAAAAGCAGGTTGTACGAACACATCCGCCAAGTACCCAAACGTGGCTTTATCCGTGATCATACGCGCAAATGCCATAAGCCCTGCTTGTGGGTCTATAATAGCAAAACACACACTGTTCTCTAACGCTTTTCTAAGCAGCGGTTTAGGGATATTTTCTGCCCAGTAAGATTGGCTAATATTTGCGTGAATATCGTCGAAATAAGAAAGGATGAGATGAGAGTCTGAGGTCACGTTTACTTGCATATTGGGCTCCTTTAAATGCAACAGTGTGATTGCCACATTATCACCACTTAGGAGCCCATACTATTGAATTTTGGTTATTTATGAACCTAAATATTCATAACTTGCTTGCAAACCCAAAGGAATATCCAGTCCCCAGTAAACCAATAAGAACAAGCTCCAACCTATTAAGAAGGCGATTGAATACGGGAGCATCATCGCTATCAATGTGCCAATGCCTGTTCCTTTTACATATTTTTGGCAATAGACCACAACAAGCGGAAAGTAAGGCATCAATGGAGTAATAATATTGGAGCTTGAATCGCCTACGCGATACGCCGCCTGACTTAAATCAGGAGAGATCCCTAATTGCATCAACATAGGCACAAAAATAGGCCCTAATAGCGCCCATTTTGCTGAACTAGACCCCACAAACAGGTTTACAAAAGCGGTTAGGAAAATAATACCTACGACTGTAATTCCGCTAGGCAGTGCTAACGCCTTGAGTATTTCTGCGCCTTCAATTGCTAATAAGGCACCTAGATTCGACTTTGCAAATGCAGAAATAAACAATGCACAGAAAAATGCCATTACGATGTAATAAGCCATGCTCCCCATGGATTTACTCATCGCATCTATCATATCTTTCGAAGATTTAAAGGTGCCTACCATAAAACCAAACACGGCACCTGGGATCCAAAATAGTAAAAAGATCAGCGGCACAATAGATTGCATTAAAGGAGCACTAAAGTCTGTCAATGCCCCTGAAGGGCCGCGTAGAGCTGAGTCTTCACCGCTTGCCGCATACGTCAATAGGGCTATTCCTGCTAGCATCACAGTGCTGGCTACGTAAAAGCCCTTACGCTCCACATCGGTGACTTCATGAAATTCAGGTAGGCTATCGGTGTCTCCATCCACAGGAGTATTTTTAAGTCTTGGTTCAATAATTTTATCGGTGATGTACCAGCCTAATAAAATGATAAACACACTCGATGCTGAGGTGAAAAACCAATTATTCAGCGGGTTTATAGCCATCTCAGGGTCAATAATATGTGCGGCACTTTGTGTAAAGCTCTGTAGTAATGGGTCTATTCCTGAAGGAATAAAGTTGGCACTAAAGCCGCCACTTACACCTGCAAATGCAGCAGCAATACCAGCCAAAGGATGCCGCCCCATGGCATAAAAAATCACCCCAGCAAGTGGAATAACCAGTACATAACCAGCATCCGTTGCTGTGTGGCTTACAATTGCCACCAAAATGATTGAAGGCGTGAGCAGAATTTGTGGTGTGCGTTTGAGCATCAGCTTGAGGCCAACATTGATATAGCCAGAATGCTCTGCCACACCTACGCCCAACATAGCAACCAGTACAACTCCCAAAGGAGCAAAGCTGGTGAATGTTTTAACCATAGTCGCCAAGAAGCCCGCGAGTGCATCACCACTTAACAGATTATGCACCACAATTGCTTGCCCTGTTCTTGGGTCAATCGATTCAAATTGAGTGTTAGAGAAGAGCCAAGATAGCAGCCAAATCAATAACATAGAAAATAAAAAAATCATGGCAGGATCTGGTAGTTTATTCCCAACCCGCTCAATAAAATTCAGAAATCGAGTCACTGCGCCATTGTTTACCGCACCGTTCGCCTGTGAGTCCATAGTTGTTCCTTAATAAAAAAATCACCTAACTCTACTTAAAATTAACATTCGTCGCAATATCCAGAACATGTCACACCACAACCGATGAGCCGTCGATGCATATACAGTATCACTTGATTTCATATTAAATAGGCTATGCTTTGGGCTAACCCTTTGACTTGGTGCACGCTACTATGATCAATATTGATGACAAGGTAATAAACGACATAAAAAGAGGCTTTAATTTACCACCTAAGCCAGAACTTCTTGAACAATTACAAACAGCTATTCAACACCCCGAGCCTGATTTAAACCACATTGCAAGCCTAATTTCCACTGACCTTTCAACGTCTGCTGCCGTACTTAAAGTTATTAATTCGCCAGCTTACGGCATGTCACGCACGATCACCGATATTAAACAGGCCGTGATGTTTTTAGGTCTAGATAGCGTTACTCAGCTGGTCACAAGCTGCCTGTTGCAACAAGCTTTTGAACAAAGCTCTTGTTGTATCAGTCTCGAAAGGTTTTGGGACACCTCAACAGAAATCGCAGCGGTTGCTACACTCATCGGCAAAAAAGTGAAATCTAAAGTGCCCTCGGAAAATCTACACATGCTTGGATTGTTTCACGATGCAGGGATCCCCGCTATGGCGGTTAAATACCCAGACTACGTTAAGGTGCTCGATATAGCCAATAACAGTCATGATGAACCTCTCACTCAATTTGAAGAGCAAGCGTACAACACCAATCACACCATTGTAGGGTTTTTTCTAGCATCCAGCTGGCATCTACCAAAACCTATCTGTCAGCTTATTTTACGTCATCATGATTTAGAGTTCTTGACAGAACCGCACGATCAGGAGTTACTTCTCAGTTACGCCACATTAAAAATGGCTGAGAACCTAGTACACACGCAAAAGCGCTTTAGGAATACAGCAGATTGGCTGCATGTAAAAACAGAGGTACTTAGCACCTTAGAGTTGGATGAGGACGATTATCAGGATATTTTGGAAGATACGGATGACTACTTCCAAGAACGCTTTGGTTAAATGGGTTTGCGGAGTGCCGAAAATTGTAAACTAACTGTTCAGTTTTAAAAGCACAAGCGCTACTATGGCACAAAAAATCATAAGGAATCACCGTGCTGTTGGCGCTAAAACACAAATTCACTTCCGTTGGGGCGACGCTTGGCCCCGGCATTCTCATGGCAACCGCTGCCATTGGCGGATCCCATTTGGTAGCTGCAACGCAAGCTGGAGCACTATTTGGTTGGCAATTACTCTGGCTGATCCTAGCCGTTAACTTGCTTAAGTATCCCTTTTTTCGCTTTGGAGTCGAATACACCCTGTTAAGTAAAAACAGCTTAGTTGCAGGTTATCAGCAACAAGGTAAGGCCGTTTTTATTGCCTTTGTCGTTCTTAATATCATTGCTGCTATTGTCAACACCGCTGGCGTATTATTACTTACGGCCAGCTTGTTGCACTATGCACTGCCTTGGGCAATAGACATCACCACCCTATGCTTTGCTATTTTGGCGCTATGTCTCGCTATTTTGTTACTCGGTCATTATAAACTACTTGATAAAGCGAGTAAGTGGATCATGGCGACATTGACAATTTCAACTGTGGCTGCCCTTTGCATTGCAGTGAGTCAAGGCGCGGCTAACCCACCACCAGCTAATCCACCGGAGCCATTTCAAATGGCCATGCTTGGCTTTCTTGTGGTGTTAATGGGCTGGATGCCAGCGCCGATAGAGATCTCTGCTATCAACTCTCTTTGGCTAAAAGCTAAAACGAGAACATCAGCCCTTACACTCAAGCAGGGATTATTTGACTTTAACCTTGGTTATGGACTTACCGCTGTACTTGCAGTGGTATTCTTCTCGTTGGGCGTACTCATTCAATATGGCAGCGCCACCAAGATTGAGTTAGCTGGTATCGCGTTTAGCCAACAGCTCATCAGTATGTATACACAAACCATTGGCCCGTGGTCACATTCACTGGTTGCTGCGATTGCCTTTTTGTGTATGTTTGGCACCACACTCACAGTATTGGATGGTTATGCCCGAACGCTGAATGAGTCCATGCAATTGACGAAAAAGTCAGTTCCAAAATATACCTTATCGTTGTTGGTGCTAATTCAAGCAGCACTGGGCATGACCGTCGTACTATTTTTCAAGGCTAATTTAAAAGACATGCTGACCTTTGCAATGACACTGGCGTTTGTTACAACCCCAATCTTTGCATGGTTTAACTATCGACTCATGAAGGTGATTGATAATCAACCAAAAGGGTTTATGAAGTATCTCAGTTTGCTCGGGCTGGTTTACTTGTTCGGTTTTACTTTGATGTTTTTGTATTGGAAGTTTTAATCAACGAAGGAGCCATAGTTTTGGCTCCCTCTCCTAATCACCGACTATTATCGCCAATGTTGAGGCTCAGCACTTTTTACTCATGAGTTTATACTTTTTGAAGGTGAAAAGACTTCATTTAACGACCCATTTTAAACGCCAGCCGTACCGAAGTTTTAGCACTAACAGCCTCACCATCCACAAATTTAGGCGCATAACGCCAATCTTTTAATGCTTTGATAGAGTTTTTCACAAACATTTCACCATGCTCTTTATCCAATACTGTTATATCTTCAACAAAACCTTCTGGTGTTACCGTAAACTCCAAATCAACCCACCCTTCTTTGCGAGCTCTTGCTGCTCTGGTTGGATATATGGGTTCTATCCGATATAAAGGTGTCTGCTCAATATCATCCTGCCAAGGTTTCATTTTGGCAATGGCAATGCAGTGCTGTGTCGCTTGTTCACGCTTACCCAGCTTTTCATATAGACCAACTAAGCGAGAATGCGCAACAAGCTCGATAGGGTGATCAAATTCCAGCTTCTCGTCGAACACCTCAATAATGCTGTGGAGTTTCTCAACAGCACCACTATTTTGCTTGCGGGCAGCAAGTAATTCTGCAACCCATAAATCTACCGTTAATCGATGAACAGCGTCTTTTGGTAAGTGCTTTTGATTAATTTCATCTGCATGAGTTAGATAGCGTTTAACTCTTGTGTAGTCTCCTACACGATTGAATACTTTTGCTGCTTCAAAATAGATTTTTGATTCGAGCAACTTATTGTTATGGTGTTGGGCAATATCCAATGCTTTAACAACATACTCCCTAGCAGTGAGGTCCTTACTTGGAAGTAACCAATCTACCTTGAGCATATATGTATCTATTAACTCTATCGCGTTATTACCATGTACCTGTTTCAAGATAGCAATTGCACCACTCACTAGATTAAGCGCTTCTTCTTTGTCATTAAAGGCGATGGCTTTGGCGTAGTTAATTGCTAGGTTTGCGGTGTTTTCGGTTTGCTCCCCAAATACTACACGACCTTGCTGGTAAGATAACTTTGCGTATTTTTCTATACTGTCGTAGTCTTCTCGCGCTTCAACAGCTTGCTGATAAGCACGGTAGTTTTGATTAAATTGCTCACGAACATCAGATTGTGCAAACGAGGTTGAGCAAACTAATAAGCTGGTTAATAACAGCGCTTTTGGTATAGAAGTCATTTAGAATCCTTTCAAATAAATTCCCTATTATATATACAAAATTTAAAATGGGAATATCTTTCCTTACGCCGCTAACCCTTTCACTTGCTCCCAAATGTCAACAACGTGGGCTTTATCGTCTTCGCTAAGTTCGCCACTGTGATACGCTTTAACTAGGCTTTTTTCTACGTTTTCGTTTAACTCTTGTGGGCTCATCTGTTCACCCGCAACTTGGGCATAACCTACAGCTAGGTCAAAGTGACCTCGTAGGTAGCCACCTGCAAACAGTTCATCATCTGTTGCCTTATCTACCAGTGCATCAAAAAACTGCTGTGCAGCATCTACGTATTCTTGAAATGACATAAGTATTTTCCTAATTTAAATCTGGGTGGCCTACGGCATACATCACATGATCATTGTACCCTGTGATCACTTTAATATAACCGCTTAAGGCCTCATCTAGTTGCTCATCGCCAGTGTCAGCAATAAGTGGGCGACCATTGAGCGCTTGTAGCTTGGTTTTCGTTGCGACAACGATGATGTTGTCTTTACCAATTGTTCTAATTAATTCCGGGCTGAGTTGCTGGTTGCCTCTGCCAAAAATATGACCTTGTCCCCCAATTAGCGTGATCACTAACTTAGTCGTTGCGCCTTTAACATTGGCAAGTAGCTGGCTTGCAGTCATATCCTGAGCCACTAATTGTTGATCTCGAATAAGGTCAACACCCAACAAGGTGTTCTCAAGACCCAACTCTTCCATAATGGCAGCAACGGTTGAACCCGACCCCATAATATATTGGGTATCTGGGTCCATCTCACTGATAACATAAGCTGCGATATCGGCAAGTACGAGTTCATCACTTTCTTTACCGCCATTTTTAACGCTTTGCACATAACGTAATTCCGAAGGCACTTGCATTTCGCCATAACGTTTCGCCCTTACCGAGCCTTGACGAAATGCCTCTTCGTCAATATCCATCACATCTGCCTCTGACAGGGTAACCAACTCGCCAGTAACCAACATAGCTACGACACGCCCCGCCGCTTTAGGGGTAATGGCGTAAACACCTGAATGAATTTTACAGCCTGCTGGTACACCAAGCACCGGAATACTATCGTCCACAGCCGCGCAAATATTACGTGCGGTGCCATCACCACCTGCAAATAAAATCATATCAACGCCACATGCCAACATAGCCTTCGCAGCTTGCTCTGTGTCCTGAGGGGTAGTTGGCTGATGGCTTTGATATACAACTTGGGTTCTAAAACCAAGTGCTTTGGCTGTGGTCTCCCCCATTTCCCCATCAACCGTAAACACCGCTATCTGCTCTTGATAGGCAAGCAGTTGCTCAAGTGCCATTTGGGTTCTTTGATTAGCCTTAGGCATAGCCCCCAAAGCCAATGCCTGCTGTGCAGTCAGCTCTCCATCGCTGCCTTTTAGCGCAACACTACCACCCAAACCAGCTACAGGGTTAACTATCAAACCAAGTTTAAACTGCATCAAGAAGCTCCTTTGGACAATGCCAACTAAATTGTGCCTGCGAAAGCGGCCATGGGGTTTTATAGAAATCACTCAACACATGTAGCAACTGCTCTGTACGCGTATTAAAACCGCCCTCTAGTAGTGCCATTACTTGCTCATGCACTCTACGCTGAAATCTAAAGCGACATGTTTGTTCGCCATTGAGATTGTCTACCGAGACATTAAAATCAAATCCAGCAGCCACGCTCAGCGCCCATTCAATGGCCTGAGGTTTTACTTCAACATTTTCAAATTCAAGTTGTTTGGCCTTGTCGCGACCATCCGGACAATACCAATAACCATAATCTTCCAAAGTGCGGCGTTTTGTACCCGCCACCAGCCAATGGGCAATTTCGTGTAACGCACTGGCATAAAAACCGTGAGCAAATACCACTTGGTGATAGCCACAACTGGCGTTAGCTGGAATATAAATAGGCTCATCATCGCCTTTTACGAGTCGCGTGTTGTATTGAGTTGAAAATAGTTGATCAAAGATAGTGATCAGATCGTCGATGTGATGCATTAACTACGAGCAAACCATGTGTTACATAATGGCCGCAGATTGTACGTACTTTTAGGCAGGAAGTAAAAACCTCTAGTGTGAAGCCATCATCAGTTCGGGCTCAAACATGACCGCCTGATTTCGACCTCGGCTTTTTGCGCGATACAATGCTGCATCGGCTTGATCGACGCAGTCATTTGCACAGTGTTTGTCACTGACAAAATCATAGGCGACAACACCAATACTAAGTGTAAGTTCATATTCCGTTTGCTCGGCAAACTCTTTAACTAATCGCTCAGCAAAGCTCATCACACTATGATGTGCGGTTTCAGGACACACTATCAAAAACTCATCTCCTCCCCAGCGCCCAATTACATCGGTTGGTCGCGCGGATTCATTCAGAAATTGGCACAGGTTTTTTAACGCCATATCACCCACTAAATGCCCTTCTTTGTCATTCAATGGCTTAAAATTATCAAGATCGATTAATAACACTGATAATGGCCGGCGATAACGGTTCGCTCGAGTGAGTTCATCCTCAAGCAAAGAGTAAGCATGCCTGCGGTTATACACGCCCGTTAGATAGTCCCGTTCAGCTTTTAAAGCCAGCTCTTCTTCTTGGCGTATATCTCGAACGATAGCGATTGAAAAATCTTTCGCCCCGTGGCTAATACTTGCAATGGCGATATCCAGTGGCAGCTGCGTGCCATTTTTGTGCAGACCAACAATTTCCAGCCCATCTTTTTTGCTGTGTCGCATCTTAGACTTACCTAAGTAACCTTGTCGAAGGTGGATGTGATGGGATCGATACGGCTGTGGGATCAAATCCTCAACCTTCATGGTAAGTAATTGTGCTTTACTGTAACCAAACAATTCCTCCGTCGCCTTGTTCACTCGGATTATCTTCCCTTGTTTATCGCAATAAAGGATTGAATCAGGTGTCACTTCAAATAGAACATCTCTTTCACGAAACAGTACTGCTATGCGCCACAACGCAATCATGTTGAGAATGGCCGCTAAACAAACAATAGGAGACACCACAAATGCCCCGAGTTTTATGGTAGATAATGTCTCGTTGCGAAGCTTAGTCTGCAAGAGCAATGCCTCATGATTACTACTACGTAAGCTTGCTCGCAAGCTCTGCTGGGCACGTTCAGCATTGTCATCATCAACACGTACCAATTGATCCAACTGCTCAACACTTAGCTCTCTATAGCTCTCAGACTGAATTTCGGATAATTTATTGGCATAAGTACGAACAGTGCTTTCAATAGCATCAATTGCCGATACTTCTTCGCTTGTGAGCTTGAGCTTTCTCAATGCTTTTATGCTGTCATAAACCTGTGAGAGTCCTGTTTGTGCGCCCAAGAGATAAAGGCTATCGCGACGCAGAACGTAGTTTTTAAAATGGTGAATAAACCCCCCATAACCCATATTCTGGTCTAGTTTAGCGAGCAACACGGCTTTTTCTAGGTTACTGCTGGTAATTTGCTGCCAGTTTGCGTTGAGCTGCTCTGATTTTTGAATGGCAACTGTATTCCAATAAAAAAGCGCAAAGTTAACCAAGACTGTTAACAACAATAATGCGCCCAACTGCCAGTAAAAACGCCGCTCCATATCCTTGCATCCACGCGAAAGTGTTACCGTAAGTGTAGTCAACAATCAAATGACGGCAATAAATTACCAGGCTAATTTATTCGTGATAACAGCAATTAAAAAAGGGAATACATCGTGCGATGTATTCCCTTTTTTTAACACGCTAAACAATAAACTGGGTAGTGTTTTTTAAGGCGTTTCGGTTTGTTCCTCATTCGACTTAGCGACTTCTTGAGGTTGCGACTTACTCACTTCACTCAAAGCGGGTTTAGCATCTTGATAAAACTTAGTGCCTGTTTCAGCCATCTTCATCAATGGCTCTGCTGGTGTAAACACTGGGTTATCAGAAGCATACGTCGACAGTTCTGAACATACCTTGTTAACTCCACGATTATCCATATAACTAAATGGACCTCCTAGGAATGGCGGGAAACCAATACCAAAGATTGCGCCAATGTCACCATCGCGAGGGCTAGCAATAATGCCCTCATCTAAACAACGCGCGGCTTCGTTGAGCATCTGAGCAACACAACGGCTTGCAATTTCTTGTTTGTTCAGACGTGGACTGGTGGTAATTCCCAGTAATTCATATACTGACTCGTCCACTTTTTTGTCTTTTTTATCGTAGCTATAGAAGCCTCTGCCAGTTTTACGACCTAAACGCTTCGCGTCTATCAGGCGGTCAAAAGCATTAGGCGCCTTAAAACGCTCCCCTAGTTCTTTTTCCAAAATTGGCGCTATTTTAGAACCAATATCAATGCCTACTTCATCAAGTAGTGCCAACGGCCCTACTGGAAAACCAAACTCTACCAATGCTTGGTCAATCTTTTCGATTGGCTCACCCGCTAACAATAAGTTGGCCGCTTCATTCACATAAGGCGCCAAAATACGGTTGACGTAAAAGCCAGCTTTGTCTTTTACCACAATAGGCGTTTTGCCCTGTTTGCGCGCAAAATTCACCGTGCGAGCAATTGTCTGCTCCGAGGTAGCAGCATGAGGAATGATTTCTACCAATGGCATTTTTTCAACTGGAGAGAAATAATGTAAACCTATTACATTCTCAGGGCGTTCAGCCTTTTCAGCGATTTGAGCTATCGGCAGCGACGACGTGTTGCTGGCAAAAATGGTTTCTTTTTGACAGTGCTGTTCAATATCAGCCACCATACCTTGCTTGAGCTTTAAGTCTTCAAACACCGCTTCAATCACCATATCAATATGTTTGAAACCAGAGTAATCTGTAGCACCAGTGATACGGTTCATGGTCTGTTGAAGCTGCGCTTTTGTCATGATGCGGCGCTTTTGACGCTTGGACAAAATTTTGTAGCTGTAATTCATTGCATTGGCGATGCCTTGCTGAGCCACATCTTTAACGCGTACCAGTGCTTGTGCCTTAACAGCACTGACATGTGCAATACCCGCGCCCATCAAACCGCCCCCTAAAACAGCGGTGCGCTCAATTGGTGCAACATCGTCATTTTTCCACTCTTTTTTCATTTCAGTGGTGGCAAAGAAGATCCCGCGTAGCGCTTTTGATACATCGGTCATCACCAAGTCGGCAAACCCTTCCGCCTCGGTTTTATATGCCTTGAGCTCATCAAGCTCTATCGAAGCGCGTACGGCTTTTATGATATTCACTGGTGCAGGATAGTGACCACCGGTCTTTTTCAAAACATTTTCCTGCGCTTTTTTGAATATGATGTTACGACCGAATGGGTTTGACTCAAGCAGCTGGCTCAATCTATCTAAGCGAGGTTTAGTTGGTTTAGCTTTACCTTTAGTCGCCATTTTTGCGGCAACAGATAGCAAGATACTCGCTGGTACACAGTCGTTAACTAAGCCTGATTTTTTGGCTTGTTTAGCGCGTACCTGCTTGCCTGTTAACATCCACTCCAGCGCCTTTTGGATACCTACCAACTTTGGTAAACGCTGAGTGCCACCGCCTCCTGGTAATAAACCAAGCTGTACTTCAGGTAAACCTAGTTTGGTAATATCACTGTCGGTACACACACGATAATCACATGCAAGCGCAAACTCTAAACCACCACCAAGAGCCGCACCATGAATCGCAGCAACCGTTGGGTAAGGCTGTTTTTTCATGGTGAAAAACGCTTGCTGACACATTTCTGACAGGGCTAGTGCATCTTCGCGCGTTTTGGCACTATCCAACATTTTGATGTCTGCGCCCGCAATGAAGTTATCACTTTTGCCACTGATAAAAACCATTCCAGTAATGTTGTCATCACGGCCCTGTTTTAGAATTGCCAATAAATCTTCGGCAAAACTATCCCGCAGAGTGTTCATCTTTTCACCCGGCACGTCGATGGTAACGATGGCTACTCGTCTTTCGTTTAATTCATAACTAAATACTGACATTACGCGCTCTCCAATACAAAGGCTGCACCCAAACCACCCGCCGCACAGGCTGTGGTAAGTGCTAAGCCGCCGCCACGACGTTTTAACTCATGTAAGCTTTGCGTGATCAAACGAGCTCCTGTTGCCGCAAATGGGTGACCATATGCCAATGAGCCGCCGTTAACGTTAAATTTATCCATATCAATTTCACCAATCGCTTTCGAGCGACCCAGTTTTTCTTGCGCAAACTTGTCCGAGCCAAACATTTTCATGTTCGCCAATGCCTGCGCGGCAAATGCTTCGTGCATTTCAATCAAATCTAAATCTTGTAAGCTAATACCCGCTCTGTCTAGCGCCACAGGCGTTGAATGAGCAGGTCCCATCAGCATATCTTCATGTACACCAATTGCTGAGAATGCAAAGCTACGAACATAACCTAAAATGTCGTAACCCAATGCTTTAGCCTTACTCTCACTCATCATCAGTACCGCTGCAGCGCCATCTGTTAACGGTGTAGCATTGGCTGCTGTAACCGAACCATGCACTCTATCAAATACTGGCTTCAGCTTGGCATACCCTTCTAATGAAGAGTTGGTACGAATATTATTGTCTTGTTCAATAAACGATTTGTAAGGCGGCACATGCGCCGTCATCACTTCTTCCGCTAATAGCCCATCAGCCCATGCTTTGGCTGCCAGTGAATGCGAACGGTGCGCCATGGCGTCTTGATCTGCGCGGCTAATCCCGTGGGTTTTTGCCATTTGCTCAGCAGTTTGTCCCATTGAGAGTCCCGTTGAATATTCGGCTACCGCAGGAGGAACTGGCAGTAAGTCTTTCAAACGTAACTTGGAGAAAATCTTTAAACGCTGACCTAACGTACGCGCTTTGTTCAAATCAACAAGGCTACCGGCTAGTTTCTTACTCACACCGATTGGTAATACGGAAGATGAGTCTGCGCCACCCGCAATACCCACAGTCGCAGACCCTGCAATGATTGATTCAGCCACATTGGCAATCGCTTGGAAACTGGTTGCACACGCACGTGATACAGAATAGGCATCAACAGATACTGGCATACCGGTACCCAATACAATTTCACGAGCGATATTGGGTGCTTCTGGCATTTGTACAACTTGACCAAACACCAACTGGTCTATTTCATTTTTATCGAAGTTTAAACGCTCAAGCATTTCGTTGACTACCAGCTTACCGAGGTCCAATGCTGGTACGTGGTGGAACGCCGTAGCTTGTTTTGCAAATGGAGTACGTAACCCGCTTACAATCGCGATACGGTCGCCTTTTGTTGTTTTTAGAATATTTTGCTCAGACATTAATATGCTCTCCCGCTGACAGGTCTGACCTGTTAAATTTTACCTGATTCTAAACAACCGCTAATACAATGCCAATAGTAAATTCAAAATTGGTTACAAAAGAATCAAACATCACTTACCCTAGTCGTTTTTTTATACAGTCGCAAAAGTTATTGAAAAAACTCGGGAACTATTCAAAAAACCAGAGTCTAAGTATGACGCAAAAATGTCAATCAACACTTGAGATCAGACAACAAAACCATATAACTTAAAGCAAAAATTTGTCACAACAAGGACAAAGCAATGGCAGTAAATGAATTTTCACAATTAAAACGCTATCTCGATACACAAATTATTGGTCAGCCGGCTTTGACTCAGGCTTTACTTATCGCAATTTTGGCTGATGGTCACCTTTTGGTTGAAGGCCCGCCAGGACTTGCTAAAACCCGCGCAGTCAACGCCCTAGCAAAAGGGATTGAAGGCAGTTTTCAACGCGTTCAGTTTACCCCAGATTTATTACCTGCAGACGTCACAGGTACGGATATTTATCGTCAACAAACCAGTGAGTTTGTGTTTGAAAAAGGCCCACTTTTTCACAACCTGATTCTGGCTGATGAAATTAACCGAGCCCCTGCTAAAGTGCAATCAGCACTGCTTGAAGCAATGGCTGAGAGACAAATCACCGTGGGTAAAAATACCTACCCCTTGTCTGAATTGTTCATGGTTATGGCAACACAAAACCCGTTGGAGCAAGAGGGGACTTACCCGCTGCCAGAGGCCCAGTTAGACCGCTTTTTACTCCACCTGAACATAGATTATCCGCACGCAGAGAATGAACTGGCGATTTTACGACTGACACGTGGCGAAGCCTTGGAGCAAGAGCCGGTCAGCTTTGCTCCTATCAGCCAAGCCACCTTATTTGCCGCCCGTAAGAGCGTATTATCAATGCACCTTGCCGAGCCGCTTGAACAATATTTGGTACAACTGATCATCGCGACGCGTCAAGGTGCAAAACTCGATGCCCAACTTGGCGCATGGATTGAATTTGGTGCAAGCCCGCGGGCAACCATCGCATTAGATAAATGTGCACGAGCGCATGCATGGTTGCATGAGCGTGACTTCGTTACTCCTGAAGATATCCAAGCCGTGGTCCACAATGTTTTGCGTCACCGCATCATCCTGAGCTACGAAGCACAAGCGGATGGCATCAGTAAAGATGAAGTGATCAGTCGAATTGTTGATTTAGTGCCAGTACCGTAATGAAGCAAGCAACTCAGTTATCAACCCAAGCATGGTTAGAGCAATGCCACAGTAATGGTGCACAGCTGGGCTTGAAAGAGTTACTGTATTACAAGCCCAAAGCTAATTTATTGTCGCTAAAGCCTAGCGCACGCATCAAAAGTGCTCAGGCAGGCCAATATTTAGCCCCCCACAAAGGCCGTGGGATGGAATTTGCCGAGGTGCGCCAATATCAGTATGGTGATGACATTCGTGCCATTGACTGGCGCGTTACCGCAAGAACGGGCGAAGCGCACACTAAACTTTATCAAGAAGAAAAAGAGCGTCCCGTCTTTGTTTTTACCGATCTTACAAACAGCATGTTGTTCGGCAGTAAGCTACTACTCAAGTCAGTGCAAGCAGCACATTTAAGTGCGCTGGTTGCTTGGTCTGCATGTCAACGTGGTGATAGGCTCGGTGGTATTGTTTTTAGTGAATATGGTCACCATGAGCTCAAACCCGCAGCGCGAGATAAAGGCGTGCTAGCCTTGTGTCATCAGCTGTGTGATATCCACCAACTAGCCTTACAAAACCGAGAGCAAGTTGTTGAGCATCAGCAGATAGAAAATCGCTTTGCCGACAATCTAAAACGTCTTACGCATCTGGCCAAGCCAGGCAGTCTGATCTATTTAATTTCAGATTTCACTCATCTTAGTGATACCAGTTTTAAACAGTTAGAACGCTTGGCTCGACATTGTGAATTGATTGGCTGCCATATCAGCGATCCTTTTGAACACCAGCTCCCAGCCTACCGTGAAGCCATTATGGTGGACGCTGGCGCAGGTAGTTGGACATTACCTCTGATGGATAAACAATTTCGTAGCAAATTTGCCGAGCAAGCAGCGGATGTGTTCGCAAAACGCCTAGCGCGCTTAAAACGTGCGGGTATGACCATGCAATCTTTTAGTGCGGCAACGCCCTTAGAATCACAGCTTTTGAGGTATTAACAGTTATGCAGGCTTCTCCACTAGATGCATTACACGACGTGATGCCACCAAGCGAAGTATCATGGTGGCCATTATCCCCCGCTATGTGGGTCATCATTGCAATGTTACTTTTACTCACAATCATGCTGATTGTTTGGCGCTACAAAGCTTGGCAACACAAGCGCGCAAAACGTGAAGCAATTAGCCTGTGTGCGCAATACCAAGATGACGCCCAGCAATTACACATATTAGTCAAACGACTCACCAAACATTACTATGGTAACCAAGCTGTTGCAGGCTCTAATCAGCTTTGGGCGAGCCGTTTGAGCAAATTGAGTGGACAAACATTTAATGCACAAGAGCTAGATACGCTTTACAGCCCAGAGCCTAGCGCGAACTTGGCGTCCAAGTTGCGTATGGCTATCAAAAACTTCAAGTTAAAAGAGGCCATCGATGTTTGAGTTTAGCTGGCCTTGGGCCTTTGTGTTACTGCCACTGCCGTGGCTGCTGGCAAAATTGAAACCTGTACAATACACAGCCAATGCTCGTTTGCGTATGCCAAGCTTTGCTAACCTCGCAGAGCTAGCCCCGAAAGCTGTACAACAAAGCCGCAAAATACACTGGTTAGAGCTACTCATCTGGCTACTACTTGTGGTGGCTGCAGCAAACCCAAAATGGCTGGATGAACCAATAGCCTTGCCCAACGAAGGTCGCGACATCATGCTTGCTGTGGACTTATCTGGGTCAATGACTGAACAAGACATGGAGTATCAAGGACGTTACGTTGATAGATTGTCCGTTGTTAAGGCCGTACTCAGTGAATTTATTGAACAACGACAAGGTGATAGACTTGGCTTAATTTTATTTGGTGATACTGCATTTTTACAAACGCCACTTACAAGAGATTTAAATACCGTAAGTCAAATGCTAAGCGAGGCACAAATAGGCTTAGTAGGCCGTGCAACCGCCATCGGCGACGCTTTAGGGCTTGCAGTAAAGCGGTTCAGTCAAAAACAACAAAGCAACCGAGTGCTTATTTTGCTGACTGATGGTCAAAATACGGCGGGAAATTTAAGCCCAGATGATGCCTTGATCTTAGCGCGTGAAGAAGGAATAAAGGTGTACACCGTAGGTGTTGGCTCTGATGGTAGGCGTGGTTTTAGCCTATTTGGCATGGGTGGTGTCGGTGGCAGCAATATCGATGAAGCTACGCTAAAACATATCTCTAAAGAAACCAGTGGTCTTTACTTCAGAGCAAAAGATGTAGCGGGTTTACAGCAAATTTATCAAGAGTTGGATAAACTTGAGCCTGTCTCTGACGAAGCGCAAACGTTTCGTCCACAACTTGCGCTATTTTACTGGCCGCTTGCTGGGGCTTTGCTCCTAATCACGCTGACAATTTTACTAAAAGCCCTACGTGGCATGAGACAGGAGGTGTAATATGGAGTTCATGTTTATTCGCCCTGCTCTATTGTGGCTGCTTCTCCCTTGGTTACTTATCACGGGCTTACAGTTTGTAAAGAGAAACAATCACAAACACGGTGAGCTTATTGCTCCACACCTTGCGGGAGTGATGCTCAGTGAAGCAAAGCAGCAGAAAAAACAAAGTAGCCCGCTGTTGATGAGCCTATTTTTATTGCTTGGTATTTTAAGTATCGCAGGCCCAAGTTTCGAAAAACAACAAGTACCCGTCTATCAAGCCAAACAAGCGCGAGTGCTGTTAATGGATATGTCCTATTCAATGTATTCCACCGACATCACACCAAATCGTTTAACCCAAGCGCGTTTTAAAGCACTGGATATGATTGAGCTATTCAAAGAAGGTGAAACGGCACTAGTAGCCTACGCAGGTGATGCCTATACTGTTTCACCGCTAACCAGTGATGCAGCAACATTAGCTAACTTAATTCCCAGCCTAAGCCCTGAGATTATGCCTGATAGAGGTTCAAATGTACTCGCTGGTATCGCTCAAGCGGTCTCCTTACTAAAGCAAGCAGGTTATACCCAAGGTGATATCATTTTGGTGACTGACGGACTAGACCAGAACGATGTTGATGACATCACCTCTGAGCTAAAGAATGAACGTTATCAATTGAGTATTTATGGTATTGGTACCGAACAAGGCGCGCCAATCGCGGTACCTGAAGGTGGATTTTTGAAGGACGCTTCAGGACAAATTGTAGTACCTAAAATTAATTTCTCGCGCTTAGCGGGGCTTGCAAAAAGTCATGGCGGAAAATTTGTACGCTACAGCCCTGCAGGGCAAGACATCAAAGCGTTTAAACCCAAAGTTAAAAATGATGATGTACTAAACGAAACTCAACAAAGCCAAGCATTATGGCGTGTGGATGCAGGGCATTATGGTTTGCTGCTCTTGTTACCAATGGCACTGTTGCTCATGCGTCGCGCAGGCATCACTCTCCTAGCCGTGATGTTTATAATGACACCGATTGAGCAACCCATGGCCGCTGATTGGCAAAGTTGGTTAAAAAATACCGACCAGAATGCCCTTGGTGCATATCAAAATGATGACTTTGCAAACGCCGCTGCAGCGCAAAACCCTGAACTTAAAGGTGCCGCCCTATACAAACAAGGCCATTACGACCAAGCCGCTGAAGTATTGCGCGACACACAGTCTGCACTGGGACAATACAATTATGGTAATGCACTGGCTAAGCAAGGCGAGCTAGACGCAGCCATTGAAGCATATGAACAGGCGCTATCAATAAATCCAGACTTGAGCGAAGCGGCTGATAACAAAAAGCTTGTTGAACAACTTAAACAACAACAAGACCAACAGCAGCAAGATGACCAACAGCAACAAGGTGACCAGCAGCAACAAGGTGACCAGCAGCAACAAGGTGACCAACAACAGCATGGTGATCAACAGCAACAAGGTGATCAAAACAATCAGCCCGATATGCAAAGCGACCCCAGTACACAACAGCATGCGCAAAGTGCTGAACAAACTGAACAAACTGAACAAACTGAACAAACTGAACAAACTGAACAAACTGAACAGCAAAACAGTGATGATCACAATGCCCAAGCAGCAATGCAACAGCAGCAAAAGCAACCAAGCTCTGATGAGGCCACTGATGAAGCACAAGGCGCATCGGTTGCGGCTCAACCACTTACCCCTGAAGAAAAAGAAAAGGCTCAGCAGCTCAATCAGTTACTTCGTAAAGTACCCGATGACCCTGCTATTTTGCTACGCAATAAGATGCAACTAAAAGCCCAGCAACGCGCTCAACAACGCCGTCCACAAGGAGTTGAAAAATCATGGTAATACGCTTGTTAATTTCCGTATTCCTTTTACTATTTTTACACCCAAGTATGGCCATTGATACCCTCACTGCCAGCGTCGATAAAAACCCCGTGCTAGTTGGGGAATACTTTACCCTCACCATTGAGGCTGATGGTAAGGTCTCTGGCGAACAGCCCGATACCAGTGCTCTGTCTGCACAATTTGTGACTGGCCCAATTAGTGTTGGGTCTCGAACCAGCATTATCAACGGTAGCATGAGTAGTCAAACCACATGGCAAATGCAGGTATTGGCTAGAAAGCCCGGAACTTTCACGATCCCCGCTTTTGAAGTAGCTGGCAAGCGCTCTGAGGCCATTCAATTAAAAGTCGTGCCTCGGGGCGATGAGCAGCAACAGCAAAAAGATATTTTTGTCACCGCTGAGCTAACACCAAGCAACTTGTATGTTCAACAGGCTGGCCTGTATACGGTTAAACTATATCTGGGCAAAGACTTACTGGATGGGCAACTGAGTGCCCCACAGATGTCAGACGCTCAGATCTCGCAAATGGGGAAACAGCAAGAAGACTACGAAGTCGTTGATGGCCGCCGTTATATGGTCATCACTCGCGAGTACTTGATACAGCCACAAAAAAGCGGCGACTATACTATTACAGCACCGGTGTTTAATGGCCAGGTAAGAGAAAACTATCGCCGTATGGCTGTTTCTGCCATCGCCGAAGATACACAACTTGAAGTAAAGCCAATTCCAGATACCTATCAAGGCGCCTGGTTGCCTAGCGAGTTGGTCAACCTCAGTGAAGAGTGGCAGCCCGCCGATGAGTCGGTCACGGTAGGAACACCTATTACCCGCACCATCACCCTAACGGCGCTTGGGGTAACACAAGAGCAATTACCCGATATCGAGCTAGATACTATCTCTGGTATTCGCAGCTACCCAGATGAAAGCGATAGAAACCAACTTAGTCGTGACGGGCGCGTGATCTCACAATTGGTGTCATCACATGCGTTAGTGCCACAAAAACCCGGCACATATACTCTGCCAGAAGTGAAAATCCCATGGTTTAACACAGTTATCAACAAGGTAAATTACGCAACATTACCCGCACGAACTATCACTGTGACTGCCGACCCTAATCAACCACTTGCCCCAATTACAGCGCCTGTATCGCCCATAGCACCAGAAAACCCACAAGGCAACACAGAGCAACCCAATCAGCGTGCACAGAGTTTGCCAGTAAATACGCCTGTTGAAACAGCAAGTAAAACCCTTATCGATTGGATTGTAATGGGAGCTGGCTATGTCTTGTGGTTGCTGACTTTGGCAATTTGGTGGTTTAAAAAGCCACAGGCACCTCAGCCAAAAACGTCAGCAAAAGCGCCAGACTCAATGATTGCTCTAAAAGCGGCTGCAAAACAACATAACGCCCATGAGTTTTATCAAGCGTTGAGAGCCTTGGCTAAAAAGCAAGCTCCGACGCTCGGCTTTGATGCTTGGCTGGCACAGTTAAACTCCCCTGAGCTTAGCGATGAAATTGCCAAGCTTCAGGCATCCCTTTATAGTGAGAGCACTCACAGTGCGGATTTAACACAGATATATCAACTGCTGCAAACAGCCATAAAAAAACACGCGGCACAAGATAGCGCTCACCTGACTCAGCTATACTGAGTCAGGTGAAAATTAATTTTTATCGTGATGTAAGAAATTCACGGATCATAAGGTCTTATTAGCATGACCACAAAACAAAAACGCTACGAGGCTTTAGTGCAGGTCTATCATGGTGAGCTTTATCGCTTTGCCTACTGGCTATGCCAAGACCCGACTATAGCCGAAGACTTAGTTCAAGAAACTTTTTTACGGGCATGGCGCTCACTTGACTCGCTTCAAGACAAAAATGCTGCCAAGCCTTGGTTGTTAACTATTTTACGCCGAGAAAATGCACGGCGCTTTGAGAGAAAACAGTTTGATTACGCCGATGTAGATAACGACACCTTAGTCGACAACACAGGCACAAGTTTAGACGATGAGATGGAGCAAACCGTTATACAAAGGCAGATAAGCAAACTTTCAGTCGAGTATAGAGAGCCATTGCTGCTGCAAGTGGTTATGGGTTGCTCAGGGGATGAAATCGCAGATATTTTAGAGCTAAACAAAAACACAGTTATGACTCGCCTTTATCGAGCTAGAAATCAGCTCAAAGAGGCACTAACCGAATGTCAAGAACCATTAAAAGGGGCACAAAACTGATGGATGAACTAGAATTTCGTCGCCGCCTTTTTGCAGATCCAAACGATAAGGACGTTGCGCAAGAGGCAGCAAATAATGCTGAGCAAAACGCCCTGTTAGAGGAACTTCAAGCTTTTGATGCGCAAATTGCAAAAGCGCTGGATGTAGAAGTACCAGCTGGCTTGGCTGAGCGTATTTTGGCAAATCAGCAAGCTGATAATAAGCACAACAAGGTGGTGAAAAAGAGCTGGTTTCGCAGCTACCGCACCCCATTTGCTACGGCAGCAAGTGCGACTTTTGCATTGGGTTTGTATTTTATGAGTGCCACGCAGGCCCCCCTCTTGGCGGGCGAACATGCCTTAGCCCATGTGCGTCATGAGCAAATCGCATTTAAGGGGCAAGATGAAATCGCGCTGCAAACGGTTAACGATAAACTATCGCTATTTGGAGCAAGACTTGAAACGCTGCCTGGCAAAGTGACCTATGCTACGTTTTGTAACTTTAAGGGCCAGAAAAGCCTGCACTTGGTATTTCAGTCTGAACATGGCCCTATGACAGTATTTATCGTACCGCTGTCTGGTAAAAATAGTCTAGGCGGTGACGGTCAATTTGCGGATGATCGCTACAATGGTGTCATTGGTCAGGACAATCACGGCGCTACTGTATTAGTTGCCAATATAGGTTCCCCAGTTGAGCAATACCAAAAAGACGTAAGCAACGCTTTGCGCTGGCAATAGGATGTAAATAAAGCGGTACGTTCTATACGTACCGCTCCCCCCGTTTAATTCCCTATTGGCCCTATTTCTATTTATATCACTCGGCTAATTCATTAAAATTCAAGACAGTTTTAGTTCTTTAGGATAGTTATGAAAAACTTTATTGTACTTTTTTCACTGATCTCATTGTTGTTCGTAAGCAGCTTTAATGCGGAAGCCAGAAAAAAGTTTGGCAGTAAGTCATCTGGTAAAACCCATCAAACCAGTACGACACAGCAAAAGCAACAAACAGATACCAAGTCTCTTTCAGCACCAACAACTGCAAAGCCTAAATCGAGTAAGAAAGGCATTATGGCGGGTGTTTTAGGCGGCCTACTTGCAGGTGGCCTTATCGCTGCAATGCTTGGTGATGACTTTGAAGGCTTTGCGTTTTTAGAAATGCTACTGCTTGCGGGTGCGGCATTTTTAATCTTTAAACTGGTAAAAAGTGCTTTAGTTAAGCGTCAACATCCGCAGATGGCGGGTGGCCCACAAGTTAACCCAAGTCAATTCAATCAGCCTCAACAGTTTCAAGCCCAATCGGCGGCAACTGGTGGCTTTGCTCAGCAAGAGTCAGTTCCTTTCAACTTACCTAGAGATTTTGACATAAATGGCTTTTTACAAGGCGCCCGTCAGCACTATGTCACGTTACAAGAGGCTTGGAATAAAAAAGACTACACGACCATGGCCGAATACCTAAGCCCACAACTTGTTGCAGAGTTTAAGCAAGAGCGTGAAAGCGCAGGTGATGTGGCGACCGAGGTGATGTTTGTGGATGCACAGCTCGTTCGTGCTGACACCAACCCTCAAGTATGGGAAGTAAGTATTCTGTTTAAAGGGAAATACCGTGATTTAGGTGACAAACAAGAAGAGCCTATTCATGAAATCTGGCACTTAGAGCGCCAAACTCAAGGCAATGCGCCTTGGCTAATCGTTGGCTTAGAAGATTTAGCACAAAGCTAATCACATTATTAAAGAAGTAAAAAAGCCGCCAGCACTGATGCTCGCGGCTTTTTTGATGATATCTGGCCTTTATTTGTATTCCAGCCCTCTAAATCTTACTGTGAACTGGAGAAGTACTCTGATGTACCATGCGCATGTAACGCATCTGACAAGCGCTCCAACGCGATTTGGTACACCACTTCACGCATTGACCCATTGGCTTGTTGATATCGCTGCCAAGCATGTTCAAACGCTTGGTGCATGTAGTCATTGAGTTTGTCATGAACTTTTTGTTCAGACCAGGTTTCGCCCTGACGATTTTGACACCACTCAAAAAAGCTCACTACAACACCACCTGCATTGGCCAAAATATCAGGGATCACATGGATCCCCTGCTCAGTCAGTTGCAAGTCGACATCTGAGCTTATTGGGCCATTGGCAATTTCTACGATATAACTCGCTTTTATTTGCTCAACATTATCTTTGTTAATAACACCAGCTAATGCCGCAGGCACTAAAATATCAACATCAAGTGATAACAACTCCTCATTGCTGATACGCGTATGTTCGATATCCTCACAGACGGAATGCTGGCAATAAACAGCCCTAAGTTCATTGCTGCGTTGCTTTTCAGTGAATACACTTTGCACATCAAGCCCTTGTTCACAATAAACTCCCCCCTTTGAATCGCTTACGGCTACGATTTTATAGCCCTCGGCTTGTAGTAATCTTGCACAGTGATAACCACCATTACCAAACCCTTGAATCGCAACTGTCTTTTCGCTTGCTTGCCAGTCTAACTTTCCAGCAAGTGCTTTAATACATAAAAAGGCTCCTCGCCCAGTTGCGCTCTCGCGGCCAAGGCTGCCACCAAACGCTAGGGGCTTACCTGTGATCACGGCTGGACACTTTGTTCTAGTTATTTTTTCATATTCGTCCATCATCCAGCCCATGATACGTGCATTGGTATATACATCTGGCGCAGGAATATCAAGCTCAGGCCCTATAAAATCGGCTTTGGCTCTGATGTAAGAGCGCGATAATCGCTCCAGTTCCATGGGCGACAACTTTTTGGGGTCTACGGTCACCGCACCTTTCGCTCCGCCAAAAGGCACATTCACCACGGCGCATTTTAATGTCATCCATAAAGCTAACGCTTCAACTTCACTTTGATCTGCGTGCTGGTGAAAACGGATCCCGCCTTTGGTAGGGCCGAGCAAATCATTGTATCGACATCTATAGGCCTTAAAGTACGCGGTATTACCATTGTCTTTACGAATTGCGATATGGCTTGTCAAAGTGCTTTGAGGCTGGCTCAACGCTTCTAAAACAGCACTAAATTGGGGAGTGTCTTGAGCAATGGTGCTCAAGCGAGCGAGCGCATCTCGCAGCAGGTCTTTTCTCATATTTAACTCCTTTAATATTATTCGCTATGATGCTTTTGGCATATAACTACAAGCGTAGTGTAATAAAGCTAAGCTGCACAAAAGCGTTGAGAGGTTTTAATTGCTTATTATCAATAACGCTTTCACCGCTGTGTTTAATTATTAAAGAATGAGGCTTTGTCACCTAGTGAGTATTGCTTTTTATTTCTAGCTCAGCTAAAAATCGACATGCGTTGTCTTGTGGCTTAAATAGATAAACTCGCCGCTTAGCACGGGTCAACGCCACATAAAACAAGCGTCTTTCCTCTGCAAAGGAAAATGTCTCCCGTGCTGGCAACATCGCTTCCATCAACGGCTGAATCGGTCGATTCGCGGGAAAGCCCGTGTGACCTTCATAGAGCCCCATGATCACCGCATATTCTGCTTCCTTACCTTTTGCTGCATGAAAGGTCATCGCCCTTATTTTAAGCGCTTTGAATTTACCTTGTAAGTCCACCAGCTCATCACGTGAAGGCAGCATCTTATGAAAACGCGCCAGTAACAACACGCAGGCCTCCCCTTTATCATTGAGCTGAGCAAGTACTTTTTCAAGCGTATTAGCTTCACATTCGACAGTTTCCATTTGTAATGTAGGTCCTGTTTCCGTGCGAGCCGACTTCACGTATTTTTTTAGCTGATGTGGGTTGGCACATACGAAACGACTAGAGATATCTAGGACATCTTGAGGGTATCGAAAAGTTTTATCCAATGCAGTGATAGTAACGCGACCAAAGTGCGCGTCAAACTGCGTGGTTAATGTAATATCTGCACCGCTAAACCTATAAATTGATTGCCAATCATCCCCTACAGCAAACAAATACCGTTTATTTTTTGCCTTCATTAAGGCTTTGAGCAATTTAGCCCTAATGGGTGATAGGTCTTGAAATTCGTCCACCATTATATGTTGCCAAGGTACATTAAAGCGGTCAGCTTCTATATAGGCTATTGCTTTGGCAATCATATCTTCAAAATCAATCGCCCCCTCGGTATCCAAGTAAGATTGATATTCATCAATGATTGGCGTTAGACATTTCAGGAGGTCACTTTGCTGTGAGGCAATTCTTGTCAGTTGACCTAAAGCCGCAACATTCTTATAGACACTTAACAAAGAGGTAATATGAGCGATGACCGCTTTACATCGTGCACTTCTTATAAATTCAGCCAGATCTAAATTAGGCTGAATATGACACTCCTTGATACAAAACTGCTCGAATAATCCCTTGTACCCAGGCTGAAGGCAAAGTACCTGAAGTGTATCTCGAACAAACCTGAATCGCTTCTTGGCATCGTTAGTTAACTCACTGAGCTGTGGCTGTTTACCCTCAACTGTTGCAATCACCAGCATGCCCAAGGCATGAAAGGTCAAACATTCAAACGACTCTCCAGCTCGTTGCTTTAGCTCCTTTGCAGCTTCACTGCCATAAGCAAGGAGTAAGACTTGCTCTGGGGTTGCTACATCACTGTGGACCAAAAACTTGGCTCTTGACGCCATCACACTGGTTTTGCCCGTGCCAGCCCCCGCTAGCAGCAGGTGGTTATCATCTCGAATAATACAGGCTTGCCTTTGTGCTGCTGTTAATGGCTGAGCTTCAACGCTGTCAAAAAAGTGCTGATATTTATTTGCATAGTACTGTATATACTTCGCTCTAAATGCCGCGATATCGTTTGCTTGCCACTGCTGTAACTCTTTAAGCGTATACAACGCCTGCTCGAACTCCGGTGTTGGCGTAATGTGAAGGGTCCAACTCAACCATTGTCGTTCAAGTACAGCAACAGTTTGTTTTACAAGGTCAAGGTTGGATTCCGAGAGGTATTGGTTTTTAAGTGAATCTTCTACCTTACCAATGGCTTTGATAAGCCGATGAGCGTGATGATTAAGCCAATACCGCTGAAGCGCGTCATTGGTACATCCGCTATGCGCCAGCGTAACAGTCAAAACTCTCCCTTGCGCCCCTAGCTTTATTTCTAACTTTGTGAGGAAAACTCCGCTTGTCAGTCTCGGTGGGACAAACATCTGTTGCCATGCTATCTCTTTATGAGAAGTGCCCTTGCGTAAAATTAGCGAATGCTTATTTACACAACAACTATGGAAGTGCGCAACACGTTGTTTTAAAGAAGATAGATTTAAGTTCAATTAATTAAGGCACTTAAGAATTAGCTAAAGAATGATATCGATTTCACACTATCATCCGATAAATTACAGGCATAAAAAAACCAGCATCATGCTGGTTTTTATAATTTGGTGCGGATGGGGGGACTTGAACCCCCACGGCCGAAGCCACCACCCCCTCAAGATGGCGTGTCTACCAATTCCACCACATCCGCATTTTTCGGTTAATCGTCTGATTGAGGAATCAAACCACCGAGTAACTTAAGGTTACTAATCTTTTAATTTGGTACGTCTGAAGATTTGTTGTCTTCAGGAGATACTGGAACATCTGAAGTTGCCGGCGCTGTTGTTGAAGGCGGCACTTCAAGGTTTTCCCACTCATCTGTCTTTTTAATCTGACCCGTTGTAAGGTTACCAAGCACAATACTTAATACAAAGAAAACCGTCGCTAGAATCGTAGTCGTCTTCGTCATAAAGTTACCTGCGCCCGATGAGCCAAATACCGTTGCTGATGCGCCAGCACCAAACGATGAACCCATGTCAGCACCCTTACCTTGTTGAACTAACACCATGCCGATAAGTGCTAAAGCAACAATTAAGTAAACAACCAATAATATTTCGTACATTTTATACGTTCCCTAGTGCACTTTTACAGATGCTGATGAAGGCATCTTTTTGCAAACTCGCTCCGCCAATAAGGCCACCGTCGATGTCTGCCTGTGCAAATAATGATTCACTGTTTTTTTCGTTTACACTACCACCATAAAGGATGCGTAGCGTCTGTGCCACCTGCTCATCATAACTACTCAGCATGTGACGAATGAATTTATGTACCGTCTGTGCTTGCTCTGGGGTTGCTGTTTTACCAGTCCCGATAGCCCAAACGGGTTCGTATGCTATCACAGAATTATTTAACGCTGCTACACCTAATTTATCAATTACGGCTTTTATTTGCTCTGCAACGACTTCTTCTGTTTTTCCAGCATCACGCTGCTGCTCTGTTTCACCAACACATAGTATTGGCGTCAAACCAAACTGCTGTGCTTTGGCAAACTTATCAGCTACCTGTTGGTTGCTCTCTGAAAATAAACTACGTCTTTCAGAGTGACCCACTAAGGTATATTTAGCCCCTATTTCATGAGCTAGTTTTGCGTGGATTTCACCGGTGTATGCACCTGAA
This sequence comes from Pseudoalteromonas sp. MMG022, assembly GCF_021654245.1. Classification (NCBI taxonomy): domain Bacteria; kingdom Pseudomonadati; phylum Pseudomonadota; class Gammaproteobacteria; order Alteromonadales; family Pseudoalteromonadaceae; genus Pseudoalteromonas; species Pseudoalteromonas sp. MMG022. Next base: position 261,298 of record NZ_JAKFZQ010000003.1, on the reverse strand, counting down.
TCAAACTCAGAAATAGTCTGAGTTCCTGCCATTACCCCCTTGTTTACTACATCTTTAAGTAATAAAGCGGGAGGAAATATAATAACATCCACGTCTGCATTATTGTGCTTTTCAACTTCGCCGCAGATCTCAGATACCAGTTCCAGCGAACCGTTCATTTTCCAGTTGCCTGCAACTATTGGCTTACGTTGCGCCATACGATACTCCGCATCAGAAAGCGGGTGAGATACTAACTCTCCTCACCCAGATTTACAAGAAATAAAATTAAAAACCAGATTAATTGCTCACAGATTCAACAACTTCAGCAATCTTTGTTGCAAAATCGATCACTTGCTTCTCTTGCTCAGCCTCAACCATCACTCGAACAACTGGCTCGGTGCCTGATTTTCTTAATAAAACACGCCCTTTGCCTGCAAGCTGCTCTTCAACTTCAGCGACAACCTGCTTAACAACATTTTGCTGCGTAGGATCATCAGCAGTCGAATAGCGTACGTTGATCATTTTCATTGGATACTTTGTGAATCCGCTACCTAGGTCTTGCAAGGTTTTGTTTTGAGAGACCATCGCCGCTAACACTTGAAGGCTAGAAATAATCCCATCACCAGTACAAATAAGGTCTAGATTAAGCACATGGCCCGAGCTTTCACCGCCAATCGTCCAACCTTTCTGATTAAGCAGCTCCATAACATATCGGTCACCCACTTTGCTACGAGCAAATTCGATACCTTGGCTCTGTAGCGCGTTTTCAAGCCCCATATTTGACATGACCGTACCGACAACACCGCCGTTTAACGTGTCATTAGCGTGGGCTAAACAAGCAATGATATAAACGATGTCATCGCCATCAAAAACATGGCCTTTGTGATCGACCATCATCACCCGATCGCCATCACCATCGTATGCAATGCCCACATCTGCTTTATGCTCAAGAACCTGACGCTTTAGGCTATCAACGTGTGTTGCACCACACTCATGGTTAATATTCAAACCGTTTGGTTCACAGGCATGGCAAATCACGGTCGCGCCTAACTCACGCATTACCGCAGGCGCAATATGGTAAGTAGCACCGTTGGCGCAGTCTAAAACAATTTTCAGCCCTTCAAGTGACAACTCTTTGGGAAATTGGCTCTTACAAAACTCTATGTAGCGGCCATCAGCATTCTCAAGACGTCTTGCCTTACCTAGCTTTTCAGATGCAACACATGTCATGTCCTCATCCATCATTGCTTCAATTTCCAGCTCTACGCTATCTGCCAACTTTAAGCCATTACCGCTAAAGAATTTGATACCATTATCATGATATGGATTGTGAGACGCGCTGATCACAATACCTGCTTCTGCTCTAAAAGTTTGTGTCAAATACGCTACAGCTGGAGTTGGCATTGGCCCAAGCAGAACCACATCAATACCTGCTGCGATTAGTCCAGCTTCCAAAGAAGTCTCTAATAAGTAACCAGAAATTCGGGTATCTTTACCAATAATTACTTTTTTTGTGCCAGTTTTAGACAAAACTTTACCAGCAGCCCATCCTAATTTTAGCGCAAACTCAGGTGTAATTGGGTGCTGTCCAACCAAGCCCCTTACCCCATCTGTGCCAAAATACTTTCTAGTTGTCATATGGTTACTCCATTAATTGCTGCATGCCAAACATTCAGAGCATCAGCAGTTTGCTGAACATCGTGTACTCTGATTATTTGTGCTCCCTGTTGTGCACATAGTAATGCGCCAGCGAGACTTGCAGCTAAACGTTCATTTGTTTCTCTGTTTAATAACTTTCCAAACATAGACTTACGCGACAGTCCAGCGAGTAGTGGTAGTCCAAATGATTGGAAAGCTTTAAAGTTGCCCAATAATTCAAAATTGTGTGCCAAGTTTTTACCAAATCCAAAACCTGGATCGAGTATAAGGCGCTCCCTCGATATGTTCGCCTCGTCGCACGCTAGCAAACGTTCGCTGAAAAATGCCTTAATATCGGTGATCAAATCACTATACGATGGGTTTTGCTGCATGGTACGTGGCTGTCCTTGCATATGCATCAAACAAATCGCCACGTCTGGATGAGCTGCAGCCACCTGAAGCGTGTCAGGCTCTTGTAATGCGCGTACATCATTAATAATATCAGCGCCGGCTGCTATCGCCTCACGCATCACTTGTGCTTTACTTGTATCGATTGAAATAACACAGTCGCTTTGCCGACGAATACCTTCAATCACGGGTATCACTCGATTGAGCTCTTCTTCACATGTGACATCTGGCGCGCCTGGTCGAGTTGACTCTCCTCCCACATCTAGAATGGTTGCACCTTGCTCTAACAATGAAAGAGCCTGATTGACAGCGTTATCACATTGCAAAAACGCACCGCCATCTGAAAATGAATCTGGTGTCACGTTAACAATGCCCATGACTTGCGGCTTATTGAGGCTTAGCAAACGGCCTCGGGGTAAACGTATTGTGGTTGTCATTATCGTTACTCGTTTTAGAGTAATGTTAGCAAAAGCATGTAAGTATGCTGTGCAACTTCATATTGTGCAAAAATCTATCGAAAACTTTCAGTTTTATAGTTATGAAAAAGCCCCGACTTAGCGGGGCTTTAGACATTCGACTATTTTAACCGTTATTCGGTTCTATCATCAAGCTCTGACGACGCTTCAGATTTATCAACTGGCTTTTTATCATCTTCTGCTGTCGGCTTTGTACCCGTTTTGTCAGACTTTGGTTCTGGTTTGCGGTCATGAGCGTCACGAGGTGGACGCACTTGCGTACGAGCCATTAGGTCATCAATTTGACCTGCATCAATAGTTTCATACTTCATTAGAGCATCTTTCATGCTGTGAAGAATATCCATGTTGTCCTTTAGGATCTGTTCAGCACGTTGGTAGTTGCGAGAAATGAAATCTTTTATCTCTGCATCGATCAGTTTAGCAGTTTCATCTGACATGCCGGCCATTCGGTGTGAACTGCCGCCCATATACATTTCACTCTGCTCTTCAAGGTACTTTTGCGGTCCAAGCTTACTGCTCAAGCCCCATTGCGTAACCATTTTCTTAGCAATATCCGTTGCACGTTCAATATCATTGCTGGCACCAGTGGTGACTTTATCTTCACCATAGATAAGTGCTTCAGCAATACGGCCACCGTATAGGCTCGATAACATTGATTCTAGGTGCTCTTTCGAGTGGCTCACTCTATCTTGCTCAGGCAAGTACATTGTAACACCAAGCGCTCTACCTCGAGGGATAATTGAAACTTTATAAACAGGGTCATGTTCAGGTACCAAGCGACCAACTATCGCATGGCCTGCTTCATGGTAGGCTGTCATTTCTTTTTCATGCTCGCTCATTACCATAGACTTGCGCTCAGCGCCCATCATGATTTTATCTTTAGCGGCATCGAACTCGGCCATACTCACTTTACGCTTGTTGCCTCTGGCTGCAAATAGAGCGGCCTCGTTTACTAAGTTTGCCAAGTCTGCACCAGAGAACCCCGGCGTACCACGAGCAATTACCGATGCTTCAACATTATCATCTAAAGGCACTTTGCGCATATGTACATTAAGGATCTGCTCACGACCGCGAATATCCGGAAGGCCAACAACCACTTGACGGTCAAAACGACCAGGACGTAATAACGCTGGGTCTAATACATCTGGACGGTTGGTCGCAGCAATAACAATAATGCCTTCATTGCCTTCAAAACCATCCATCTCAACGAGCATTTGGTTAAGTGTTTGCTCACGTTCATCGTGGCCACCACCCATGCCTGCACCGCGCTTACGACCTACAGCGTCGATCTCGTCAATAAAGATAATACACGGCGCTGCTTTCTTAGCCTGCTCAAACATGTCACGTACACGAGATGCACCCACACCAACAAACATTTCAACAAAGTCTGAACCAGAAATCGTGAAAAATGGCACTTTCGCTTCACCTGCAACCGCCTTAGCAAGCAAAGTTTTACCGGTACCAGGAGGACCGACCATCAGCACACCTTTCGGAATGCTACCACCTAACTTTTGGAACTTTGATGGATCGCGTAGGAAATCGACCAACTCTGTTACGTCTTCTTTAGCTTCATCACAGCCCGCAACATCTGCAAACGTCGTTTTCACTTGGTCTTCGCTCATCAAGCGAGCTTTACTCTTCCCAAATGACATGGCCCCTTTTCCGCCGCCACCTTGCATTTGACGCATGAAGAATATCCATACGCCTATGAGTAGTAGCATTGGGAACCAAGATATAAAAATATTCGCCAAAAATGATTGTTCTTCCGGTGCAACACCTTTTACGTTTACATCATTTTTTAGTAAATCATTGATAAGGTCTTCATCGTACATTGGCATGATAGTTTGAAAACGCTCACCATTGCCCTTCATACCTGTAATCGTGCCGGTTGAACGGTCAATATTGACGTCTCTTACCGCGCCACTGCGTACTTCTTTGACAAACTGTGTGTAACTGGTTTGACGATCAATGTTATCGCCGCCGTTGAAACTCTGAAAAACGGTCATTAGCACAACTGCAATCACCAACCAGAGTATTAGATTCTTCGCCATATCGCTCAAGGGGTTAACCTCTTGTATCCAAAAATTATTTAAATTCGACTGTAATGCTTTTCAACTGTACTACAGTTTGTAGCCTGTCGCCACTATATAAACCTCACGGGAACGTGGACGGGAGGCTTTTGGCTTTCTAATTTTTACCACGTTAAAACATTTACGTACTTCCTGTACAAACTGATCAAAACCTTCACCTTGGAAAACTTTTACAGCAAAAGCACCATTTTTACTGAGTACTTGGTGACACATATCCAGCGCAAGTTCTACGAGATACATACTGCCAGCCTGATCAGTAGACATGTTGCCGCTCATATTTGGCGCCATATCTGAAAATACCACATCTATATTCTTGCCACCAATGCGGTCAAGTAATGCATTTAATACGGCTTCCTCGCGAAAGTCTCCCTGTAAAAAATCCACCCCTGCGAGTGAATCCATAGGCAAAATATCACAAGCAATAACTTGCCCTTTATCACCCACCTCTTCGGCTAGATACTGTGACCAGCTGCCAGGAGCCGCGCCTAAGTCAACAACACTCATGCCAGGTTTGATGAGTTTATCGCGTTGTTGGATCTCTTCGAGTTTAAAGATAGCTCGGGAGCGAAAGCCGCGCTTTTGCGCTTCATGAACGTAAGGGTCGTCCACATGTTCCTTTAACCAGCGTTTTGAGCTCGCTGAGTGCTTTTTATTTGCCATTATTCACTGCAACTCATTAGTAATATTGTCTAGATGGCGGTAGAATATGAAAATTCAAGCCTACATAGTGTAAATTGTATCAATATGACTTTATCAAATAAACAAAAGCAGTACCTTAAAGGTTTAGCACATCCACTAAAACCCGTTGTTTTGCTCGGCGCAAATGGTTTAACTGAAGGTGTTCTGGTTGAAATTGATCAATCTTTAAACATTCACGAACTTATCAAAGTTAAAGTGCCGACAAATGACCGTGAGACAAAGCAGTTAATTTTTGATGCGATTGTTCGTGAAACTGGCGCATACAAAGTGCAAACCATCGGCCATGTCATCGTTTTGTATCGTCAAAGCGAAGAGAAGAAAATTCAACTGCCTCGCCAGTAATTTTCTTATGCGCCATCGTCTGAGTGCGTTGGCGCCACTCGGTACTTTTTAATAACCTGAGTTATGAAATCAGTCGTCAACTGGTTTATCACCCCGCTTTCTGCGTTTAGCAATAAACTAAACCCCACATTCAAAGCTGGTATTACAACCAAATCGGTGCGATAACCCTGTACCCAGCCACTGTGATATAATACGTATTCACCATCAAAGTCGTAAATACGCCAACCCAACCCGTAAAACGCCTCGTTGACATGCTCACGCCAAATACGTCTGCGCAATTCTCTTTTCGTGTGTGTGTAGGGCCTACTTTGTAACGTCAATGCATCCAATGATAACACCTCAGGGTAAAGCCCAAGCTGCGCTTTGAGCCATTGAACCATATCGTTTGCACTGGCATTTACCCCTGCAGCTGGGGCCACTTTATAATAATGTGGTTTGAGTTTTGCCGTATGCCAGCGCTTACGCCCAAGTACGTGTGGTAAAGCATAGTTATTGTCCTTTACCATGCTTTCTATACCAATACCGCCGTCATTCATTTTTAACGGTGTGAAAATAAATTCTTGTAACCAACGCTCGTAAGACATTCCCGTTGCATGCAAAATCACATCAGAAATCAGACTAAACATGGCATTTTGATAACCATAACACTGTCCAGGTTTACAAATACGTTCAACTTTTATGAGCCGTTCCACTATTTGCTCATAAGACATTCTGGACTCGATTAAGTTGTCGTAAGCATTGGGGACTAAGCCACTTGAATGACTTAGTAGGTGATAAACTTTTAGGTGTTGATAGTCAGTCCCTTTGAGATAAGGTAAATAGGTACTTACATACTCGTCCAGCGCTAGATACTGCGCACTCGCTAGCTTTGCTGTTAGAGAACCCGCAAATGTCTTGGAAACGGACGCTAGACGAAAGCGCGTATTTTCATCAACTGTTCGGCCTTTGTTAACTTTGGTCTTGCCATATCCCTTCGCTAAAGAGCCAAATTCACCATGTACAACACTCAATGCCGCACCTGGGATTGATTTTTCTTTTAGTTTTCGCTCGACTTGCTTAGAATAGCTGTTCAAAAATTGGTGCCACTGCTGCTTTTTGTCTTCTGATGCAACAGTATTAGTCGCAAACAACCAGAAGACAACAAGAACTAAATACTTCATAATAACTCGTTAAACTAGAATTCGTTGAAGTTTATCACGAAGTTAGCTTGTGTTTACATCACCAATTGAGACTTAAACTGTAACAAGAGGTACATGAATGCGTTTTCTGCTTATTTTTATTACTTTGGCTTTCTCATTTGGTTGTTCTTTAACTCCCGAGATGGCACCCAAACTTGATGTGCCTCCTAAGCCGATATTAAGTAAGGAAATTTATCAGCTTAGTTATAGTACTGAACTAGATTCAGCGAGAATAAAATCGGTACAGTTGCCAGCACATCCGATTGAAAAAGCAAACTCGGTGCGTATAGTCGCTGACAACGTTGCAATGACAGACACATTAAAGTCGCATATTGAGCGCGCGCTTAAAAAGCATGGACTAAAAATAGTCACTAGTAACAAAGCCGACTACATACTTAACATTCATCAATTAGACCTTACTTTTGGCCCGAACAAAACCTACGTGCTCAATGTACCAAAAGCATCACACGCTTTATATCAGCTCGTAACTCAAAAAGCGCCGAGTTATCAATGTAGCAATATCATAGCAAGTGTCAGTATGAGACTAACTCACATTGCATCATCAGATGTTGTTTGGTTTGCAAAGTCTTCGATTGATAGCGCCAGCTTTCAAGGTATTCCATTACAGTTCAGCTATACCAAAGAGCAGAAAATAACTAACGAAAAAGACATACTTTCGTTTATCGTGTCACAAAATACAGAACAAGCTAGAATCGCACGCTCCAGCACCCCCGTTGAAGTACCTAAGTACATTGTGGAAGATGTGATTGGTGAGCCACAGAAAGTTGCAGGTGCCTGTACAGAAACCGAAGTGAGTGCGCTAAGTAGCGCTATGCACCAACAACTTGCTGCGGTCTTGATTGATAAAATCAATGTTTTATAGGCCAATAATATAGCTCCCCGTAAAGAGCATGCCCTGTGCTCAACAATTTTTTACAGATACTAACGCCGCATTCAATATAATGTTCATCAACTTAGTTGTTGGTGAACATTATGCTCCGTACATTAACAAAATTGATAATCATCACTGTTGTTTTATCTTCCACTGCATACGCGAGTAACCGTTTGTATTCTGACAATACATTAACTCCCACCAATGGCCTGTACCTAGATATCAATATGGGCCTAGGTTACCTGTTAGAGGACTCGTATCTTATCGGCGTCAATGTAAAAGATGGCGTGGAGTTACTTAATGTAAATGTGTTTGCATCATATGGAAACTGGTACTTGGATGCTGATCGCAGCCAACTCAGTGGAGGCTGGATAGTAGGCTATAGTGCCATTGAGCACAGCAATTGGGATCTTGATGTTATTGTGACACAAGCACAAGATGGTTTTGATGAAAAAGGCTTTAATTTATATAACTCGGATGAGATCCCACAGCTCAAAGGTATTACACAAAGAGCGTTTGATGTAACCGGCGGATTGCGGTTAAGCCGAAGGTTCGGTGACAATCAAGCATCACTAGAACTATTGCAAGATATAAGCAGTACCCACAATGGTTGGATAGTCAGCACCTTTTATAGCAAGATTATCCCGTGGCAAAACTGGGAATTTAGAACCGGGCTAGGCATCAATATCTATTCCCGCGATTTTACCAATTATTATTTTGGCATTTCTCCAAAAGAACAAAGAGTTGATCGACCAGTATATCGCCCTAAAAGCGCAATGAGTGTTGTATACGAGTTTCATGCCGAATACCCGCTCAACGAAAATTGGATTTTTTTAGCCGGTTGGATGACAACTTGGTTTTCACAACAAATTTATCGCAGCCCCATTGTTGTACAAAACTATCAACATAAGGCGAAAATTGGGGTACGGTACGTATTTTAGCAAACAATCATTAAGCGCCTAATTTCGTATAGGTAATTAATTGATTTATAAACTTTACCAATAACAAAACAGTGATAAGTGACAGCTCTAGATTAGTCAGGCACAATCAGGATCATGTTTGAGTCTCGCGATTTAGCTGCAAATTTAAGATGCTAGAGGATTATTAAAATGGATAATTACGGTACAATTTTGCTCGTCGAAGATGACGAATCTCTATCTCAATGGGTTGCGGACTATTTGAACAACCAAGGATATACCACACATGTTTGCGCTCGTGGGGATCAAGTAGTTGCAATGGTGAAATCTCTTAGCCCCGACATCGTGCTGTTAGATGTCATGCTACCTGGGCAAGATGGCATTAGTGTTTGCCGTGAACTTCGTCAGTTTTATCAACATCCCATCATTATGCTAACAGCCAAAGACGAGGAAATGGATGAAGTGATAGGTCTTGAGGTTGGTGCCAGTGATTATGTTATTAAGCCTGTTCGCCCCCGTGCTTTATTGGCAAGAATTAAAGCGATGTTGCGCTCATCTAGTGAGCAAAAACATTCCGATATAAATAATGATAAGTCGCTGTGTGTTGGCAACCTGAGCATAGACACTCAAGCGCGCAAGGTGTTGGTGCAAGGTAAAGAGGTGAATATTTCTAGTGCAGAGTATTTATTACTACACTTTTTGGCATCAAATGCTGGAGAAGTTGTTTCAAGAGACGCAGTGTTCAAAGCGACCAAAGGTCGAGAATACGATGGACTAGACAGAAGTGTCGATGTACTTATTTCGGCCTTGCGTAAAAAATTCAATGATGATCCGCAGCACCCAGAAAAAATCAAAACTATTTGGGGCAAGGGCTACCTGATGGTTCCAAGCGCATGGTAAAAGGCTAATTTGTGAGAAAGCTATATATTTATTTGCTTACCAGCGCCTTGGTTTCAATTGTCGTACTCGGTTGGCTAATTGATATATTTAGCGAACAAACCTTAGAAGTCGACGATAACTTTGGCTGGCAAAGTACACTCGCCAGCGGCGTTGCCAAGCAAGCTGCTAGAGAACCTGTTGCAAATAGGTCTAATTACATCGCTACTTTGAGTGAAGACTATGGCTTAGCTATCAGCTACAAACAAGGTGACACTTTAGCCGTACCTTCTGAACTCAAAGCGCAAATGCTCACGGGCAAAGGCTTAATTTTAGAAGATCAGCAAGGCTTTTATTTGTTGAAAACTAATGACGCTTTACTTCCTGACTATCTAGAGCTGCGCTTAGATAAACCAGCAGAACGGCAGAGTAACGATGCCATGCTCACCTTGTTGTTTTATACCGGCGTATGTACCTTTATGTGGTTTATACTCTCGCCGTTAGCTAGACGCCTATCTGTGCTCACAGAAGCCGCTAAACAATTTGCCAGTGGCAACCTGAGCGCCAGAATCGCTACTGATAAATTTACCTATATCAAAGACGTAGAACTCACATTTAACCGCATGGCGAGTCAAATTGACAAACTCCTAGCAGAGAACAAGCTTCTTGCATCAAGCTTATCACACGACATACGTACTCCTGTAGCCTGTCTTCGCTTTGGATTGGATGCAGCACTAGATGAAAAAGACATTCATCAAGTGCATGATATTCTAGCTAGAATGGAAAAAGACTTAGATCAAATGGAAGATATGCTGGCCAGCTATCTGTCGTTTGCCACATTAGAGAAAAAATCGCACTTACTTAACTTTGAATCTACCGATGCGACACCTTATTTTGTTTCATTAATTGAGCAGATTGCGCCAAAGTTTAAAAGCGCAAACCTACAAATTAATTACGAAATAGAACCTCACCTATTTATATACGCAGACCTACACTGGCTGGCACGCGCTGTAACAAATCTGCTGTCTAACGCCTGCGACTTTTCCGCCAGTGCCGTTCTTATCAGAGTTTTCGGTGATGGCCATGAGATTCAGATCCATATCGAGGATGATGGCCCAGGCATTGCGCCACAAAACTGGCACAAAGTCTTCAGCCCATTTTTTCAAGAGCAATCTCACCGTAACCGGGCGGGAAAAAGCTATGGTTTAGGGCTGGCGATTGTAGCCAAGGTTGTAGATTGGCATCATGGCAAAGCGAGTGTATCCCAGTCAGACATATTGGGCGGTGCTAAATTCACCTTAACTTTACCTTGTAAAGCTAAATGAGCAGCGTAAAGTAATGACCACATTTAATAAGTAGCTTTTGAGTTAATCAACTTAAAAGCAACAACTTACAATCTATAGTTGAATTTTCAGTCTGGCGAACTAATGTTACACTCGCAAAATCACCAAAATATTGCGCTAGATCATGGCATTGTTAATAACAATTAGCGCTTTTTATTTCGCTGTAATTACAGTAGATTGTCAGCCGCCGTAAAAAAAATAGAGAAGTAAAATAATATGAGCACTGTGCGCGGAGAATTTAGTTCTCGCTTTGGATTCATCATGGCAGCAGCAGGATCAGCTGTTGGCCTTGGCAACATTTGGGGCTTCCCCACTCAAACCGCTAGCAACGGTGGAGCCGCTTTCGTTTTGGTTTATTTGGTACTAGCCTTTTGTTTAGCTTATCCAGCACTAATGGCTGAGCTAGTTATTGGACGTCATGGTCAGGCTAACGCCGTTTCATCACTGCAAAAACTCTCTAATAACCCACTTAGTAAACGCTTTGCCTTCGCTGTGGGCTTCGGTGGTATTATTTGCGCCGGCCTTATCCTCAGTTTTTATGCAATCGTTGCTGGCTGGATGTTTACTGCAACGTTAGAGCCCATCGCTAAACTCACTCAGTTGTCAAGCACAGCCCAATGGCTGAATAGCCAGTCTCTGGCAAGGGACTTAATTTTTACCGCCCTATTTGTGGTGCTGACTATTTCTATCATCAGTAAAGGCGTTGAAAATGGTATTGAGAAATGGTCTAAGCGCTTAATGCCCGCTTTATTGGGGATTTTATTTTTGCTCATTGCCTACGTCTTGATGCAAGAAGGTGCCAGTGAAGGACTGAAGGCTTATCTTGTCCCTGATTTTTCTTCCATCTTAAACCCCGAGTTACTGGTCAGTGCACTTGGACAAGCATTCTTCTCGCTATCTTTAGGAACCAGTGTAATGATCATTTATGGCTCTTACATTAGCAGGCAAGAAAACTTAGTTTCACTTGGCGCCTACGTAACATTAATCGATGTGTTTATTGCCTTTGTTGCTGGCCTTTTGATCATCCCTGCCATGTATGTAGCCCAAGCTCAGGGAGTTGAAATATTTGCGGCAAATGGACAACTACTGTCAGAAGACACTCTAGTGTTTCAAGTGTTACCAGCTCTATTTGAAAGCATGGGAGATGTCGGCTTATTTGTCGGCTTTGCATTCTTTGCATTGATGAGTATTGCTGCGCTCACCTCGTCAATATCTATGCTTGAAGCGCCCGTATCTTATGCCGTTGAGCGTTTTGCACTGTCACGCGTACAAGCAACTTGGGTGATCGGTGGCCTTATCTCATTGGTTAGTTTTACTATTATTTTTAACTTCAGTAGTTTGTTTGGTTTCGTGGTGAGCTTAACTACACAATTTGGCCAGCCATTGATAGGGATGCTTTGCTGTATATTTGTTGGCTGGATATGGCACAGAAATAGTCTGCTAACAGAGATAAAAAGTGGTTATCTAGATGCGGATCATAGCGTGTTTTGGAAAATATGGCCTTGGTATATTAAGTTTGTCTGCCCTCTTGCCATAGCGCTGGTATTTATACACTCGCTTTAAATATGAAAAATCAGGCTATGAGGTTAGCGCAGCGCTAACCTCATTTAAATCCTCGAGTTAATCGCATATCTTGGTGAGGGATACCATCTTCTAGGTATTCTTCACCTTCAATCACAAACCCCGTAGATTGATAAAATTTCAGCAAATAGGTTTGTGCACTCAGTACCACATCGTTTCCTTTAAAATGTGTATCACACACCTCAATTGCTGTTTGCATCAAAGGCGCTGCGAGACCTTTGCCTCGGGCGCTTGGCATCACCAATACCCGCCCGATTGCACATTCACTCGCTGATTTTCTGTACACTCGTGCGTAGGCACACAACTCCCCCTGCTCATAAGCCATGACATGAAAGGTGTCTGATTGTCTATCAATCTCATCCAGCTCTGGGTAGGCACACTGCTGTTCAACAACAAAAATATCAACACGAGCCTTAAGCAAACTAAACAAAGTATCTGTATCTAGTTGTGAAAAAGTACTTATCTGCCAATTCATTAAATATCACTCCACATAACAAAAAGCCCAGCAATGCTGGGCTTTAAAGTTTATACCCACTTGCCGCTATGCGAACAAGCGCTCTAATTGATCGCATAACTGCGACAGGTTTACGTGATCATGCTCTATGGTGAGATCAACATATCCGTCACCGCGAAACGCCCTATCAAGCTCAATCAGCACGTGAGTCCTGTGAGCTTCGGGGACAAATGACAATTCCACTTCTTGAATTCCAAACATAGATTGCCGATGAGGGCGATACTCTAGCTCCTGATAACAACCTGAAACGGTGTGAAAGTTACTTGCACGCAAATACCCTTTTTCAACGTCGGCCTTAACCAGTCCAAAGCCGAGCTTTTCCATTGCTAGCATACAGGTTTTTATTGCATCATTTGGATATATATGGAGCGCATCTCGGTCTGTAGGATCGAGTGCTAAGTCTATATCAAGGCCTGTTTCCAGCCATACGTGGCTATGGTTGTATCCAGCATTTAGCTCGGTAAGTGGTGTTTCTGAGTGTAAACGAGCCTCAAATGGGATGGTCTTACGTTCTTTTGCGGCAACTTCAAATCGCTCGCCTATCTTCCACTTTTCAATCACATGATTTTCGAAGTAATGACCATCATCATGTTCAACTTTCACTTTGGTCATCAATGCCATCTCTAAGCCATTTATTTCCTGACTAATATCACCACCTTCAATGATGATTTTTGCTTGAAATTTTTGCCCAGGGTGCAAATGCTCTGTTTCTAATACAGTATCTACTTTTGCCGCACCTATACCAACAGATGCGAGGATCTTTTTAAACATTACTTCTCCTGTGAGAATGTTCCCTTATCGCATCTTAACCACATTTACAGCGCATTGTCAGCGAAAATTTATGGGTTCTTATATATTCTTCAAGAATATTCAAAAAAATATCGGCGTTATACGCCTGTAAAAGAACTTTTCAATTTATAAATCAGAGAGTTTTGGTACACTGTGGTTAGATAGAACTAACATAGGCACACCATGGAACTTTTGTTTTTTGCCGCAGCGTTCGCCTGTGGCTTTTCGGTATATCAATTAAAGTTGCCGCCGCTAATTGGTTTCTTAATGGCTGGGTTTATTTTAAACCTAATGGGATATCGTAGTACTGAGTTACTCACTCAACTTGCAGATTTGGGCGTAACTTTGTTGTTGTTCAGCATTGGCTTAAAGCTCAAAATTGGTAATCTTGTCAAAGCACAGGTTTGGGCACCAGCAACTCTACATATCGTAATAAGCAGTGCATTTTTTGCCAGTCTGTTATTACTGCTCGGCGCCATGAGCCTACCACTGTTTACCGATTTAACGGTTTCGACAGCCCTGTTAGTTGGCTTTGCCTTTAGTTTCTCCAGTACTGTTTTTGCTGTAAAAGTGCTCGAAGAGCGCGGAGAGATGGCGAGCCTACACGGTAAAATCTCTATCGGCATATTGGTTATGCAAGATATCTTTGCCGTGGTATTTTTGGCGATTAGTACTGGAAAAGCACCAAATGTGTGGGCGTTGGTACTGCTAGTTTGTCTACCTGTATTCAGACCGATTATGTTCTGGGTTTTAAACCGCTCTAAACACGGTGAACTACTGCCATTATTTGGCTTTTTCTTCGCACTGGTTATTGGTTATCATGCCTTTGAGTTTGCAGGCTTAAAAGGAGATCTTGGTGCCTTAATCATTGGTATGCTGTTCGCACCTCACAAGAAGGCTGGTGAGTTATCAAAATCTTTGATGAACTTGAAAGATGTTTTACTGGTAGGCTTCTTCCTTAATATTGGCCTCAATGCCAACATGAGCTTTGATGCTCTGCTCATCGCCTGCCTGTTGACCTTGGTCTTGCCCGTAAAGGTGTGCCTATATTATGTCCTTACTAATATTTTTAAATTGCGTGCTCGGACATCTTTACTCAGCGCCTTTACACTTGCAAATTATAGCGAATTTGGACTTATCGTCTGCGCGGTTGCCGCCAGCTCAGGAGCGATAGCACCTGATTGGTTGGCCGTTGTTGCAATAGCCGTGTCTATCACTTTTGTGGTTGCCTCACCGCTTAATAAGCGCGCCAATGGATTCTATGTCAGATTAGAGCCCTTTTTATTAAAATTCGAAAGCAATAAACGTCTTGAAGAAGAGCTCCCCGTAAACCTAGCCGACACACGCATTGTTATCTTTGGTATGGGTCGCATTGGAACGGGTGCATACGAAACCATAGAAGCCACCCACCCCGGCTCGATTGCAGGTATCGATATAAAACCTGAAGTAGTTGATAAACACGTACAAAGAGGGCGCAGAGTGTTACTCGCTGATGCAACAGACCCTGATTTTTGGCAACGTGTAAACCACTCTCAAGTTGATATGGTCATGTTAGCAATGCCCAAGCACATGCAGAACATATATGCATTGGAGCAGCTAAAAGCCTCTGGCTTTAAAGGCCAAGTAACTGCCATCGCCAACTACCCTGATCAACAAAAAGAGCTTGAAGAAATGGGGGTCAACTCAACCTATAACTTCTATCTTGAGGCTGGAAGTGGCTTTGCTGAACATGTAAAGCAAAATTTATTTTCCTAATACATTATTATGTTCTCAGTACCACAAAAGGTACTGAGAACTATTTTTATTTGCTCATCAATACCTTACTTCTAGATGTCCACCACGCCCTGTTTGATCATTTCAAATCGTACATTATTCGATTTACAAAGCTTTACATCGAAGTTAGTAATCTACCCTAAAAACAGAGTACACTGTTTTCAACAAAGAGGACGTAAGTATCTATTTTTAACACAAAAAATATGATGTGCGTGACTAATATAACAATTGGATGTTTTTTTGGGAGAAGGCCAATATGCTTAAAACTAAACAGGTAAATCACTTTGCTGCTGTCGTTGATGACGTAAAAGCTGGGCCACTTTCCGAGCTGCAAAATCGACTTGATGAAATCCAAGACAACGGGATGACAGCGTTAGCAATTCGCAATGTATTATTTAATAAAATGCTTGATTTACACAATGTACCAAATGACCATTTTTTGCGAGATGAAGACACACCATCACGTATAGATGATCCAGCATTACTGATAGAAAAGCTTAACGACTTAGGATTTTATCGTAAAGGTAATGGAGCTTTACACTAGAACTGATTATGGGGAGCCTACTCTCCCCGCTATAGGCTGGCAATGCCCGTCGCCAGCCTATCTTCTTTCTTCGTATTACAAATTTTCTAAAAAATCTTCATCGAAATCTGTTGGTTCTTCCTTAATTGGAGGATTACCATCGTATAGCTCATACAATTGACGCTGGAAATAGATATCTTTCATAAAGATGTATGGGTCGAGTGATTCTTCCAATAATTTCTCTTGCGCCATCAACGATGCTCTTGCTTCAATGGCTCTAAGTGTGAACACGGCGATAGTTTCCGGTGTACTCAGTGCAATCTCTGGCATCACATAATTGTCAACAACATCACCTGCCAGATTTCTGGCTGTTGTAGGGCCCATAACGGGTAGCATGATATAAGCACCATCACCCATTCCCCAAACGCCTAAAGTTTGCCCAAAATCTTCATCATGATGTTTAAGGCCTAGACTACTGGCGACATCAAATAAGCCAAAAATCCCTACGGTAGAGTTCACCAAAAAGCGTGCAGCATTCACTCCCATGCTGCTAGGCTTACCCTGTAAACCAGCATTAATTGCATCGGTTGGGGTAAGCAAATTAGTCGTAAAATTAACAATACTATTGCGTACCGGCTGCGGTGTAACAGCAACATAGCCAACCGTTACTGGGCGTAAAATATATTTGTCTAAAACATCCATATTAAAATCATAAACTGGGCGATTTAATGACTGAAGTGGATCACGCTCGTCCTGTTTTTCTTCAGGAATAGTACTACATCCTGAAATCACAACAGCTGCCAGAACAGCTAAAAAAGGCTTAAACATTTAATTTCCTGTGTTTGATATAATCCGATTAATCTCAACTGGGATCACCTCAAGCGCTTCGCTCAACGCTATAATTTCACTTTGTCCTTCCAACTCGCCAGCTTGTGCCATAACACTTTCATCAGTTGAAATGCGAGCCGTGATAATGACGTTTTGATAGCTCGACAGCTTGAGGCTTGGCATCATCGCCATACTATCATCTAGTGTCACACGTAAAGGCAAGTTAAAATTTGTAAGCTTAGCAACCGCCAGCGGCATAGCTGGGCCATCAGCGGCTTTAGCAAACACGAACAATGTACCCTGACTGGGAAGTTGCTCAGTCAGGTTAGGACTGAGCGTAACTTCAATTTGTAATGCCGCGGCTGTAGACTCGGTTTGAGGGGCAAGTTTCTGTTCTATTTCAACAATACGTTGCTCTATCATTGCATATCGTGGGTCTTCGCTGTTCATACTTGCCAGTAATACTTCAAAGGCTGTTTTGGCTTCATGCCAATCTTGCTTTTCGTATGCAATAAGTGCGAGTAAAGAAATTGCATCAATATTAGTTGGCTCACTTCTTAACACTTTGGCCAGCAATCGTGCTGCGCGGTTCATACCGGACTCCGACCCCTCAATCAACAATACTTGACTGTAATTGATCAAAATATTGCTATTGTTTGGTTCCATTTTCAGCGCTTTGTCGAATGCCTGTTTGGCCATCTCATAGTCATTTAGCGACATTGCTACACGACCCAATAGCATCCACGCTACTGCATCATCGCCGCTGTCGGCTAATTTAGTACGTAAGCCGAGCGCAAAAGCCTGTAATTCGTTTGCTGTTAATCTTTGCCCTTGTTGCAATACCGCTCTTTCACCGTATTCTGGCAGCTTTTCAATAGCATCGTACCAATTGGCTATCTGCTGCTGACTTCCCGTAAAGTGATAAAAAACACCGCTGACGGCGAGGGTGAACAACAACCCCGTTAGGGCAAAGATACGATTGTTGCCACGGCTACTGAGCTGCTGTTCAGGCGAGAGCTCATTGAGTAATCTGCGCTTAAGCTCCAGTACCGACTCCTGATAAGCCTGTTGTTCGATGCGTTGATTGCTCAGCTCAGCATTTAACTCATCAAGGCGTTGGTAGTAGATATCAACTCGTTCGGCATTGGCTTGGTTGTCCACCGTCAGCACTTTTTCTCGACGAATGAATGGCACAACCACAAACAGTACTGCTAATAAAGTAAGCAATGCGAACATCACCCACATCTGCATAATTCCGTCCACTGCTACTGCTCCCTACGCTGATATTGCTTAATAAGTTTGTTCAACAGTTGCTCATCTTGCTCGCTCCAAGTCTGCTTACTTGAGGCCTTTTTCTGCCTAAAAACAATAAACCCAAAGCCCACAACAACAATAAATATAGGCAGTACCCATAATATGATAGTGGCAGGTGTAACAGGTGGCTGGTAATGAACAAAATAGCCATAACGGTCTATCATGTAATCAATCACCTCATCCTTACTCTTACCTTCGTTTACTAAGCTAAGGACTTTATCCCTAAGATCTTTTGCCACCACAGCATCTGAATCGGCGATATTTTGATTTTGACATTTAGGGCAACGCAACTCGTGAGTGAGCTCACGAAAAGTACTCTCACGCTCTGCATTGGCAAATTCATATCTATCCTCTGTCGCAAATGCCGAGCCACATACCATTAGAAAAATAACAATCATGAGTCTCATTGCGTCAACTCCATCAGCTTAGGTGCAAATTTAGCACGCCATACACGCTGGTTGATATCACCTGTATGATGAAGCAAGATTTTACCTTGCTTATCAACTAAGAATGTTTCAGGGGCACCAGAGACGCCTAAATCCAGCGCCAACGTGCGCTTCAAATCGAGAATATTAAATTGGTAAGGATCGCCTGTTCTGGCAAGCATCGCGTTTACTTCGGCACGTAATTTGTTGATATCAAATTGGTCACCAAAGTCAGGATCGTAGCCTTGCTCATAGTACAAGCCGATTATCCTAACTCCTTGCTCTCGCAACTCGGTTAAATAGCTCAGCTCCGCTACACAAGTCGGACACCAAGTACCCCAAACGTTGAGTAAATAGACTTCTCCCAACAGGTCACTCTCTTGCCATTGCTTGGAATCACTCATCAAATCAGGCAGGGTAAAGCTCGGCATTTGTTGTCCAAGTCGCCCTGTTTGAAGCTCCCTTGGATTACCGAATAACCCTTGGTATAAAAATACACACAACAGGATAAAAATAAGAAACGGGATTAACCCTAGTAACTTGCGGTTCATGATGTTGCCTCCTGTTGATTACCCTTAGAAGGACTTTTTCTATAGCGTTTATCAGCCAATACGATAAACCCAGCAAAAGCAATGAGTAATCCTCCTAGCCACATCCAACGTACGTATGGCTTATGGTATATACGTAGTGACCATGCTCCACCACCGAGTTGCTCTCCAAGTGCCAGATATAAGTCTCTAAAGAACCCGTCATCTACCGCGGCTTCTGTCATAAACTGCATACCGATGTTGTATAAACGCTTTTCAGCATGCAACTCAGTCACTTTTTCATTATTCTTTAATACCGTTACCACACCGGCGTGCCCAGTATAATTAGGCCCAACAATTTCTTTTACGCCTTCAAAACGATATTCATATTCGTTCAAAGATGCTGTATCACCGGGCTGCATGCGTACAGAACGTTCAACAGAATACGCTGACGTAATCGTGACCCCCGCAATAACAAAGGCAATACCAACATGCCCCAAGACCATTGCCCAATAGCTAAGTCCTAGTCGCTTTAGCCCCTCAGATAGACGCTGCTGGGTTGATACTTTTTGTGCAAAGTCTACAGCCGTCGATAACATAATCCACACAGCCAGCGCACTGGCAACAAATGTCAAAGGTGCCACTGTTTCAAAACTGCCGAATAACCAAGCCGCGGTAATGGTGATTGTCGCCATTAAAATAACTAACCATTTTTTCGCCAATGGCGGTAGCTTATTTTGTTTCCAGCGTAGCATCGGCGCGATACCTAACAATAACGCAAAAGGCACAATTAATATCGAAAACATTTGGTTGAAAAATGGCACACCGATTGAAATAGAACCCAGGCCTAGCTCTTTGTGGATCATAGGTAGCAGCGTGCCTAAAAATACAACTAAGGTCGCTACCACTAAGAATATATTGTTTACCCACAACGCCACTTCTCGAGAAAAGAACTGATACCGCCCCTCACTTCTAACCTGTGACACTCGCGCGGCATACAACGCCAAGCTGCCGCCAACAACCACGGCTAAGAATAGTAAGATATACAGCCCGCGATCTGGGTCTGTCGCAAAAGCATGTACGGAAACGATAATGCCAGAGCGTACGATGAAGGTACCTAGCAGACACAAACTAAACGCTGTGATGGCCAGTAGTACAGTCCAAGATTTAAATACACCGCGCTTTTCTGTTACGGCCAACGAGTGTAGTAAGGCCGTTGCAACCAGCCAAGGCATCAATGAAGCATTTTCTACTGGGTCCCAAAACCACCAGCCTCCCCAACCAAGCTCTGAGTATGCCCACCAACTGCCGATTGTAATACCCAAAGTCAGAAAGCCCCATGCCACCATGGTCCACGGTCTTGACCACTTCGCCCAAGTATTATCTAACTTACCTGTCAATAAGGCTGCTATGGCGAATGAAAAAGACACCGATAAACCAACATACCCCATATACAACAGTGGCGGATGAATGATCATGCCTGGGTCTTGTAATAGGGGGTTGAGATCACGCCCCTCAACTGGATAGTAAGGTAGTAGACGCTCAAATGGACTCGACATCCACAAAGTGTAAAGCATAAAGCCCACACCTAAAAAGCCTAACACCCCCAACACCCTAGCACGCAACACCCAAGGTATTGATTTAGACATCAACGCAACTAGCGCAGTCCACGATGACTGCATCACCAACCACAACAAGATAGCGCCTTCATGTCCACCCCAAGTTGAAGTCACTTTGTAATACCATGGCAAAGTACTACTCGAATGGTGCGCTACGTACGCAACCGTAAAGTCATCCGCAAGCGTGATATAAATTAGAATCGCGAAAGAAAATAACACGAACACACATTGGCCAACCGCCAAAGAAGGCGCTGCACGCATTAATCTCAAATTGCCGGTATGCGCGCCCCACAACGGGAAAATGCACAGCAGCAAACTCAGCGCCATAGCTAGCACTAATGCAAAATAACCTATCTCTGGGATCATATTAGTTCTCGTTGTTTAAGTTGTACTTTGGCTTCTGATGTTTTATGCCTTTCAGCGCTTCTGCAACTTCTGGTGGCATATACTCTTCATCGTGCTTTGCCAAAACTTCGAACGCTTCAATAACATTAGGTTCTACCAAAGTTCCCTGTGCGACAATCCCCTGACCTTCTCTGAATAAGTCAGGTAAAATTCCCTCATAGCGGATGGTGACAGTTGGCCCTGTATCCATCAATTTAAAGCTGACATCTAGGCTGTCTTCGTCCCTAACAACTGAACCCGGAACAACCATGCCACCGATTCGCAATTTTTGACCGATAAAGGGCTTTTCTTTATTTTCGCCTTTGCCATCGATCAATTCTGTTGGTGTGTAAAACAAATTAATGTTTTCTTGTAACGCATATAGCATCAGTCCAATTGCTGAGCCAACCCCAAAAATAATTGCAATGACTGCCAGTAAACGTTTTTTGCGCCTCGGGTTCATACTTGCTCCTGCTGCTTAGCTTTCTTTATACGCTCTTCACGCTTCATTTGAGCGCGAACTTCATGACGTAACTTGCTACCTTCTCTTAATGAGCTGAAAAACAAGGCCAAAAGAATGGCGGCGCAACTGCCGAAAGACAACCAGACATAAAATCCGTATCCTCCCATCGCCAGAAATTCGTTCAATGATTCAAATTGCATCACTCACCTCGACCAACTAGTTCTCGCACCCATGGGCGGTGCCTTTCACATTGTAGGATTTCGTTCTTCAAACGGATCAACGTCACAACTCCAACAAAGCCCGCAAATGCGGTAATATTGATTAACAGCGGCCATAGCATTGATGAGTCTATCGCTGATGTATCAAACTTGGTTATGGTGGCCCCTTGATGCAAAGTGTTCCACCACTCTACCGAAAAGTGAATAATAGGTAGGTTAATCACGCCCACAACAGCTAAAATACACGCTGCACGCCCTGCTGACTTTTTATCTTCAAACGCGTGGTATAGTGACAACACACCAAGATACAAAAACAATAAAATGAGTTCAGATGTTAATCGTGCATCCCACACCCACCAAGCACCCCACATAGGTTTACCCCACGCAGCCCCCGTTATTAGTGCGATGGCTGTCATGGCAGCACCTACGGGCGCAATCGCTATCACCGCCAACTCAGCGTTACGAATTTGCCATACCAGAGCAATAACTGCGGCAATCGCCATGGAAGAGTATGCACCCATTGACAATATTGCCGAAGGAACATGGATAAAAATAATGCGATAACTGTCTTTTTGTTGATAGTCAGCCGGGGCATAGGCAAGACCCCACACCCAACCAACAACCAAACATACTACGGTAACCACCGCAAAATAGGGAATTAACGTATTACATAGCTGGTACGCACGCTCTGCCTTTGCATAAGGATGTAACCATTTCCACATGTTAACTAACACTCACTTTTAAAGCTGAAGATATTGCAATAGGTGCACACACACAGGCTACAGCCAGCATGGCACCTAGGATTGCGAGTTGCCCACCATAAGCTAAAGACATACTACTCGTATCAATGGCAGACGTCGCAAAAATCAGTACGGGAATATACAGGGGTAAAACCAATAAACTCATTAAAATTCCACCTTTTTGTAACCCCACTGTCAGCGCAGCACCGATGGCACCAATAAAGCTCAATAGCGGAGTGCCTATCAGCAAGGTCAATACCGTTGCGCCAAGCGCCTGAGAATCTAGATTCATTAACAAGGCAAACATAGGTGCCATCAGTACCATAGGTAGCCCTGTGATAGTCCAATGCGCAAATACTTTTGCCAGAACTGACAGCGAAAGTGGATAAGGAGATGCAATGAGCTGCTCTAACGAGCCATCGTTGTAATCATCCCTAAACATTTTATCTAACCCTAACATGGTAGACAACAAAGCCGCTACCCAAATAATTCCCGGCGCCATGCGTTTCAACAGCGCAGGTTCTGGGCCAATAGCAAGCGGAAACAACGTAATAACAATAAGAAAAAATAACAATGGATTGACAATTTCCGAGCGCTGACGAAATGCCAAGGTCACATCCTTACTGTAAACGCTGGTAAATAATTGCCAATAAGAATGCTGGGCCGTCAAAATTGATACTCCAATACGAGGGTTTTGAGCGCCGTAAAATGGGTGGTTAAATCTTGGTGCGTGGTAAGTAAAATAGCCCCGCCTTGAGCCAAATGCTCAGCAAACCTAGTTTGCAATTGCTTCACCCCTTTCTTATCAAGCGCAGTAAATGGCTCATCGAGTATCCACAGCCTCGCGTTGTTAAGCCATAGCCTCACTAAAGCAACGCGCCGTTGTTGACCTGCTGAAAGTGTTCTTACCGGTACATCTTCCAGACCAACCAACCCCAGTAACGATAATAAATCATACGCACGCTTATCCACGTGACAACCGTGAACCCGCAACCAATGGCACACATTCTCATACGCCGTTAGTTGGCCATTTACACCCGTTTTGTGGCCGATAAAAAGTAGTTGCGCTGCAAACTCTTCGTAGTTTTCACTAATCGGCTGACCTGTAAAATGAATTTCTCCCTCATCAGGACGTGCAAACCCAGAGATGATCCGCAATAATGAGGTTTTACCAGCGCCATTTGGGCCCTCAATTTGCATGATCTGCCCTGCTTCCAACGAGAAGCTTAACGATTCAAACAGACAGCGTTCTTGTTTAATACAAGTAACAGATTTAATCTCTAGCAAATTGGTTATTCTCATTACCCAAAATTGGGCGTTAGTCTACCATAATGGTATGGTAATACGAATAACGCGTTGCGACCGATTAGCGAAAATTTGATTTAAAATAATGAATAAGCCACCGATTTCTATTCAATATTCGAACACATCTGATACAAGCTCAGCTTTAAACGAAGGGCGTGCAAATATTGACCTAACGAAACAAGCCAGTCAGTTTGTGGCACGAAATGTCGTGATCAAACCGGATGCACTACAAATGGAAGTAGAAATTGATGGCCGCTGGCAAACTATCCGCTTAGCTGTAAAAGATAATAACCAGCCAACATTAAGATTAAACGAAGCTGTGGTTACTTTAGGTGAAAACGGTCAATCTCTCACCATTAAATCACCCGAACAAACTGTTAATATAAAAGCCGCCAACCAACTGTTATCACTTTTAACCTTGATGAAAAGCGGCACACCTGAATCCAGTTTAACAACCAGCGCTCATGTCACAGCTGGTAACAACCCACAGCTTGTATTAGACAAGCTAGGACTTAAACTCGCATTAGACCCGTCCCTTGCCAAGATATTAACTCAAGAGAGCAAGCTGATTGCTCAGCTACAAGCAAGTGAGAATAAAATCCAGTTGAAACTGATGAACGGCTTTGCCGATCAGCTGTTTTCTAGTGTACTGGCAAAGCAAAAAGTGTCGGAGCAACTGGCTACACTCGGAAAAAGTCCGCTTTTACTCGTTGATAAACATGCGTTACAAGTCAAGTTTTCGCCCACACTCAAAGCGATTACGTTACCTATGAGCAATTTGCAAAGCCCACCGCCAGGTGTTGGCACGCCACAGTGGCAACAAGCACAGCTCAAAGCCACCACAATGGGAATACAAATTAAGACCCTCAGTGATCTGCAACACTTAGACTTAAAACAGCCGATCAAAGGCAAGTTTGCTCAGGTCAGCCCGCATATTACACCACAGCGTATGCCTGAGACGGTACAAAGCGGCCTAAACCTTGGCTACGACAAGCCACTTATTAACATCACCATTAACGATATAAAAAAGGCTGTCGAGCAAGCAATTACCCAGTGGCTGTCAAAACCATTTAAGCAAACAAGCAATAGTTCACCATCCGCAGGTACAGTTAGCGCATCGCAGGCGAACACTGTACAAAATGCACAACCAAACCAAATAAATTCTTTGCCCAAGCTTTCTGCAACTCCACTTATGCTTAGCCCACCGCAAACTGATGTGCTACCGCCCATAGTAAAACTGTTTGCACAGATAAAAAGTGTGCTGCAAAGCACAGGAAATACAACGGGCCAAAACACAAGCAGTTTGGTGAGTCAGCAAGATGCAAACAGTGGCCGATCAAGTACACCTCAAAATGCGAATCTGGCACTGGACAAAAATGTGTCTGCTACAAGTGCAGTGGCTCCGCCATTTAGCAGCGCAAAAATGAAAATGGACCAACGTAACTTAATCACCGACACATTAAAATCATCTACCCAGCTACTTAAAACCCCAGAGCAAAGCCAAAAAGTAACGGCAGGTGCTCATAGCACTTCTCTGTTACCCTTACCTAGAAGTGATTATCAAGCGAGCCACCCTATTGAGCGCAAGTTGTTAGAACCTTTGTTAAAGTTAGTAGCTCAACCTGCTAAGCAAACTGCTTCACTGCTAAATAGTCAAATTACAACCGAAAAAGTAGCACAGCTAAGTCAATATAAAGACTCACAATCAGTGGATATGACCAAGCTTGTCCATCAAGCCTTTAGTCGTATGATAGATGCCAATAATATTTCAGCGAACCATGTAATGGCTGAACTAAACAGTTTAGTGCCGGGAATGGTTAGTCAACACTCACAAACACAGACGTTCATGGGTGCGAATAGCTTTACACAGGCTCTTGATAAATTACTGGTGACACTTCTGGCGTCGCCTCGTGCAACTTCACCACAGTCTTTGCCCGACAATATAGATCAAGCTCAACGTCTGGGCGCATTACTAGAAACCCTAGTGCCCAATGCCAAGAATATTGCAACAAAACAGGTACTGCCTCATTTACAGCAACTAAATAACACACTATTAAATGACTTAGCACAGGTACAAAATACGCTGACCAATAGCGTACAAATCACGCCTACTAGCCAAAAGGTCGATAGTGAAACTCAGTTGTTACTCAGTCTTTTTATGCCGATGAAACTACCCAGCGAGTGCAAACAAACAGAGCTGCAAATAGGCAAATATAAGAAGCCTGCTAAAGCCAAAATGCCTGAAAAAACAGTATGGTTTGTACGCCTTAATTTTGACTATGCTCACCTTGGTAAACTGAGTGCGCAAGCAGAGCTAATGGATAAGGCACTTGATTGCCAATTGGTCGCCAACACTCAGCAGGTTTGCGCGTTGGCCGAACCACATTTAGATGCATTGCGACGAAAACTATGTGCCCATGGTTTACAGGTAAATGAAATAACGCTCAGTGAAGATGCTCAGCAAACACACACCTTTTACGAGCAACATGCGATCGTTAACATTAAAGTATAGGAGTCGATAGTGGAGCAAAAAACAGCCATAGGTTTATTATATGAAGCAGGTAGTTCACCGCATGTAGCCTGTAAAGGGTTTGGTGAACTTGCTGAAGAAATTATCGCACTTGCAAAAGAAAAAGGCATCATGATCCATGAAGATGCTGAACTGGCAAAAACCTTGGAACAGTTAGACCTTCACCAAGAAATACCTAAGGAGCTCTACTATGTTATAGCCGAGCTCATCGCCTTTTCATATGTGTTAAGGGGGAAGTTTCCACCTGGGTGGCAAGGCTTTAGCAACAAGCTGGATATTAAGGCCTGATCAAGATTTTTGATGTAACGACATTAATAGCTCAGCTTCAGCTCTGGGGATCTCACACTCACGCATAATTTCTTCCAAGCCTGCCCCAAGTTCAATCATCTTAACGGCACGAGAGTAGATTTTTGCATCTGGATCATCATACTTTTGAGCAGCCTGTTGCTGAGCGAGTTCTTTTGCGTGGTTTTCACATGCAACTAAACGCTTACCAATACTCATCAAACTGCTACGCACCTCAGCTATTTCGCTTCTCAAGATTGAGGTTTGATCGTGATTGTCCTTTATTATTTGTTTAAGGGAATGCACTTGTTGGTGAGCGCC
This sequence comes from Pseudoalteromonas sp. MMG022, assembly GCF_021654245.1. Classification (NCBI taxonomy): domain Bacteria; kingdom Pseudomonadati; phylum Pseudomonadota; class Gammaproteobacteria; order Alteromonadales; family Pseudoalteromonadaceae; genus Pseudoalteromonas; species Pseudoalteromonas sp. MMG022. The sequence goes on along the minus strand of NZ_JAKFZQ010000003.1, from coordinate 234,321 downwards.
CCCTAAACGTTTACTCAACATAAAAATCAACCCCAAGCATACAAAGGTTAGTAAGCTTGAGGCTAACAATAGGAGCAATACAAAGTTATTATTTACTACTTCCACAGTTTATAAATGACTCAACTCGTCCCACTCATCATCACTGAGTAGTTTATTCAAATCTACAAGAATAAGAAGCTCACCTTCACGGTTCGAAACACCTTGAATAAACTTAGCGCTCTCTTCCGTTCCAATATTCGGCGCACTATCAATCTCAGAACTGCGTAAGTAGACAACTTCAGCAACACTATCAACCAAAATACCGATAACTTGCTTTTCAGCTTCTATGATCACGATGCGAGAGTTATCTGTCACCTCAGCACTGACCAATCCAAAACGTGCTCGAGTGTCTATAACTGTTACAACATTACCTCGCAGATTAATGATACCCAACACATACGCCGGTGCACCGGGAACTGGAGCAATCTCTGTATAGCGCAATACCTCCTGTACCTGCATTACATTTATGCCGTATGTTTCATCTTCGAGTTTATAGGTCACCCATTGAAGAACTTCATCGTTACTATCGGCATTTTTGTCTGCGGAAAGTAGTCTATCTTGGCTCATGGTTTAACTCCAAAAAGATCTTGTTTACTGCTCTCGACTATCGAGGCCTTGCTCAAGCAAGCGGTTTAAATTCTCTACATCAATTAACGCGCACATTTTTTCTTTAATTACGCCTGCCAACCATGGTCTTTTGCCATTGCCTGTGCGCCACTTCACATCATCTGGTCGCAATGTAATATTATTTACCAAGTTTTCAGCTAACAACCCCCAAGGGCTATCACCCAATGTGATTAAATACTGATAATCTAGGCTTTCTTCCAGCTCGGGCGTATACTTTTCCGGCATCACCCAACGCGCAGTATCAACCACATTGAGTTTTTCATCGCGATTTAACATCACGCCTTTAAACCACTTAGGCTTACCGAATAACTGATTTACTTCGCCCAACTGGTGAATACCACCTAGCGATTTCAATGGCACAGCCAATGTGAGGCCTGCAACTTCGAAAAATAGCGCCTGAAACTCTTGCTCACCATACGCCTCTTTTGCGCTAACTGGTTGATTTTTTATTTCAGTCGATTCTTTGATAATAGTATTATTTTCTGTTATCTCAAGATCTTTCGTTTGTTCTTCAGGGATTTCCTGTACTGGCTTTGGTTGTACTTTTGGTTCAACTAGCGGCTCACTTTTGAGTTGCTCGACTTGTGCTTCAGGCTCAGCTTCTGACACAAGCGGAACTTGCTCAAGTAATTTAGCAACAGGCAGCAACGAAGTGTCTTCAGGCTCTTCTTCACTAAGAAGCGCTCCTAAATATTGCTTCATAACTTTTTCATTAGCAAACAAATGTTTACTCATTACTACCTCTATTAAACCTGCAATAAATAATCAAGTAACGCCCGATAAGCAAACACTCCTCGGGACTTTGGACAGTATGAAACTGGGACCTGCTGCGCCAAACTTGCATCTCGGAACTTGGTGTCCACGGGAACAACCCCAGGCCATACATACTCTTTGTAACTGGCTAACAGGCTTTTGTATGCCTCCAGTGAAGCTTTGGTCCGCTTATCGTACATTGTAGGTACTATGGTATATTGATATTTCTTGGATTGCGAACTTTGCATTAATTCCATAGTGCGCATCATTCTATCCAGCCCTTTGAGCGCAAGAAATTCAGTCTGAACGGGAATTAATATTCGCTCGCTTGCTGCCAACGCATTAACCATAAGTACACCAAGTACAGGCGGGCAATCAATAATAGCGTAGTCGTAATGGTCTTTAATTTTATCTAACGCTTTTTTGAGTACCAAACCCATTCCTGCGCGATTTCCCATACTTCTATCTAGTGTTGCGATGGCCATCGTCGCAGGCAAGATATCCAAATTTTCAATTGTTGAGGGACACAATGCCTGTAAAATTTCTTCACTTTGCATAGCGCTTCCACGAGCAAAAATGTCGTAGACGCTTATCTCTAACTCTTCCGAGTCAATACCGAAGTAATAAGTCAAAGACGCGTGAGGATCAGTATCTATCAACAACACACGCTTACCTTGGAGTGCTAAAATTCCCCCCAAGCTCACTGTAGTGGTCGTTTTCCCTACGCCCCCTTTTTGGTTTGCTACTGTCCAGATCTTCACGAGCTAATGCATTCTCCAAGTTTTGCGCTTATTTTTGTTGTTATTTGCTTACTGGCATCTACAGCTAACACCCAACCTCTTTGTTTAGCCTTGCAGCAACCTCTGGTAAAGCGATATGCTCAGATGCAAGGCCAGCATTAGCAACAGCTTGCGGCATTCCATACACAACACAGGTTTTTTCGTCTTGAGCCCAAATAGTTGCCCCCACTTGTTTGAGCATACGTGCACCATCACGCCCATCGGCCCCCATTCCCGTTAGGACGATTGCCAATACATCGCCATGATATGCCTTAGCAGCACTGGCAAATGTTACATCAACACTTGGCTTATAGGTGATACGTGGGCTATCGTCTTCAAAAACGCGGAGCGTCTTACTAGACCCCCTCGCTTCAACCATCATTTGCTGGCCACCCGGCGCTAAATAGGCAACGCCAGGCTCTAGACGATCGCCCTGCTGTGCTTCTTTGACTCTTATTTTACACAAGCTGTTCAAACGGCTGGCGAATGCGGGCGTAAACGCAGCAGGCATGTGTTGGATCAGCAATATCGGATGAGGAAAGTTGCTTGGTAGCTGCGTTAAAATAGTCTGTAATGCAACAGGACCACCTGTTGATGTACCAATTGCAACAACCTGATACTTCTTGCCCGACGCCTTAAGTGAAGCACTAGAACCACTTACGGGCGCAGCACGCTGAAACGTTCTATCCGGCTGACTAATACTGGTATTGCTATCAAGCTCTTGACTCGTGGCAGGCTTACTCGCTTGCCTTGTAGCAAAGGGACTGACAAATCGAGGTAAGCGGCGGCGACCAATCTCTTTTACTTTATTCTGTAAAGACTTTATTGCTTCTTCGCTATTGCGAGCAATATCTTCAAACTTCTTTGGTAGAAAATCCAATGCCCCTGCATCTAAAGCATCTAGAGTGGCACTTGCCCCTTCCCTAGTCAAAGACGAAAACATTAGGATTGGTGTAGGATTGGAGGCCATAATCTGTTTTACAGCACTAATACCATCCAATACCGGCATTTCCACATCCATGGTGATCACGTCAGGCTTTAACTGCGCGGCTTTTTCAACAGCTTCCTTACCATTAACGGCAAAATCAATCACCTTGATATCACTATCTAGCTCAAGAATTTCGCTCACTCTACGGCGAAAAAAACTTGAGTCATCAACTACTAACACTTTAACTGCCATTGGCACGCTCATTAAATATTCAGATCTAAAAAGTGGTGCGCAAGGCACCACTGTGTCTAACTCTTATTTAGAAACTCTACTTGCCCGCATAATGCTTGAGCATATTCGGCACATCTAAGATCAAAGCAATACCACCATCCGATGTAATAGTTGCCCCAGCCATACCAGGTGTGCCCTGTAAAAGAGCATCAAGAGGTTTAATTACAACTTCTTCTTGGCCTATCAAAGAATCAACAACGAAACCAACTTGCTTAGTTCCTATTTGTACTATAACTACGTGTCCGTGCGCTTTACGGGTTGTTCTGTCAGCACCTTTAACTAGCCAATGTTCCAGATAAAATAACGGAATCGCTTTTTCACGTACGATTATCGTCAACTGTCCGTCAACAATATTCGTCTTGGTTAAGTCTAAGTGGAAAATTTCACTAACACCGGCAAGCGGCAACGCAAATGTTTGCTCGCCTACAATGACCATGAGTGTTGGTAAAATAGCTAAGGTCAGCGGTACTTTTATTTCTAAAATAGTACCCACTCCTAACTCAGATTGGATATTAACTGAGCCATTGAGTTGGGTGATTTTAGTTTTTACCACATCCATGCCCACACCACGGCCTGAAATATCAGATATTTCTTCTTTGGTTGAAAAGCCCGGCGCGAAGATTAAGTTGTATGCCTCAGTGTCCGATAACCGACTAGCTTGGTCCGAATCTATCACGCCCTTACTAATTGCTATCTTCTTGAGCTTTTCAGGGTCCATACCCGCACCATCATCGCGAATGGTTAGCAAGATATGATCCCCCTCTTGAGATGCAGACAACGTCACAGTACCTGTACGTGATTTACCCGCGGCTTCACGTACGCTAGGCATTTCGATGCCGTGATCGACAGAATTACGCACAAGGTGAACAAGCGGGTCTGCCAGTGCTTCTACCAAGTTTTTATCTAAATCGGTGTCTTCACCTTCCAATACCAAGTTTATATCTTTTTTCAGGCTTCTAGCTAAGTCTCTAACAACTCGTGGGAAACGACCAAATACTTTTTTAATCGGCTGCATGCGCGTTTTCATTACCGCGCCTTGCAAGTCAGCCGTCACCACATCTAAATTTGAAATGGCCTTGCCCATCGCTTCGCTGTTGGTATTATTTGCCAAACTCACTAAACGATTACGTACTAATACCAGCTCACCCACCATGTTCATTATTTGATCAAGCCGCTTGGTATCTACGCGAACTGTGGTTTCAGCTTGAGCTGCTGGCGCTTTTTTCGCAGCTGCTTTATTTTCAGCAGCAGGAGCAGGAGCGCTCTTCGCCGCTGGCGCTGTAGGTTGAGAAGCCGCTGGTTTCACAGGTTGCGCTGGCTTTTCTGGTTCCTTAGGTTGCTCAACTTTAGGGGCTGCAGGCGGAGGTGCTGCATTTTCAACTGAACGCGGCGCAGTTCCTTTCCCATGAAGCTCATCTAATAACGCTTCAAATTCGTCGTCATTAATTTCATCATCGCTATTGCTTGTCGACTGAGTCTCAGGTTCGCTTGCTGCAGCAGCGGGAGCCGGTTGTGACTTACTAATTTCACCAAAGCTGCCAACACCATGTAACTCGTCTAACAGGCTATCAAATTCATCGTCAGTAATGTCACCGTCACTGTCTGTTTCATCACTGGTTGCCGTTTCACTCACTTTTGCGGGGCCATTACCCGCTCCATGTAACTCATCCAGTAAGCTTTCAAACTCATCTTCAGTGATTTCATCGATGCTACCGTCACCTTGGTTCGACTCAGTGACATCCGCATCCAGATCGAAGAAAATATCATCAGTGCCGACATCTTCGGTTGAGGGTTGTTCAGCTATAACTTCTTGTTGTGGAATATCAATGACTTCGTCTTCTGTTTGCGGCTTGCTAAGTTGATGAAGTGTTTCAAGTAGTGCAGGGTCGGCAGGTTCAGGTTGCTCTCGATTTTGAATATGCGCGAACATTTCATTAATCGTATCGAGGGATTGCAAAATGACATCCATTAATTCTGATGTAACTTTGCGTTGCCCTTGGCGTAGCACATCGAACACATTTTCAGCACCATGACAGGCATCAACCAGTTCGGTCATACTTAAAAATCCAGCACCACCTTTAACTGTGTGAAAACCACGGAAAATTGCGTTAAGCAGCTCTTTGTCTTCAGGGTTATTTTCTAACTCTACGAGCTGTTCAGACAGTAACTCAAGGATCTCTCCAGCTTCAACGAGAAAGTCTTGTAAGATATCTTCATCGACCTCAAAGCTCATGCATACTCTCCTATTAGAAGCCTAAACTTGACAGTAAATCATCCACTTCATCTTGACCTGAAACAACATCATCTCGCGCTTCAGCATCAATAATGGGACCTTCTGGCCCTGAAATTTCATTTACGTCAATATCAACCTCACTTTTCGCAGCGACCTGAGCTTCAGAACCTTTCTTCTTGCTCGGTAGCTCGTCCGTGGTGCCAAAAACGGTTAATAAATTAATTAGGCTATCTTCGACTTCTCTAACTAGCTCTATAACCCGACGAATAACTTGCCCTGTCAAATCTTGATAGTCTTGAGCCATTAATACATTTGTCATCAAACTTTGTAATTCATCTGTACGTGTTTGTGACCCCTGCATAAACTTGTCTAAATCGTGACATAAAGACTTAAACTCTCCTAGCTGAATGTCACGCCGCATAAGGCGGTCCCAAGTTGGTTTAATATTCGATAAGTCATCTGCTAGCTCTTGGGCTAACGGAAGACTCGCCTCAACTGCATCCATGGTTTTGTTGGCGGCATTTTCTGTCATTTCCATGACATAGTTTAAACGTTGTTTAGCATCGGGGATGGCATCAGTCGTCAAATCAGCAAGACGCGTGTCGAGTTCAAAGTTTTTCAAAGATTCATGCAGTTGGCGAGTTAATTTACCCACCTCAGCAAACAACTCTGATTGCTCTTTGTTGGCAGCTTCCAAAATTAATTGATCTGCCTTTTCTTGTTCACCTTGTTCCAAATAAGCAACTAGCTGCTTTGCCTGCTCAAGGCTGATCTGAGGCACAGAAGGCGTTGACATTAGCCTCTCCTTCTTATTAATTAGCCTAAACGTTCAAACACTTTTTCTAACTTAGTTTTCAGTGTTCCTGCTGTAAAAGGCTTAACGATATAACCATTAACCCCAGCTTGGGCAGCCGCTACGATTTGTTCTTTCTTTGCTTCCGCTGTTACCATCAACACTGGGATATGCTTAAGATTCTCATCTGCTCTAATCGCGCGCAGCAGATCTATCCCTTGCATACCAGGCATATTCCAATCAGTTACCACAAAATCAAAGTCTTGATTTTGTAGCATTGGAAGCGCAGTACTGCCATCGTCAGCTTCTTGTACATTGGTAAAGCCTAAATCTCTTAGCAGGTTTTTGATTATTCTCCTCATTGTAGAAAAATCATCAACCACGAGAATTTTCATGTTTTTATCCAAAACATCCTCCAGTGAGGTTTGAACCTATTATTTTTTACTCTAATTTACCCAGTCATTGATCTTGGCACGAAGCCTTATCATTGCCTGCCCATGAATTTGGCTAACACGAGATTCACTTACATCTAGTATCTGGCCGATTTCTTTTAAATTCATTTCATCGTTGTAATAAAGCGACAACACTAGGGCGTCTCTTTCTGGCAAAGATTTTATCGCTGCCACCAACGATTCGTTAAAGCGTTCATTTTTAACGTTATTAAATGGTTTGTCTAGCGATAAATCATTGTCTGCAGGCGAAATGACGTCTTCATCTACACCTAAGTCCTCAATACCTATAACTTTACTGGTATTTACATCATGTAGAATATGATGGTACTCATCCAGAGTAATAGCAAGTTTTTCAGCTATTTCAGTATCTTTTGGTTCTCGATTGAGGAGGGATTCAAGTTCAGCAATAGCTTCTGCAACCATGCGGCTTTTACGGTGCACTGAACGAGGTGCCCAGTCGCCTCGACGAATTTCATCCAGCATAGCGCCACGAATGCGAATGCCAGCAAAAGTCTCGAAACTTGCTCCCTTTGAGGCATCAAAGTTCTTGGTTGCTTCAATCAGACCAATCATGCCAGATTGCATCAAATCATCTAGCAAAATATTAGCAGGCAGCCGAGCCAATAAGTGACATGCCACTTTTTTTACAAGTGGCGCATGTCTCTCTACCACCTTATGTAGATGTTCTGATGTTTGATACCCCATCGCTTTACTCACCGATGATGCCATAGTTACCCATTGACAAGTTGTTCAATAAAAAACTCAAGATGCCCTGACGGTTGATGTGGAATGGGCCATTTCACGGCCTTGCTAGCTAGACCTCTAAATGCAACTGCTGCTGGTGAGTTAGGGAAGAGTTCTACGATGGTTTTTTGACGTCTTGAAGACTTCCGCATATTTTCATCAAACGGGATCGTTGCAACAAGTTCTAGAGCCACATCTAAAAACCTGTCTGTTACCTTAGACAGTTTAGCAAACAATTCCTGTCCTTCTCGTAAACTACGCACCATGTTAGCCACAATTTTAAATCTATAAACGCCATGCTCACGGCTTAATACTTTTATTAGTGCATAGGCATCAGTAATAGATGTTGGCTCATCACACACCACCACTACGACATCCTGTGCAGCACGAGAAAAGCTTAATACCATATCGGAAATACCTGCGGCAGTATCGACAATTAAGATATCAAACTCAGTATTGAGTTCACTAAATGCGCGAATTAAGCCAGCATGTTCAGCAGGCGTCAACTCCACCATGTTTTGTGAGCCCGATGTTGCAGGAACGATTTTTATACCAGCAGGACCTTCTACCAATATTTCGTCTAATTCGCATTCGCCCGACAAAACGTGTGACAAATTCTTTTCGACTCTTAAACCCAACATCACATCACAGTTTGCCAACCCCAAGTCGGCATCGAGTACCAATACCCGGTTTCCTTGCTGGCCCAGCGCAATTGCGGTATTCAAAGATACATTGGTTTTACCCACTCCGCCTTTACCGCCCGTTACCGCTATAACCTTAACACCGTGATTACTATTTTGACTCATTTTACGCAGGCCACTTGCTTGATCTAATACTGTGTTAATCATACATTCCTACTGTCTGAGACGCTACTGGTACAGGTCTCGAATGTTGTGCTTTTATTCTTTTTAAATACAATTGCTCAGCCTTTTTGACTAGCTTTTGTGCATTTGCTACGCGAATATCTTCTGGAACTCGCTGTCCATTGGTAAGATACCCTATTGGTAAACGATTTTGAATCGCTATACTAATAATCTCACCCAAACTTAGACACTCATCAAGTTTAGTAAAAATACAGCCAGTTAAGTTCACTTTTTGGAAATGGCGAACCGTCTCTTGTAACACGTGCATTTGTGAAGTCGCACTTAATACTAAATAACTACGAATGTCAACGCGAGTGCTACGCATTAAAGTATTCAACTGTTCGGTTAAACGCAAATCTCTTTGGCTCATTCCAGCTGTATCTATTAATACTAGTCGCTTATTGCGCAAGTGGTACAACACTTCAGCCAGTTCATTCGCATCTTTTACTTGCTTCACTGGACAGCCGATAATTCGACCATATGTAGAGAGCTGCTCATATGCACCAATACGATACGTATCGGTTGTAATTAGAGCTACTTTGTCAGCACCAAATTTCTGTGCGCCTAACGCTGCTAGTTTGGCAACAGTAGTCGTTTTGCCAACCCCTGTAGGTCCTACAAAAGCAAACACTCCACCTTGGCGAAGAATGTCGTTATTGGTCGTATGCATCTGGTTTACAACCATGTTAAGTAACGCATTCCAAGCTTCTTTGCGGGATACATCATCTGGAATAAAACACGCCATTTGTTCAGCTACATCAGCGTCAATACCCATTCCTTGTAGGCGGTCAATTAAGCATGCACGAGTCGGGTCGCGACGCGCCATCTCTTGCTTCATTAGGCCAGAAACTTGATGTTCAAGAAGTTGACGAATGGCATTCATTTCTTCACGCATGGATGACATTTCATCATGTTTAGGGTCGCTGTGCTCCATGTCATCACCAAAGCCAGATTCTAGTTCATCATCAAACTGCCAGTTTGATGTTTGTGCTGGTGTACTGTGACTAGGTTTGGGCTGCTGAAAACGCTCTTGTTCATAGTTAGGGTTATGTATCTCAGCTTGTTGCTGACGAGATTTGAACACTTGCTCGGTATCAATACCAGATTGTGAAAACATTGAGGCAAGCTGTGGCGAACGAGGGCGCGGTGCTTGACGCTCTAATAGCGCCTCTAAGCTGTCTGCCACTTGCGCTTGTGGCTCTGGACGTGCTTGCTGAGGCTCTGGACGCACAAAACGAGGCGCAGTAGAGCGAGGAGGCTGTTGCTGAGGCGCTTCTTGTACACTCGGCTTAGGCGTTGCTGGTGCGCGATCATTATCAATTGCAGCGACAATCTCGACGCCATCGGCCAATTTCTTATTCGACATAATTACAGCATCTACACCAAGCTCTTCTTTCACTTCTTTTAGTGCTGTTCGCATATCTTTGGCAAAAAAACGTTTGATCTTCATGTTACAACCCCTTAAATCCTATTACTGTCCAACTGAGCTCACAATCTTAATTTGTCTTTCATCTGGCACTTCTTGATATGACATCACACGAAGGCCGGGGATCGTATGTTTAACAAATCTTGAAAGCACACTTCTTAACATACCTGAGGTTAATAAAATGGACGGGTCACCTAGCATTTCTTGCGTTTGATGCGCTTCTCTCAAAGAGTTTTGAAGCCGCTCTGCAAGGCCTGGTTCGATACCTGCCCCTTCATCACCTGCGTTCTGAAGTGACTGATGCAACATCTGTTCCAACTCAGGTGCCAATGTTATGACAGGGATTTCATCAGCATTACCAACGGCATCTTGAACGATAAGTCTGCGTAGCGAAATTCTTACCGCAGCCGTTAGTACATCTGGGTCTTGGCTACGTGGTCCATACTCAACAAGCGTTTGTACAATCGAACGCATATCTCTAATTGCAACGCCTTCGTTAAGTAGATTTTGTAGAACTTTTACCACAGTTGTAAGTGGTAACACGTCAGGCACTAAGCCTTCGACTAAGCGTGGATGGCTCTTAGCAAGCATGTCTAATAAGTTCTGTACTTCTTCATGACCTAACAGCAAAGCAGCATTATTTGTCAGCAACTGACTAATATGGGTCGCAACGACAGTGGCTGCATCCACTACGGTATAGCCTAACGAATGTGCTTCGTCTTTTTGTTCTGGCTTGATCCACACTGCGTCTAGACCAAACGCAGGGTCTTTTGTTTCAATACCTTTAATTGGACCGAATACCTGACCCGGATTAATAGCGAGCTCATCGCCATGCTTGAGCTCCCCTTCACCAGAACCCACACCCATTAAGGTAATGTTGTAAGCATTTGGATCTAGTTCTAAATTGTCGCGAATATGTACCGGTGGTACTAAGAAACCCAACTCTTGAGATAGCTTTTTACGTACACCCTTAATGCGGTTCAATAGCTCCCCACCTTGTGACTGGTCCACAAGTGGGATTAAGCGATAACCCACTTCTAAGCCAATCACATCAACAGGTTGCACATCATCCCAGCCAAGTTCTTTTTGCTCTTGTTTATTAGCCACAGCAGTACCCTTGGCTTCTTCTTCGGCGGCATTTTGCGCCGCATCTTTTTTCTGTTTTTGGGTAAAGTAAGCCAAATACCCGAGTAATGCGCCTAAGCTCAAGAATGCAAAGTGAGGCATTCCCGGTACGAGACCCATAACAATTAAAATACCTGAAGCGATAAATAAGGATTTTTCGTTTCCTAATTGCGTTTTGAATTGATCACCCATGTTATGGGATTCATTTTGACGGGTAACAACAATCGCAGTACCAATAGATAGCAACAGTGAAGGAAGCTGGGCAACCAAGCCATCACCAATCGTTAGCAATGTGTACACTTCCATTGCACGGCTAAAAGGCAAATCATGTTGGATCATACCAACAAACAAACCGCCAATAATGTTAATAGCAAGAATCACAATACCTGCTATCGCATCCCCTTTTACAAATTTACTGGCACCATCCATTGAACCATAAAAATCGGCTTCGCGTGTCACTTCTTCACGTCTTGCTCTGGCTTCATCAGCACTGATAAAACCCGCATTCAAATCGGCGTCAATCGCCATCTGCTTACCTGGCATAGCATCTAATGTGAAACGTGCTGAAACTTCAGATATACGCCCCGCACCCTTGGTAATAACCACGAAGTTGATAATGATTAAGATCAGGAACACCACTAGACCGACAGCGTAGTTGCCCCCAATTACAACTGACCCAAATGCTTCAATCACTTTACCCGCGGCATCACCGCCGTTGTGACCTTCCAATAGTACTACCCGAGTACTGGCAACATTCAAGGCCAGACGCATGATAGTCGCAATGAGTAAAACGGCAGGAAACATACCAAATTCAAGCGGCTTCATGGTGTATACCGTCACCAATAACACCACTAAAGCTAATGCAATGTTGAAAGAAAATAGAATATCCAGCAAAAAAGGTGGTAGGGGTAGTATCACCATCCCCAAAGCCGCCAATACCAGCAACGGTGTACCAACACCTTTGGCGTATTCTTTTTTATCTTTGTTGAGCTGTGCTAAAACCGCTTTAAATTCCATAACTTAACAACTGCAAAATATTGACACTATGCAGATAAAGCAAGTTACGAGCCAATTATTAGGTCTAATGTTTTAAGTCATCAGGGATAGGTAAGTCTTTGCTGAGTGACGTAGGGCGACGTCCTCGGCCTTTATTGAAGCGCTTTAACTGAAATACATAGGCCAACACTTGTGCCACTGCGGTGAATAGCTGATCTGGAATTTGCTGTCCTATTTCAGTGGTGTGGTATAACGAGCGCGTCAGCGCAGGCGATTCAACAATGGGTACTTCATTACCAATCGCGACTTTTCGAATCTGCATGGCAATTTCATCCACCCCTTTTGCAACAACCATTGGCGCACCTGCTTTTTCCGTATCATATTTAAGCGCAACAGAATAATGTGTTGGGTTAGTGACCACCACATCCGCGTCGGGTACATCTTGCATCATGCGTCGCTGCGACATTTCTCGCTGCGTGCGCCTAATTCTAGCTTTTATCTGTGGATCACCTTCAGAATTCTTATATTCATCTTTCACCTCCTGCAGTGTCATTTTTAATTGTTTGTGGTGGTTGTAGCTTTGGTATGGGGCATCGATCGCTGAGATAACCACTAAGGTGCAGCTTAAGCCTAAAAACATCCACGCTAAAATCTCCAACGCGTGGATCACACTGCTCGGCATAACTTCTATGCTCAGGTGAAGAATTTCATAAAAGAAAGCGCTGATCAGGAAAATCGCGCTGCCAGCCACCAACACAAATTTGAGTATTGACTTTACAAGCTCGACAGCGGCTTGTGGCCCTAACATTCGTTTAAGACCCTTCATGGGTGACATCTTACTCGCTTTTGGTGCTGCGGCCTGCCAACTGAAATTAAACCCTCCCAGCAAGGTATTACCCACCACTCCCGCAATAACAATGATTAAAACAAACATCGCCATTGGAAAAAAAAGTTCAGAAAAAACACTTTCCCATACTGCAAACATTTTGGTGGTATCGTAGCTTTCGTTGCGATTTAGGTTCAGTGCGCGGCCCATGATGTTATACAAACCTTTACCTATCGCTGGCCCATACAACAATAAAGCAATGGCTGAAAAGATCAGCACAAAAGTTGTTCCCAACTCTTTAGAGCGAGCAACCTGCCCTTTTTTTCGAGCCTCACTAATTTTCTTCTCGGTGGGCTCTTCCGTGCGTTCTTGACCAGAATCTTCTGCCATATGCTAAACCGTACAACCTATTAAGTTACACATCAGTTCTGTCATTTTTAGCCATTGAAATTCAAACTGCACAACAAAATTACCCAGGGTGGCCCAAATAATGGTTAAACCTGCTACGAGTGTGAATGCAAAGCCCACAGAGAAGATATTCATTTGTGGTGCCGCACGTGTCATTATGCCAAATGATATATTAATCACTAACATTGCAGTAAGAGGAGCCAGCGAAAGCGCCAGCGCGGTCGTAAACATCCACCCCCCCCAATTAACAATCTGCCAGTAGTTATCTACCAGCCACCACTGACCGTTAATGGGAAAAGTTTCAAAGCTAAAAATGATCATATTCATCATCATCAAATGACCATTAAAAACAAAGAATAGCAAAGTTGCCAAGATAAGATAAAACTGCCCCACTGCAGGTACACTCAAGCCATTCGCAGGGTCAACAACTGAAGCGAATCCCAGACCCGTTTGCATTGCCAGAATTTGTCCAGCAATGATAAACGTATTGAGTAGCAACAGTGACGCAAAACCAATGGCAATGCCGATGATCATCTGTTGGATTACCACTAGTAACATTGAAAAAGAGAACAGCTGAACAAATTCAGCCTTTGGAAGTGCAGGCATAACCGCAAAAGTTACGACAACAGACAAGGCCAATTTAATTCTTGTGGGTACTGTTTGCGCTCCCAAGCCGGCCATAACCATGACCATTGAGCTGATCCGCACCAGAGGCAGTAACAAGTCACTTAGCCACTGCATGACAATTGCAATTGGAAATTCCATCACTAACCTGCTATTTCAGGGATCCGCATCACAAGACTCGTGAAGAAGTCCATGAGTTCTTGGGTAAACCAGTGACCTCCAACTATCAATGCAAGAATAGTAACTATCAAACGGGGCAAGAAACTCAAAGTTTGTTCGTTGATTGAGGTTGCAGCCTGAAATACAGCAACTACCAAACCAATCATTAATCCGGGAAGTACAATTGCCGCAACCAGTTTTATGACCAAAAACAGTGAGTCGCTGAGTATATCGACAAATACTTCGGGTTCCATATTACACCCCTAGACCAAAACTACGGGCCAACGTACCCATCACTAACCCCCAGCCATCGACCAATACGAATAGCATGATCTTAAATGGTAAAGAAACAATCATGGGTGACAACATCATCATACCCATTGCCATTAATACACTGGCGACCACCAAATCAACGATCAAAAATGGTATAAAAAACATAAAGCCAATAATGAAGGCTGTTTGCAACTCACTGGTCACAAATGCAGGTATGATCACCACAAAGGGAGTGTCTTCTGGCTTATCTAATTTGTCATACCCAGCTATCTTGGCAAACGTCTCCAAATCTTTAATACGCGTTTGAGAGAGCATAAACGCTTTTAGTGGTTCTTTTGCCTGTTCTAATGCTTGCAGTGATGTCAGTTGCTCATTCAAGTAAGGTTGAACAGCTCTGTCATTTATTTGGCTGAATATGGGAGCCATAATAAAAAACGTTAAAAACAAAGACATACCTAATAAAATTTGGTTTGAAGGTGACTGTTGAAGGCCAATTGCTTGCCTTAAAATGGCTAAAACCACAATGATACGTGTGAATGAGGTCATCATTATCACTGCTGCCGGAATGAAACTCAGCGCAGTCATAATGGCAAGCACTTGTAACGTTACTGAGTACTCTTGCGAGCCATCTGGGTTTGTAGTAACACTCAGTGCATCAATGCCTTCAGCGCCAGCGAAAGGTAAAAAACCTAGGCCGATAAGCGCTATTAAAAATTTAATCATAAGAACTATTCTTGTTATTTTGTCTACCTACAAATCGCCCAAGCTCTTTTGCAAATGCTGGCACCTGCGCCTCTTCAAGGGGCTGCTCTAATTGATATAAATAATTTATGCTATGGGGCGTTACCCCCAGCAAATGTTGTTTATTGTCTATTTCTACCACCATCAGGCGTTCTTTAGTACCCAATGGTAGGCTTCGTATCACCTTGAAGTCTTTGTTATTACCCAAGTTAGGATTGAACTTTTTAACTAATAGCCCTAACCCGATAATTAATGCTACAACCAGCATCAATGACAAGCCCATAGACAAAAGCTCTGTACTTAAGCCTGTCATTTCCTGTTTTGCTATAACTGGCATGGCGGCCACAAGCAAAAATATACTGGTAAATATTTTCATCGTAGCTTCTTGATACGCTCGACTTGGCTAATTACGTCAGTTAGACGTATACCAAACTTATCATTTACGACAACAACTTCACCATGCGCTATTAGCGTACCATTAACCAGCACATCTAACGGCTCACCCGCTACTCGGTCAAGCTCAACAACCGAACCCTGGTTGAGCTGTAGTAAGTTACGAATATTAATTTTAGAACGTCCCACTTCCATTGAGATAGTAACAGGGATATCTAAAATTGTATCTAACTTGCGTTTTTCGTCTGGAGATAGGTTGGCATTCGTGTCTTTTAGTTCATCCAGCTCAGCCACCTCAGGCTCGCTGGAGACATTTTCATTTTCTTCTGCCTCGGCGAGTGCTGCCGCCCATTCGTCCATTGTATCTTGATCATCGCTCATACTATCAAAACCTTTATATAATCAATTCTTACCAATCTAAGTCCACACCTTCTGAAAGATGTAAGTCTTCTTCCAACTCCGCAAGCTCAGCATCTGAGTCAAGCTTCTTGCCACCTTTTGTGAACACATGTAGTTCAGATTTAACGGATTCTGGACGTTTAATTTTTTCGCTAATTTGTAATGCGACATTATCTCTTGAACGCCCCATCTTCGCTCTGAATGTGGGCAACTCTTCGATAAATACAGTGATATATTCCGGCATTTCTACAGGAATAACATCACCCGCTTTTAACCCCATAATTTGCTCTAGGGTCAAATCTATCTCAAGTAATTGCGTCGATAGCTCAACTTCCACATCCATAATTTCATCGCGTAAAGCTTTACTCCAACGCAAATCAGTATCTTCAGTATCCGACTGTACACCAGCGTCTAACAGTTCACGGATCGGTTCCAGCATTGAGTAAGGAAGTGAAATATGAAAGTCCCCCCCACCACCATCAAGCTCAATATGGAAAGAGCTGATTACCACAACCTCTGTAGGACTCACGATATTTGCCATCGCTGGGTTAACCTCAGAGTCAAGGTACTCAAACGAAACATCCATCACGGGAGCCCAAGCCTCTTTATAATCTTCGAAGATTATTTTTAACAGCATTTGCACTATTCGGCGTTCGGTAGGCGTAAATTCGCGACCTTCAATTTTTGCATGATAGCGACCATCCCCACCAAAGAAGTTATCTACCAGAATGAACACTAGGCGCGCTTCCATGGTGATCAGGCCAGTTCCCTTTAACGGTCTAAAGCGCACCATATTTAAGCTAGTTGGAACAAATAAGGTATGAATATACTCACCAAACTTTAGCATTTGTACGCCATTAATTGATACTTCGGCTGTGCGACGCATCATATTGAACAGGCTAATGCGCATATGGCGAGCAAAGCGTTCGTTAACAATTTCAAGGGTCGGCATACGACCACGAACAATGCGGTCCTGTGATGAAAAGTCATACTGTAACGCCGTTGACTCCCCGTCATCACCTTCGCTTATTTCTTCCTCTTCGACATCATCAACACCATGAAGTAGCGCATCAATTTCGTCTTGGGATAATAAATCACTCACTTAAGACCTCACTGCATTACAAAGCCGGTGAATAGTACACGTTCAATGACTTTACTGCCCTCAACCCCTTCCATTGCTTCTTGTACTTTGTCCACTGCTGACAAACGTAATGATTCTTTCCCTGCACTTGTACTTAGTTCATCCGCTGTCGTTGTCGAAAAGACGCTCAACAACGTGCCTTCTATCAAAGGAATATGCTTCTTAGCAATTTCTTCGTTGATATCTCCACGCACCAGTAACTGCACTTTAATTTGCACAATGCGGTCTCTACTTGCCCCTGGCACGTTAAATACAAATGGCCTTGGCATAGCGACATAAAGCGCGCTACCTGTTTTTGCCGACGATGAACTGGCTGTCACTTGCTGGGCTGTTTCTTCTTCTGCCAACGTCTCAACTGGCGCATCTTCCGAAGAGGTCAGAAACCAAATACCAGCTGCAACCAATACCACTACTGCAACGGCCGCAATGATGATAATCTTTTTCTTATTGCCACCCGCTTCTTCTATTTCTAAGTCGGTATCTTCTGCCATTGTTAATCCTTATAAAAGCCAATTAGCTCACGGTCTATTTCTATATAATAGCAGTAGTTAGGCGTAATAATCTATTGAAGAACCATCGTTTAGAGCACCGTTTGCACGTGATGTCATGTTTTCATCCTGCTCGGATTGTTCTGCTGACGTTGAATGTGCTTGGCCCTGCTCATTTGAACCCAACATTTGTTCCTGCTGCCCTTCACCGCCTTGCTCAATATTACTTTGCCCCAACTCAATGCCTTGTTCAGCTAACATTTCTCTGAGTTTTGGCATAGATTGCTCAAGCAAGTCTTTCGCTTGCTGATTTTGTACCACAAAGTTTACCTGTGCTTGCTCTGCATCAGTACGTATTCTGATCTGCATACTACCAAGCTCACGTGGGTCAAGTCTGATTTCAGCTTCTTGATTGTTAAGATTCAGCATCATTGACACTTTTTCTTGCAAAATTTTTGCAGCATCATTACGAGCAATATTTACCGCTTGTAGCATTTGCGCATCAACTTGTACTTTGTGAGAGGTAGCGTTGAGCTGTTGCGTTTGTGTGCTCTGAGGCGCAGCATCCAACTGTTCAAAATACTGGGCTAGTTCGCTAAATTGCGAAGATAGCGGGTTGGTCTGAGCAGGTGTTACAATCGCTTTAAAGAGCTGTTCAACCTGAGGGGTTGGCATCACTTGAGCCAACTGTACCGCGCTCAATGCTTCTCGCTTAATGTCAGAATTAAAATTTCCTCCATCAACTGAGTTCATGGCCTTGAGCGACTCTTTCATGTCTTGCTTTATCATATCTTTATCGACTTTGGTACTGTTGTAAGAGTAACTTTGCTTATTTGCCATGGCAGCACTCGCAGCAACCGTAACTTCGCTACGAACTGCTTGTTTCGTCACCGCCATCAGGCCTTCGTCAAGCTCTTTTAATTGCTGTAACGCTTGTTCAACTAGCGGGGATGCTTTGCCTTGATTACTAAGTTGCTGTAGCCCCTGCTGTAGGGCGCTTCTTTCTTTAGGTGACAATAGTGCTAATTGCTGCTCTAGTGTTGCTTTAAGCTCTGCTGGAACTTGAATTTCTCGACCGCTACCGTCTTGAGTAACTTTGGCACCGATTTGCTTAGCTATATCACTGACCTCTTGCGCTAATTCACTTTTCTTAAGGTTTGGAGTGTTTTGTTTGTGCTCAGCCAAGCTAGTGTGTTCTTGCACCGTTGTTGGCATTATTTTAGTCGTAGTACTTTGCTCTTTTAGCTGTGCAGTGACTTGCTCTACATCATCGGTCGCCTCTATGTGCTCTTGTAACAACGGTTTTTCTGGTTTCACAGCAGGCTCACTGACTTTTTCTTGCCCATCAGTTAAGCTCTGTTTTTGTGATGCTAATTCACCAGTTGGGTTTTGCTTCGCTTTTGATTCTGCCAGCTCAGAAAGAGTGCTTCCTTTACCTTCAGTGGATTGAGAGCTGCCTTGATGCTCAGCACTTTTCTCACCTTCGGACATTACTCGAAACCCAGGGGGAATAACAATTTTATCAACAGGTTCTTCAGCTAACTGAGGTTTAACGTCAGGTTTGCTGATTTGTAGCCCTGACTTCAACGCATCATTCGTTGTTTTTGCAGTCAACTGTGCTTGCGCGTCGGGCTTCTCAGCCTGATATTGAGTCACAGCTGTTTTTTGCTGATTGGCAGCATTTATTTGAGCAAGGAGATCATCAGCTGAACGCTGGTTTTTCTGGTTATTTGCTTGCTCAGAGTCAGCAAGCACATTCACTGCTCTATCAGTTTCCGATGATTCAGATACCACCTCTCCATCATGCTCGCCATCGTCAGTTTGATCTGTATCTAATTCATTTTCTGATAGGGGCTTAGCTCCCGTTTTATGCTCGGTCTCTACCTGCTGCTCATCATGCGTAATGGCTGAGCTGTCTGTCTCTTTACTGGTGTCAGAATTGCCACCGTGTTGCCTGGTATCGGCATCGCGCAACTGTGTGAAAGTTGCCAAAAAGCTCAGCTCTTCACTCGCGCTATCTTCTTGAGTATTCGTATATTCCGCAGCACCAGCATCCACGCTAGTTTTAACTGAGTTATTAATAGTTACATTAAGCATATTTTTACCTGCCAAAGCGGCAATTAACAGCCGCGGATACATCACTATAAGTTTAAAAGCAAAACTCAGGCCACTTTTATTTTTGTGAGGACATCGCGCTCAGTTGGGCAGCTTTGCCATCACTAAGACTCACTATTTCTAGCTTAGGCCCTACGGCGCATAAATTGATTGGTAGCAAATTCATCCAACATTTTCTGCTCTGCTTTGTCACGCTGTTTTTGCAGCTGTAGTTGCTTTTTCTCAATGAGTTTTTCGATTGCTTTCGCCTTAACTTGCTGCGCCAACCACAGTTTTTTTCGCTGTTCTACAACTTGCTTGGCTGTATTAACTGTTTTGGCCTGCTGCTGCATTGCATCTTCTATTTTTTTTATAAAAGCTTGATATTGAATGAGACCACTGCTGGTTAAGCCTTGTTTAGCTTTGAGGTGGAGCTGTTGACTGTATTCGAGACGAAAATCATTCAAACCAGCAAGCTTTTGCTGGTTATCGTTTAGGTGATGTTGAGCCTGCATATAGTTTACACGCAAAGACTCTTCTTTTTCGGACTCAAGCTTGTACAGTAAGTTAAGTTTATCTGCTGCCATTATTCTTGTCCCAATAACTTCGCAAGTTCTTGTAAGCACTGATCATAATTGAGTACTTCTTTCATACCTTGCTGTAAAAATGCATTCACTGTGGGCATCATATTGATGGCTTGATCGAGCATAGGATCACTGCCTTTTTGATACGCCCCAAGTGTGATCATATCCTTGTTCTGTTGATACATCGCATACACTTGCTTAAGCACTCGTGCCTGTTGCAAATGGCTATCGGAAACCACTTGCGGCATAACACGACTAATAGACTTTTCTATGTCAATCGCAGGGTAATGACCACTATCGGCTAAGTCCCGAGATAACACAATGTGCCCATCCAAGATAGCCCGCGCTGAGTCCGCTATCGGATCCTGCATATCATCACCTTCACTTAATACCGTGAAAAATGCGGTTATAGAACCTTGACCTTCACCGCCGTTACCCGCTCTTTCAACCAAAGCCGGTAGTTTTGCAAACACTGATGGTGGATAACCTTTCGTCGCGGGCGGTTCACCTACCGCTAACGCTATCTCACGCTGAGCCATGGCATAACGAGTAACAGAGTCTAAAAGTAACAATACGTTGAGCCCTTGATCGCGAAAATACTCCGCAATAGTGACCGCACTTTCACACCCTTTCAAACGCATTAGTGGCGAAGCATCGGCTGGTGCTGCTACAACAACTGCACGTTTACGTCCCTCAACACCCAATATTTCATCAATAAACTCTTTAACTTCCCGTCCACGCTCACCCACCAAACCAACAACAATGACATCGGCTTCGCTTCCACGAGTCATCATACCTAGCAAAACAGATTTACCCACACCACTTCCTGCAAACAAACCCATACGTTGACCTTGCCCAACAGTTATGATGGAGTTTATGGCTCGTACTCCCACGTCCATAGGCTGACTAATCGGCCGCCTTGCAAGCGGGTTTATCGAGTTTTGCGCAAATTTCAAAGTATGTTCAGCGTTGATGGGTCCCAATCCATCTAATGGCCTGCCTAGACCATCCACCACACGTCCAAGTAAGCTCATCCCCACGGGCAATCCGGTTTCTTTTAGTTGAGGTATTACGCGCGCACCAGGAAGTACACCTGAAATATGATCGTTAGGCATTAAATAAAGTGTATCATCGTTAAAGCCAACCACTTCAGCATCCACAAGGCCTCGGGTTGTTTCTATTTTGCAGTGGCTACCCACAGGCGCACTGAGCCCTTTTGCCTCGAGTGTTAACCCGACAACTCTGGTTAAACTACCTGCAACGGGCACAGCAAATTGATGTATATGTTTTTTATATTGTGATAAACGTTCAGCTAAAGGACTTTCAACACTCATGAGGTAGCCAAAAATTACGACTGGATACCACTACCATGCAAAAAATCGTCCAAGATTTCTTTGATTCTTGTTTTCAGCGTCATATCGATTGAAGATTGAGAAGTTTTAACCTCTACATCACCACGATGTAATGTAGGCTCAGGTAATAGATGCCAATGCTGTTGTGCAAGCTGTTCCTCACCATATGCCTCTTTTACCAGCTCTAAGTCATCTGGATGCAGATGAATTTTAACCGTTTGCTCCGAAATAGGTAACGCATCCATAGCCTTCTTCAAAGCCAGCAGTACGATGTTGGGATCCAGCTCTACTTCCCGGAAAATGACCGCTTGCGCCAATAAATTGGCAAGCTCTACAAGTTGCTTTTCGCAACGCTCATCAACCAGTCGCAACGGTTCATGTAGTTCATTGACAATAAGGGTTAAAGTTTGTAACTTTTCTTCTATAAGCGGTTTTGCATCATCATGTCCTTGCTGTTTACCAATCTCCACACCTTCTTTGTAACCCGCTTCTTTCCCCTCGGTTACACCTTTGTCAAAGCCATCAATATAACCTTGCTCATGGCCTTGTTTGATACCTTCATCGTAAGCGTCTTGACGAATTTGTTCTAATTCTTCCAAGGTCAATGTCGGAAACTCTGGCTCATCAGTGTCCGGCTCATCAGCGCTTTTATCTGGCTTTTGATAAACCTGCTCCAACGGTTTGCCAAAAGCAGTTGAGCGCCCCGAATACTTGCGAGGATCTTCTGTTACATCAGGGATTGGCCAATTTTTAAGAAGTTCATCTAGTGCTTCTCCTTCGACTGGCCGACCCTTATAAAACTTGGTGTTACTCATAAATTATAAGAACTCCTCACCACCGCCACCACCGAGCATGATTTCACCGGAATCAGCAAGACGACGAGCCGTTGATAGAATTTCTTTTTGAGCCGCTTCAACTTCACTGATCCGAACAGGTGGCATGGCTTCTAGATCATCTGCCAGCATTTCCGCAGCACGTTTTGACATGTTGCTGAGGATTTTCTCTTTCAGAGCATCATCTGTACCTTTTATTGCCTTCATCAGTACATCTTGTTGAACTTCACGCAAGATAGTTTGAATACCCCTATCATCAACATCCAATAAGTTTTCAAATACAAACATGAGGTCTTGAATTTGTTGAGACATCTCTTCATCATGTTCACGAATAGAGTCCATAAGTTGACCTTCAATATTCGTATCTAAGTAGTTCATAATGTCTGCTGCTGCTTTCAAGCCACCCATCTTGGCAGCTTGTGCACCCGCTTGGCCTGCAAACTGTTTCTCCATGATTTCATTAAGCTCTTGCAGCGCTGCTGGCTGAACTTCTTCTAAGTTTGCAATACGCATGGTCAAATCTAAACGCACTTTTTCTGGGAATTGAGACAATATCTCCGCCGACTGTTCTGGTTCTAAATAAGACAACACAATCGTCTGGATCTGAGGGTGCTCGTTACGAATAATGTTGGCAACCTGTTTTGAGTCCATCCACTTAAGTGAATCCAAGCCCTTCGCGCCCGACCCCATGACAATCTGATCAATAAGGCTGGCAGCTTTGTCTTCACCAAGCGCTGCGGTGAGTGCCTTTTTAATAAAGTCTTCTGATTGAAAACCTATTGTACTGAAGCTCTGGATTTGCTCTATAAATAGATTGTGTACTGCGCTTATCTTGGCTTGTGATAAATCATCTAATGCTGCCATCGCCATACCAACGCGCTGTACCTGCTTTGGTTCAAGATGTTTTAAGATTTGCGCAGCATCTTCTTCAGATAAACTTAGTAACAAGATGGCGGCTTTGTCGACGCCATCAAGTTTATTTACATCATACGCAGCGGGTAGTTGTTTTTGTTCATCAGTCATCTTCTGTTAACCACGCTTTCACTACTTGAGAGGATAATTCTGGTTCATTGGCAACTAAGGCACGTACGGCTTTTAGTAGGTCCTCATCACCATGTAAGTCTGGCAATTGTAAAGTACCATCCGAAGAGAAGCCAACAGCTGATGAATCAAACTCATGATTTAACATATCTAATGTGCTGTCTCCTAAGTCTACGCCCGATGTAAGTGAATCTTCATCAAATTCTTCTAGCGTGTCATCTGGGTAAATCAAGCGTTTAAGCATCGGTCTGACAACTGCTAAAATAAGTACAATAATGACCAAAGCACCCAATGCTAAGCGAGCCATCTTCATAAACCACTCTTGTTCCCAAAGTGGTACTTCAGCAACTTCACTTAAATCTTCACGTACGAATGGAACAGTAACAACCTCTAAGGCATCGCCACGTTGCATATCAAATCCAACACCACCTTGTAATAAACGGCGAATGTTTGTTAACTCTTCTTGCGTGCGTGGTTGCAGTGTTACGTTGCCCTCTGCATCTGGCTTTGGTAGATAATCTACGGCTACCGAAACACTGATACGACGGATCACACCAGTTTGCTGACGCTTATGGCTAATTGTAGTGTCTAATTCGTAGTTTCGCGTTGCTTCTTTTTGCATTCTGCTTGGGTTGGTACCATTCGCAGCGCTGCCATTACCCGCTACTTCTGGAATATTTGAATCAAGTGGTGGCTGATTGGTCAACGCACCTGGAATCCCGGCAGTAATGCCACCGATATTATTTTCTTCAAATGTTGTTTCACTGCGCACTGCAGGTAAATCTGGGTTAAATCGCTTCTGTGTTTCCTCAACCGCACTAAAGTCCATGGTTAAGTCAACTTGCGCGGTATACTTACCTAGGCCAACAACAGGGATCATAATACTGTCAATTTTCTCTAAGTATTCCTGCTCTCTTTTACGCTCTATCTCATACTCTTTTCGAGAGCGAGCGGCCAGTGAATCCTGTGAGCCAGAGTTTAATAGACGACCATTTTGATCTGTCACGGTTACACGCGCAGGCTCAAGACCTTGTACTGCAGATGCTATGATATCTACAATAGAATCAACTTCTTCACCGTCTAGTGTTCTACCACGTTTTAAAGTGACAACCACCGTTGCTGAAGGCTTTTTCTCACGTCGAGCAAATACATTTTCTTT
Organism: Pseudoalteromonas sp. MMG022; assembly: GCF_021654245.1. Taxonomy (NCBI): domain Bacteria; kingdom Pseudomonadati; phylum Pseudomonadota; class Gammaproteobacteria; order Alteromonadales; family Pseudoalteromonadaceae; genus Pseudoalteromonas; species Pseudoalteromonas sp. MMG022. The sequence continues at coordinate 209,757 of NZ_JAKFZQ010000003.1, read as the reverse complement.
AGGAATTGCGAGTAATACTTTCGCACGGCTCACGTCTTGCAGTTCTTCAATGGTGCGTGCTAACTGTTGCTCACGGCTATGCTTTAGCCGTTCACGTTCAAGTCTCTGACTGACGCCAAAACCCATGTCCTGCATAAGTATGTCAGTGCCAGAGCTGGGACTTTGTGAAAAGCCATCGCGTGCCATCTGTAACTTGATATTCTGATAGTCACCTTCTGCAACCATGATGGTGTTGCCGTCAAGCTCATAGTCAATTTTCTGAGCATCTAGAAAATCAAGCGTCTGTACCAACTCTTCTGTTGGGTACTGACCCAATGGTCGCATATCTGGCTGGCGGGCCCAAATGATGATGAATACTGCAATTGCCAAGCATATTGCCAGCGCTATTACTAAAGTAACTTGGCGCAGCATATCAACGCCACTTAGCGCACTCAGATAGCCTGACTTTTGCTCTTGCTGCTCTTCAGCTTCGGTGCCAGTCGCGCCGTCTGATAAAGCTAGTTCTGTTGATTGATTCGTTGCCACAGTTACTCTCCACTACCTAGGTTTAAACAGGCATGCTCATAATTTCTTTATAAGACTCAACAAGCTTATTACGAACTTGCACGGTAGCCTCAAACGCCACAGATGATTTTTGCGATGCAATCATAACTTCGGCTAAAGAGACACTGCGATCACCCATTTCTAACGCTGTTACTTTGGATTTTGCCTCTTTTTGCAAACCATTAACAGTGTTAATCGCATCCGATAGTAACTCACCAAACTGCGCCGATGACGTCGCAGAAGATTGTACGGGCAAACTCTCTTGTGGTTTATTACGTGTAGCCTCTAAAGCTAGAGACTGCATTTCCTGATATAAGGCATTGGGTTGAATGTTCATAGTGCTCACCCTTTTTATTAAAGATATTAGGTATTAAGCACAAAGCATGCCAACAAAAAACACATTAAAATCATAATCTTAATGTGTTTTTTGCGGCTGTCATGTTTTTGACAAAGCAAAACCAGTGACTACTGGCTTTGCTTTAAAGGCTGGACTTATGCAGGTACGGATATCCCCATATCTCGCATTTTTGCAAGCTTGTAACGTAAAGTTCTTGGGCTCATACCCAGCACTTCAGCCACATCCTTGCGCTTACCTTGGTAACGAGACAGAGTGTCCAAAATAATTTGGTGTTCTTTGTCCTGCAATTCAGACTTGTAGCTCGTAGCATCACTATTATCCATAGCTGGTGCTTGCTCAGAGACCTCACCGTCTTGATTCGTAGTTGCTAAATTCAGCATAGGTGATGCTGTGGCCATTACAGGCTGATAGCTTTCTATGAAAATATCATCCGCGGTCACTGTCTCACCTTGCTGTAAAATCAATGCGCGCTGCACCACGTTATCCAGTTCACGTACATTACCTGGCCAACTATGCGACAGCAGCTTCTCTTTTGCCTCACTCGTCAGGCTCGGCACAGGTTTACTGGCTTTCATACAATGCCTGGTAATGAGGTGCTCCGCTAAAACCACAATATCACCAGGGCGTTCACACAGAGGCAACCACATAAGAGGGAACACATTGAGACGGTAGTACAAATCTTCTCTAAACTTGCCCGCAGCTACAGCTTCTTTCAGATCTCTATTGCTGGTTGCAAGGACTCTGACATCAAGCTCAATAGTCTTGCGTCCACCTAAGCGCTCAACTTCACGCTCTTGCAACACACGCAGTAGCTTAGCTTGTAACCCAAGATCCATTTCAGTGATCTCATCAAGCAAAATTGTACCTTTTTGGGCCTGTTCAAACTTTCCAGGACAAGCTTGGATCGCACCTGTAAAAGCACCTTTTTCATATCCAAACAGCGTCGCTTCGAGCATATTCTCAGGGATCGCCGCGCAATTTATAGCCACAAATGTTTCATGCGCTCGCTCAGATTTATCATGAATGTAGCGAGCTAGTACTTCTTTACCTGAGCCACTTGGGCCTAATACCATAACGCTAGCATCGGATTTAGCTACCTTGTTTGCAAGCTCCAATAACTGAATGCTTTTAGGATCCTTTACAACAGGACCATCCGTTTCTTTGTCCTTTGGCGGCATATATCGGCTTACCATATTGAGCAATACTTCTGGCGCAAAGGGTTTTGCCATGTAGTCAATGGCACCCAATCTCATTGCTTCTACAGCATCATCGATGGTCGCATAGGCAGTCATCATTAATACCGGCAAGTCTGGATAATTCAACTTGATAGTTTTAAGTAAATCAATGCCACTCATTGCTCCCATCTGCACGTCGCTTACTACCAATGAGAAAGATTGTTGCTTCAAAAGCACTACTGCCTGCTCAGCACTGGACGCTTCAATACAACTGAAGCCTGATAACTGTAAGGTATCGATCAGTGCTTCGCGTAGACCTGCATCGTCTTCCACTACTAAAATTGAATGACTCATACAACCTCCAATTGTTCGGTATCAAATGAAATGGGGAGCAGCAAACTAAAACACGCACCACCGCTTTCCATATTTTTAACTTCTACCTGCCCTTTGTGGGAGTGTGCGACTGAGCTGACTACTGCTAAACCAAGACCTGTGCCCTGACTTTTGGTCGTAAAAAATGGTTCGAAGACTTTATCTGCCACTTGTGGATCAACACCTGGACCATTATCAATGACCGAAATTCTGACTTTATCGTGCTCTCTTTGCACATTAACTTTAACCTCTGCGCCCGTGCCAATAATTTGAATACTATTATGTATTAAGTTTTGCACAGCACTGGCAAGGGCAGTTTTGTTGCCTATCACTGCAATATCTGGTTCTGGCAGCGCTACATCTAACGAGCTGTTATTCGTCGCAACCATCGCATCAGATCCAGCTTTAACTTCGTTCAGCAACTGCTGCATTGATACTTTTTCTACAACTTGTTGATCACCACTTTTGGCAAACAAGAGCATATCGTTCACTTGTGATTCCAAATCTTTGAGTCGAGACATAAGCTTCTCGTGAAAACGCGCACGGGATGTATCTGGTAAACTACGACTACCTAGATTGGCCGCATACAACATAGCCGCTGACAGAGGTGTACGTACTTGGTGTGCCAATGAAGCAACCATTTTGCCAAGCGCACTTAAACGCTGCATATGTGCAACACGGGATTGCAAACGACGTGTCTCTGTTAGATCCGTCATTAAAATCAGCTGCCCAGGCTCCGGTGCTAATGCCGTGATATCTAGCTTGATCAGTCGACCATCTTTGAGTGATATCTCATGCCCATCATCTTGCTGGGGGCTAAAAGAGCGCTGTATGATGTTAAACCATTTCTCACCTTCAAGCGGCTCGCCCAACATATCAATGGCAATTTGATTCGCTTTGGCTATCATGCCTTGACCATCCAACACCACCACACCCGCAGGCATCGTATCAACTAGGTGACTAAGCCAACTCGCTTGCTGGCGAAGTTCACTTAGCTCACCGACATACGCTTCTTGTAGCAAACCTGGACTAAATTGTGCAGGCGTCACAAATTGTGGATTTAAAACATGTGCCAAAGCCATAACATCACTCTCTCATAAAGACTCTACACATGAATAAGCAGGATTTGGGCCAACATTAATTTCTTTTATAATCATAACGTTATAAATGTTTTTCTGATAACACTTTTTTGACACTGTATTTTTATACAGCAATATGTACAATCAATTAATCGATCTGTATAAGGAAAGTAAAATGTGCACTAGATGCTTGTGGCTAGACCAAAGTAAAGAAGATTATATTCGATACCATGATGATGAGTGGGGAATACCAGTACTTGATGATCAAACCCTATTCGAATTTATAACGCTAGAGTCGGCACAAGCTGGCCTCAGTTGGTATACCATATTAAAAAAAAGAAATGCATACACAGAAGCATTCTATGAATTTAATGTGCAACGTGTTGCTCAGATGAATCATGGAGATGTCGCGCGGCTGTTGAATGAATCATCCATTGTTCGCAATGAGAAGAAAATTATAGCGACCATCAATAACGCCCGAGCATTCATTGACATTCAAAATGAATTTGGCAGCTTTGCGAAGTACCAGTGGCAGTTTGTCGACTACTTCCCAATAGTAAACCACATTGCCAGTAGAGCAGACTATCAGTCTCACAGTGAGATAAGTGTTGCATTCGCAAAGGATTTGAAACGTAGAGGGTTTAAGTTTTTAGGGCCAACCACTGTTTACGCGCACATGCAGGCATGTGGCATGGTGAACGATCATGATAATGCCTGTTTCAGAAAGGAGCAAATCATCACAGGCTACGAACATACAGATTTTGAAGCATTAAAAAGCTAATCACGATTAAGGTTATATTTTTTCATTTTTTCAACCAATGTGGTACGACGCACACCTAACACTTCTGCTGCGCGTGCCACAACATAGTCGTACCGCTCTAGCGCTTGCGTAATCAAACTCACCTCTAAATCGGCTAGATACTCTTTAAGCTCGATACCTTCATCAGGCAACAGCCCAAGATGTGCCGCGTTGTTCATCGCGCCCACATCATCATCGGCGTCATCATCGAAGTCACTAAAACCATCACTAAAGAGCTCGTTGAAAGCATCTTTTTCCAGTAGCTCCTCTGGATATTCTGGCTCATATGCTTCCACGTCAATATATCGATATTTATTGGGTAAGTCCGTAACATCAACAACTTTGTCTGGAAACATGATTACCATCCGTTCGACTAAGTTGGCGAGTTCTCGAATATTACCTGGCCAATCATGGGCCTTTAAACTTTCAATAGCACGCTCAGTAAACTTGGCTGTGGTACCGCTTTGTTCATTAACGCGACGCATTAACTCTTTAAGCAACAAAGGAATATCATCAGCACGTTCATGTAAAGACGGGTTTTCAATAGGGAAAACATTTAGCCGATAGTATAAATCTTCTCGAAACTTACCAGATTCAATCATTTGTTCTAGGTTTCGGTGCGTCGCGGCGATAATTCTAACATCTGCCTGAATTGCCTTGGTCCCACCCACTCGCTCATAGCTGCGCTCTTGCAATACTCGTAATAATTTCACTTGCATTTGCAAAGGCATATCGCCTATTTCGTCTAGGAATAACGTTCCGCCCTGTGCCAACTCAAAGCGCCCTTTACGCGCCGAAATCGCCCCCGTAAAAGCACCTTTTTCATGGCCAAATAGTTCACTCTCTAGCAATTCACCGGGGATCGCCCCACAGTTTACCGGTACAAACGGTCCATGGTTACGTCGAGATAGCAAATGTACGTTACGGGCTACAACTTCTTTACCTGTTCCTGACTCGCCGAGAATTAAAACATTAGCATCCGTCTTGGCAACTTGAGATATTAAAAACCTGACTTGTTTTACCGCTTCGGTTTCGCCCACCAGACCATCGAACGACTTACCGCTATTTTTATCTGATTGTCCTGGAAGCATTCTTTGGTACTGCTGACAGTCGTGTAACAGTTGCATTGTGACATCATGACCGAATGGCTCAGAAATCAAACCTACAACATTAGCTAGGCTCAACAGCGGCTTGAGTGTTTCTCCAATCAACAAAAACGGAGAGGCGGGTTGCGATTTAACTACTTGCTCGTGATCAAGTTCTGAAAGTGCACCAAGCACGATGATAGACTCTTTTGAAAAGGAACTTTGCAAATCCAAATCGGACTCTTCAATGACTCTTGCGCCCTGACCAACAAAAGTCAACGCACTATAAAGACTATTAGCTCGGTTATTATTGTTATCTAAGATCAAAACCATCTTACGAGTCCAACTACTTATGGCAAGAATATACTATGATTGTAAGGTAGTTAGGAAGGGATGCAATACCTTGGTGGCAAGTTTTTGACACTTTCGCCAAAAAAACGCCACCAAGTCTGACCAGAATCAATACTTTTGCATTAATTCTCTATAAAAGACCAAGTACCGCAGATGCAGACTGGTTGGCCTGCCCTCTTAGTGCGATTGATGCTTGCGATAAAATATCGTTTGCCGTTTGTTCAGAAACAGCTCTTGCGTAGTCGGTATCTTGAATACGACTTTGGCTCGCTGCAATATTTTCTCTTTGATTATCTGCGTTACGAATTGTGCTTGAAACAGTGTTCTCGAAAGCCCCCAATTGGGTTCTTTGCGTATTTAAATCCTGAGAAACTGTATCCGCCACATCAATTGCTGCTTGAGCGCCCGCTTCAGTTGATATATCCACACTGAGGATAGCGCTTGCAAAGCTACCATCTGTTTGAGTCAACTCTTTGGTTGTCAAAGCATCAGGCCCGATTTGAAATGTTGCAGACTCACCGTTGAACAGCTGCGCTCCACCAAAAGTGGTGTTCTCGAATGTCTCGGTGATTTGTGTTTGCAGCTGCGATACTTCCTCTTGTAGCGCCTGCCTATCGTTATCGGTCAATGCACCGCTTCCCGCTTGGATGGATAGTTCTCGTATCCTAGAAACGGCGTCGTTTACACCAGATAACGCTGAATCAGCGGTTTGTGCATAGGAGATACCATCGTAAGCATTGCGAATTGACTGGCCATAGCCATTTTGCTGTGAGGTCAATCTATCTATGATCTGCAAGGCTGCCGCATCGTCCGCAGCAGAATTAACCCGCTTACCAGTTGCAAGCTGTTGGTTAAGTTTATTGCTCGTATTTTCGATTCTATTAAAAATACTACTACTTTGTGATTGGATTTTCATACCGCCCCCTATCAAGTGGTACTACTATGACCATACTCCTTTTTGTTCAATATGTCATCTATAGCCACATAAACTGCATTCTGTCACTCCATAAATACTGCAAAGTTGAGAAAACTGATATAAAGTATTGACTAGTATTCGATTTATAGATTTCCACAAAAGTACCTAAATTTAACCTGTTGTGGATATTGTAAAGATTTAATTGCACCACAAGGTGGATCAGCATGTTCGATAATAAAACTATTTTAATAACGGGTGGCACGGGTTCTTTTGGAAAAAAGTACACTAAAACGCTATTAGAAAGATACAAGCCCAAAAAGATCATCATCTTCTCTCGTGACGAACTCAAACAATTTGAAATGCATCAAGTATTTAATCAATCTTGTATGCGCTATTTTATCGGAGATGTCCGCGATAAGGAGCGGCTACGTAGAGCCATGCAGGGTGTGGACTACGTGATCCATGCAGCAGCATTAAAACAAGTGCCCGCCGCTGAATACAATCCGATGGAATGTATCAAAACAAATATCAATGGTGCAGAAAACGTTATTGATGCTGCGTTAGATAATAATGTAGAGAAAGTGATCGCACTATCAACAGATAAAGCCGCTAATCCCATCAACTTATACGGTGCGACCAAGTTAGCATCGGATAAATTATTTGTGGCTGCCAACAATATTGCCGGTGGACATAAAACGATGTTCTCTGTGGTTCGTTATGGCAATGTGGTGTGCTCTAGAGGCTCTGTAGTTCCAGTATTTCAAAAGTTCATTGATGAAAACGCAGGGCACATCCCAATCACGCACGAAGATATGACTCGGTTCTGGATTAGCCTGCAAGAAGGTGTAGATTTTGTTCTCAAGAATTTTGAACGCATGCTCGGCGGCGAAATTTTCGTCCCCAAAATCCCTTCTATTAAAATTACTGATTTAGCCAGTGCAATGGCACCAAATTTGCCACAGAAAATCATCGGTATTCGACCAGGTGAAAAGCTGCATGAAGTCATGTGTCCTCAGGATTTGAGCTTCGATACGTACGAATTTCCAGATCACTTTGTGATTGCACCTGGGATCAAATTTAGCAGCAGAAACAACCGCTTTGACACCAATGCGTTAGGTGACCAAGGACAGCGTGTTAAACCTGGTTTTGAATACAACTCACTGACCAATCCGCATTATCTAACTGTAGAAGAAATTAAAGCATTCAACGCAAAGGCACTACCATGATCCCATACGGGAAGCAGAATATCAGCCAGCAGGATATCGATGCTGTTGTTGATGTACTAAAATCTGACTGGCTGACTCAAGGTCCTAAAGTCCCTTTATTTGAGTCAGCTGTCGCACAGTACTGCAAAAGTAATTATGCCGTTGCGACTAACAGCGCCACATCTGCGTTACACGTTGCATGTATGGCTCTCAATGTATCAGAGGGAGACATCGTTTGGACGTCACCTAACTCGTTCGTCGCCTCAGCAAACTGTGCGAAATATTGTGGTGCCAGTGTAGATTTTGTCGATATAGAACTAGATACTGGGAATATGTGCGTTGCAGCACTTAAACGTAAGCTTGCTGAAGCTGCTCAACAACAGTGTCTTCCTAGTGTTTTAATCCCTGTACATTTTGCAGGCCAATCGTGTGACATGAAAGCGATTGCTCAATTAGCCAAGCAATACAATTTTAAGGTCATTGAAGATGCTTCCCATGCAGTTGGTGGCAAATATAACGATAAACCCGTTGGGAACTGCGAATACTCCGACATCTGCATTTTCAGCTTTCACCCAGTAAAAATTATCACTTCTGCAGAAGGCGGAATGGCAATAACGAATGATGAGAAGTTGGCAGCTACAATGCGCCAGTTGCGCAGTCATGGCGTTACCTCCGATGAAAGCCTTTTCACTCAAACCAGTCATGGTCCTTGGTATTATGAGCAACAGGCGCTTGGTTATAATTACCGCATGACAGATATACATGCTGCTTTAGGCTATAGCCAGCTCAACTCCCTTGGCGAGTTTGTGCGCCAACGGAATGTTTTAGCGCAGCGGTATGATAAGTTACTAAGCGCCAGCAAAAAGGTTATACCATTAGAGGTGCATAACAGTTGCTACAGCGCATACCACCTGTACGTGGTAAAGGTGTTAGACTGTAACCCCACAAAGCACCGTAATGTGGTTAATAAGCTCAGAGCATTAGGTATCTATGCGCACGTGCATTATATACCAATTTACCTGCAACCCTATTACCAACAGCAGGGGTTTAAACCGGGTTACTGTCCTAATGCGGAGCAATATTATCACAGTGCAATCACATTGCCTTTGTTTCCTAAACTGAGTGAAGAACAACAACAAGATATCGTCGATAATTTGCTTGCTCTAATTAACGACTAAGTCAATTTAACAACTGCGGATGGAAAGTTCTATGAGTAATCAACCTCTAAATTTGGCATTTATTGGTGGTGGCGTAAATTCCGCTGTCGGCTATGTGCATTTTTCAGCAGCCCATTTAGACAACAAATTTCAGGTTGTGGCAGGTGCGTTTAGTCGCGACCCTAGCAATAACTCATTGACTGCTGCACAGTGGGGTATCACGACTAATAGAACCTATAATGATTGGCGTGAAATGATAGACATCGAATATAAGAATATTGATGCTGTCGTCGTGCTTACGCCTACCCCACATCATTTAGAGGCATTGCAATACCTTTTGCAAAAGAATGTACCCGTCATATGCGAAAAAGCGCTGGTATGCGGCACTGAAGAGGCAACGAAGTTATTACAGTTATATGATCCTCAACAACACTTTTTAGCCGTTACCTACAACTATAGTGGTTACGCTATGGTGAGAGAGCTGAAAAACATCATAAAGCAAGGCAAGTTGGGAACACTGCAAAAAATACATTTGGAAATGCCACAGGAGGGATTTAAAAGGCCCCCAGATATAGCAGGTAAACCAAGTTTACCTCAAGCTTGGCGTCTTCAAGATTATTCAGTACCAACTATTTGTTTGGACTTAGGCGTGCACTTGCACCACCTTTCGAGTTATCTGCTTGAATGCGAACCAACCGAAACGTGCGCCCAGTTCGCCAATCATTCAGAGTACACCAACCTGATCGATGACGTAACTATGCTACTCAAATATCCAAACAATGTAACAGGTAGCATGTGGATGTCAAAAACAGCAATCGGCCATCGCAACGGGCTGGAGGTGAGAATCTATGGCACTCACGGTAGTGCTCGCTGGTATCAACTTAATCCCGATGAGTTGGAGCTTCAATTTAATGACGGTAGAAGGGAAATTCTAGACCGCGCAGGCCAATGCCAATATGCCAACCAGTTTAGGTATAACCGTATGAAGCCTGGTCACCCAACAGGCTTTGTTGAAGCATTTGCCAATTTATACACCGATATCCACCAAGCGCTCAGCAACTTTAAGGCAGGGCGCCCTATTACCAATGAATACGTATTTGGGTTAGAGCAAGCCAAACAGGGGCTTGATCTTTTTAGCGCGGCTAAACGCGCGAGTCAAAGCAAAACGTGGGAACGCGTTGGGTGATTAAATTAATCACCCCATTTTCACGATTTATACAGTTCTTTCACTTTGTTGCGTAATACTTTTCCCATAGGGTTTCTAAGTAGCTCTGCTACCTCTAGAAACTCTCTCGGTTGCTGATAATCAGTTAACTCTTTTAAACATAGCTTACGTAGCTCCATCGAAAGGTCTTGCTCCCCTCGACGTTCATACACAACCTTTACATACTCTCCTAATTGAGGATGCTGACAGCCAAACGCTACACAATCTATGATCATTGGGTGTGATTTCACAACCGCTTCAATATCTTGTGGGAAAACATTAATACCGCCGCTGGAAATGACTTCTTTTTTCCGTCCCACATAATACAGATATCCGTGCTCATCTAAATACCCTAAATCACCCGTTCTAAAAAAGTCGCTGCTATCATAAGCGTTTGCGGTAGCCTCTGGCATTTTGAAATACTCATTGAACGCAGTGGTTGTTTTACAGCAGATCTCACCAATCTCATTGTTAGGCTGTGTATGACCGCGCTTATCAGTTATTTTTACCTCAACAAAAGGCAGTGCTTTGCCAACACTACCGCTCAACTGAGGGTGTTTTGAAACACAAAAATCTGTTACCACGCCAACCTCTGACGCCCCATAACATTCGTGAAAATCACAGTCCAAACGCGCCATTAACGCTTTTTTGCTGGCATTGTTTAATACCGCGGATGAAGAGACTAAACACCTTATTGAACTGATGTCTTCTGTAACACTGTCCTGGACAAGAAAGCTTTCGAGCTGGGCCGATACAGCAAATAAAAAGCTCACTGCGTGTTGTTCAATCGCCTTTAACCAATGTGGAAGTGAGAATTTAGGCATAATCACTGTCGTTGCGCCTAGCATCAAAGGCATCAACACACCCCGTTGCGCCAATGAGTGATACAAAGGGGTCGCGACTAAAACAACATCTTCTTTATTCAAGCAATAGTAATCTATAGTAGCTGCAAACGCGCGCTCGATTTTACAGCGCTGACTTAATACGATGGGTTTCGGCTGGCCTGTGGAGCCTGATGTCATCGTTAAAATATAAGGCGCTGAAATGTCAACATCTGGCGCGTCACATGACTCATGAGTTGATGTCAAGATAGCCTGCCACGTTTGCTCCCCATCAACAGCGTCACCTATCGTGATAACACTTTCTCTTTCCACCAGCCTCTGTTGTAGAAGTACTTTGCTGATGGTTGGCCAAGCAATTGCCGCCGCGACAGGCATCACTTTAAGCGCTGTGATCAGTGCATCACCTTTTAAACTAATGGGCAATGGCACGATAGCTAATCCTAATTTTGCCGCCGCTAACATTACCGTGGGATATTCCAAACCATTTGGTGCAAATAACGCGACTCGGTGGCCTTGCCTTAAACCTAATGAGGTAAAATAGCTGCTTAATGCTCCAACCTGCTTATCGAGCTGTTGATAGCTCAGGCTATTATCATTGAAGATAACAGCCACCTTGTTTGGATTGGTTTTCACATGTTCTTGAAATAGTTGATATATACTGTTCAAAGTGAATTACTCTTGACGGTCTATGTATTGTTATCGGCAAACTTAGCCACAAAGTTAAATTGCTCAGGCGTTGCATCAGGAAAGAGCGCCAAAATACTTTCAAATTCAGGACTTCCCTCTGCCACAGCAACAAATCCAGCACGTTGGTTAAGCAGGTTTACAAATTTGTTTTCTTTGTTGATCACCGCTAACCAATGCGCTTTTGGCCACAGCTTGGCAGTTTCTTTAAGTTGCCAGTCTAAGATGAGCTGAGCATGGGCAAAACCAACATCATCACTGGCAGCAAACCACCCACCTATTAAATATTGCTGTCCTCGAATCTCAAACAGTTGGTGCCAAATATATAGTAATGCTCCACCTTCGGATTCAAGTACAAATGAAGCGCGTTGATTAGCAAACCACCAGCGATAGTGTTGTAACTGGCTTATTTGCTTGGTAATGGTCATACGCCAAGCATTGTCTGCCCGATTTCTAGCATTGAGGTAATGGTTAATATCTGTGTCTTGAACCGGCCTGAGTGTAAGATCTGGCGTAATTTGTATGCTGGTTTCCTCATAGGACGCCTTTGGCAATACTTGTTTTTGTGAATGGTGGTTGTTTAATAGCACTGAACACACCCTTTGTGCTCCTAATCCATCAACTTTCACCGCCGCAGATTGAGCCAGTTTATTAAGGCGTTCTCGATACTGCAATAAAGCATGTAACGTGCTTGCAATCTCATTTACAGGATAATCTAGTAAATCTGGAATATGGAAGTAGTGGCCTAACTGCTCTAAGTCTTGCTGATCATTATGCTGGTTATCTGCGATACTAAAGGTCACCGCACTGGTTTGTGTTGCTGCCAGTTCATACAAAGATGTGCCTAACGCCCCTACAAATAAGCCACACTGAACATAATAGTGATAAAGACTATTTTCACCCGTTATCAAATGCAGATTCGCAAACTTTTCAGCGAGTTGACTGAGCTCCTCGGTAGAGGTCGCGTAGGGGCCAATGATCACTTCAATTTTAAGCAAACCATTATCTTGGTGTAGCAAGTGACTTATGAGCTCGGTCAGCCGCGACCAATCACCTCCTCCCCCCAAAGAAAACAACAAGCTGTTTTGTCTTTGTAATTGCGGTTTGAACTGCGCATATTGTGGGGATAGTAACGCATATTCTGGGCCAAGCAACAACTGAGTATCCTCAGATACTCTATCATCATAGCGACTAAACGTTTGATGACCTTGCCACTTAGCATCTATTACCCAATCCGCCTCATGTGAGCGAGCCAGATCATCTATCACTACGACGCCAACTTGCGGTGATTTTACCGCCAATTCCCATTGCATAGAAAATTTATAACCATCTATTACCCAGTGACTTGGCGTCAAACCCTGCTCAGACAAATACTGAGTGCACCAACTTGCTTGCTGCACTTGTGTCAGCCCACGGGGTACGATCACAACATCCTGACAAAATGGCTCACATAATTCTTTGTTCGGCTGATTATCTAGGAAAAGTTTACAGGCAACCCCCTGCTCTTTTAGCGCTAATGCAAGCCATTTGGAGCGCATAAAGTGCCCAAGACCACTTAGGCTATCTATACGAAACGCTATCATGCCAATCCTAGAATGGCATCAACTAGGTTGCCAATTTCTGCATTGTTTTTATCTAGTAATAGTTCTGCTGGTATACTGATTTGACAGTGCATTTCAATGTGCATGATCAAGGATAAAACCTCAAATGAATCAAGGCTTCCTGCAGCCATAAAATCATAGCTCGGCAACTTCTCATCTGGAATAACAACCCCTCGCTCTAAAAAGAATTGTTGGATCAGGGATAATAACTCGCGCTTATCTGTACTCATATCAAGTCTCCCCATGCTAGTTGCGTGCCTCTTGCCAAAGCTTTACGAGTGGTTCGTCCAATAATTGTAGGGAGTGCCTCAGGCATGATTTCTCCACCTCCTGGGCGCATTTGAGCCACGTGTTTCTCGGTCAACACTTCCCCAGCTGCAACATCTTTAATTATATAGACACAGCGACGAGCCTTTGAAGGTTCACTCGGATAGTGGACTGTTCCCATTGCCTGTTCTATCTGTCTGACGCCATGCACTAATGCAGCAAGTTCATCTGGCGTCATTGAGAAAAAGCTATCCGCAGTTTCGTCTTTTTTATCCATCACAAAATGTTTTTCAATCATACAAGCTCCCACCGCCACAGAGGCAAGCGGTACATCGTTACCTAATGTGTGATCGGAAAGACCTACTGGGCATCCAAATGCCTCTCGCATGTGAGCAATGGTGCGAAGATTGATGCTATTGGCAGGTGCTGGATAGGTACTTGTACACTTCATTAAGGCTAACTCTGTCACACCGGCATCATGAGCGACTTTGACCGCATTGGCAATTTCCGCAAGCGTTGCGCCGCCTGTCGACATAATCACAGGCTTTTTAGTTGCTGCAACGTCTCTAATTAACTGGTGATCAATTAGCTCTGGAGAAGCGATTTTGTATGCAGGCGCATCGAACTGCTCAAGTAAATCAACGGCTGTTTTATCAAATGGCGATGAGAAACAAGTTAGACCAAGCTTTTGTGCAAGTTCAAATAGCTCAGCATGGAAATCCCATGGCATGTATGCTTTTTTATATAGATCGTACAAGTATTGGCCTTGCCAAGGGCCTGTAGCTTCAAAGTGCGGCAGTTTGCAATCCATGGTCAGCGTATCGGCTGTATAAGTTTGTAGCTTGATTGCATCTGCTCCCGACTCTTTGGCTGCGTACACAAGCTCCTTTGCCTTAGTTAATGATTGACCATGGTTTGCTGACATTTCGGCTATCACATAGCAAGGGTGTTGATGTCCAACAAATGTGTTAGCAATTTGAAACTCTGTTTTAAACGTCACGGTAATTCCTATATTTTTTCATGTCGCTGACTATTTCTAAGCAAATTACAAGCCGAGTTTTGACCTCTATCGTACAAAGTTGCAGCAATCGTAATAGTCGTCTTGGCTGGCTCACATTGATCACTGTCTTTGAGTGTAATGATTTGCTATATTTATCTCAAATATAATGATAACAAAGACTTCGATGCACCCAGTACAAATCATCATTCAAGCACGAATGACCTCTACTCGGCTTCCTGGCAAAGTTATGTTGCCATTGTGTGGCAAACCAGTTTTGCAAGTTATGATCGAAAGGCTACCACGCTGGCGTGATTCTATTATTGTAGCAACAACCAATGATGGAACAGAAGCGCCCATAATGGCACTATGTCAAAAGTTAGGAGTAGCAACTTTTCAGGGAGATACTGAAGATGTACTTGGGCGCTATTACGGTGCCGCAACAAAGTTTGGTGCAAAGCCAAACACCACGATAGTTAGACTCACCAGCGACTGTCCGTTGATAGATGAATCACTGTGTTCCGACGTTATCAAACTACATAAAGAAAACCAGTTTGATATGGTTAATTTAGGTCCGCACAGTGGTTTTCCCAGAGGGTTAGACTGTTGTGCTTTTTCATTTCAGTTACTTGAAGCCGCACATTTAAACGCCACGGATCCTGCCGCACGCGAGCACGTCACCTTAGGAATGCCAAAATTCCAAACCATGACCACACATACACTCAGTGCAGGCTCTGACTACAGTCATTTGCGAATCACTCTGGATGAACCTGACGATTACAAGGCCATCAGTGCTATTTACGCTCATTTTAACAATCGCCTAGACTTTTCTTTTGCAGATTTAATGAAAGCATTAAAGGAAAAGCCTGAACTTACCGATATAAATAAACATGTAGAGCAAAAGAGCGTTTAAAAGTATGAAATACATTACTTGTAGCGCAGGTAACAAATAAAACATCAAAACCGAAACAGTACGGCATTTATTTTGCATAACTCACCGACAATATGAGTTGCGCAGAGATGCCACAAGTATAAGTACTGGCTAAAGATTAGAAAAGTTGAGTTAACAACATGCGTAATAAAACAGTTTTAGTAACAGGTGCCACTGGTTATAAAGGCACCGTTTTAGTTCCAAAGCTTTTAGACAAAGGCTACCGAGTCATTGCATTGGATACACAGTGGTTTGGTAACTTTTTACCTGAGCATGACAATCTTTCTGTAATCAAAGGAGACGTCAGGCAAACCGCTGATGTCGATTTAGAAGGTGTAGATAGCATCATTCACTTGGCATCCATCGCCAATGATCCATGTGGAGACTTAGATCCTAAGTTAACATGGGAAGTCAGTGCGCTCGCTACAATGCAACTGGCTGATAAAGCTAAGCGTCAAGGTATCAAGCAGTTTATTTATGCCTCTTCTGGCAGTGTTTATGGTGTCAAAGAAGAAGAGCAAGTTACCGAAGACCTGACGCTTGAGCCGATTTCAGAGTACAACAAAACAAAGATGGTCGCGGAGCGTGTACTGCTTAGCTACGCTGACGACATGACTGTGCAAATAGTTCGCCCAGCAACAGTCTGTGGCCTATCTGCAAGAATGCGCCTTGACGTTTCCGTCAATATGTTGACGATGCAAGCGTTAAAAAATGGCAAAATCACTGTTTTCGGTGGTGCGCAGGTCCGTCCAAATATTCACATCGACGACATCACTGATCTGTATATTTATATGCTTGAAAATCCTTCAAAAACCTCTGGCGTATTTAATGCGGGATTTGAAAATATCTCCATTATGGATATTGCTAAGATGGTGCAAGAGAAGGTTGAATGTGAAATAGAAGTAACCCCTTCAAATGATCCTCGTTGTTACCGCATCAACTCAGATAAGTTATTAGCAACAGGCTTTATACCTAAAAAGTCAGTTGCCGTTGCGATTGATGAAATCATAGCGGCCTATCAGCAAGGCAAACTCACCGATGAAGATCGTTACTACAACCTTAAATGGATGCAGCGAGAAGTATTATGACTAAGCAACAAAGTACCGTAACACCATTGCCCTCAAAAGATAACGTTGTGAGTTTAACGCAGGATTACGTTGCCACTTTGAGTAAAGTATTATCACAACTGGATGGCAAAAAGATAAGAACCTTTGTCGATACATTGCTGGCAATGAAAAAGCGTGGCGGTACTTTGTACTTATGTGGTAACGGCGGGTCCGCCGCCAACGCCATTCACTTGGCTAACGACTTTACTTTTGGGATCAACCCACAAGGGGACGCGTTAAAAGTTGAAGCCCTGCCAGCAAATAGCTCAGTGCTTACCTGTTTGGGCAACGATATTGGTTATGACAATATATTTGCCCACCAACTGAAAGTGAAAGCTGACAAAAATGATGTGCTGCTAGTTTTGTCAGGCAGCGGTAACTCGGGCAATATCATAAACGCAATCACACAAGCTCAATCCATTGGCATGTCCACTGTTGGTATTCTTGGGTTTGATGGCGGTAAAGCTAAGCCAATGCTAGAACAGGTCTTTCATTTTGATATTCAAGATATGCAAATCTCAGAAGATACCCAAGTTGTTATCGGCCACATCCTCATGAAAGCCTTATATCAGGAATTAAAACATGGCTAGTTCCCCAATTTTAGTACTGGGCAGTAACTCTTTTTCGGGCGCATCATTTTGCGCTCACCTGCTTAAACAAGAACATTCGGTCATAGCAGCAAGTCGCTCTCATGAGCCTATTGATGCACTACTTCCGTATCGCTGGCAACCCAATCAACCAGACTTCCATCAGCTAGACCTGAATCATCATCTTGATGAAATTGTCGCTTTGATCAAGCAAAAGAAAATTAAACAGGTATACAACTTCGCGGCACAAAGCATGGTTGGTCAAAGTTGGCAGTATCCGGAACACTGGTTTATGACCAATGCAGTCTCGACGATAAAACTGCATAACGCACTACGCCAACTTGATGGGTTTGAAAAATACATTCATATTTCAACACCCGAAGTGTATGGCAGTTGCGAAGGGCTAGTACCAGAGCATAGAAATTATCACCCCAGCACCCCTTATGCGGTGTCACGCGCAGCAGCGGATATGAGCCTGCACACTTTCAGCGATGTGTATGATTTTCCAGTGGTGTTTACCCGCGCAGCAAATGTGTACGGCGAGGGTCAACAACTTTACCGTATTATTCCTAGAACAATTCTATTTGCTTTGTTAGGCAAGGTGTTACCTTTGCACGGCGGTGGCCACTCTACCCGCTCATTCATCCACATAGATGACGTTTCTGACGCGACACAGCGTATTGGTGAGCATGGCAAGACTGGAGAAATTTACCACATATCAACAGAGCGCATGATTACGATACGCGCCTTAGTCGAAATGATCTGCAACATGCTAAATGTCCCCTTCGAGCAAGTATGTGAAGTAACAGAAGATAGACTCGGCAAAGATGCCGCATATCTGCTGGACAGCCAGAAAGTACGCAACGAACTCAGCTGGAAAGACAAAGTGTCGTTAGAAAATGGTGTAGAGCGCACCATCAACTGGGTGAAAAATAATTTAGATGTGTTAGCAACACAGCCAAACGAATACATACATAAGGCTTGAGAAATCTATGTTAGGAAACGAAATCGACTTACTAAGAAATTATCCAAAGTCTAAACGTGACACAAAAGGTCGAGCAAAAGTTATTACTGAAGCTGATCGTGAAATAGCCCGTCAATACGGTAAAGACTTTTTCGATGGCGATCGTACCTATGGATACGGCGGCTTTAGCTACATGCCTCGTTTTTGGCAACCAGTAGTACCCGACCTACAAGCGCATTTTGGCCTTACAAACGACAGCTCTTTGCTAGATGTCGGATGTGCCAAAGGGTTTATGCTTTATGACTTACAACAGCATATTCCAGGGATCACGCTGCGTGGCGTGGATATTTCTCAGTACGCTTTAGAAAATGCAAAAGAGGAAGTTAAAGATTTACTCTCTCAAGGTGATGCAAAGGCGCTGCCTTTTGAAGACAACAGCTTTGATGTTGTGATGTCTATCAATACTATCCACAACTTAGACGAGCATGAATGTGCGATGGCGCTGAGAGAGATCGAACGTGTGAGTCGTGGGAAATCATTCATCACTGTGGATGCTTATCGCAACGATGAAGAAAAAGAGCGTATGCTCGAATGGGCATTAACAGCAAAAACCATTATGCACGTAAATGACTGGAAGCAATTTTTTGCTGATAACGGTTACACGGGCGACTTTTACTGGTTTATACCATAAGGGAACGAGTTCATGAAAAAAGTTGGAATAGTCGGAACAGGTAAAGGCGCCAAAGAACTTTTCCAGTTCTTAACCAAAGTCAACCATAACATCGAAGTCAGTTGCTTTGTAGATGAGCCCAGAGAGGTCTCTGAGCTACCAGCCACCTATTATCATATTGACGAGTTTCTTTTTGAGAAACCTAAATTGGACATTTTATACCTAGCGTCAGAGCGACAAATGTTCAACGACATCGTGCACCTACATTTAAACGCAAGTTATGAATGTAGAAGATACAACTGGCCGATGCATAACTATCTGTTTGATAACAAAGCTAAACTGATTTACAAGCGCTGTCCAAAAGTCATGAACTCATCTGTTTCGAGTCATTTTTACACCGCTACCTATGGTCAAGCACCTCAATTTGATCCTCAAACTCAACGTAGTCTGGACCTCGATCGATACTTTATGGAAAGCCAAAGTATTTGGGAAATGGACTCTGACCTTCAGCAATACTTTAAGTTTGCCATCATGCGAGATCCAATCAAGCGATTCATTTCCGCATATAACCATATTGTATTACGTTCAAAACGTTTTAAATCGAACGATATCAACGATTTCATTAGTAACTTTGCGTTTTACTTGGGTAACTATGATATTCATGACCATTTCTGCCCACAGAATGAATATGTTGGCGATAACATCAGTTTCTATAACCAATTGGTTGATATCAAGCAAGTCTCAACGCTCGAGCAAAAACTAGGGGTGACATTTGCTGAGCATAATGTAACCAAATCGGTTGCGCCTTCATTGGATGGAGAGTCAACCTATGAAATGCTAAGTGAGCAATCTCTCAACACGCTTTATGCCTATTACCAGCGTGATTACGAGCTATACGCGGATATCGTTGGTTGGGATGTCAGGAGAACCTAAGTGGTAGAGTTAGAAAAAATCAGCGCAAATATTCGCTATACGCTGTGTGATGTATCATCCAAAACATCAACACCTCACTTGGGGAGTTGTTTGTCGTGTACAGACATTCTTAGCACGCTATATTGGCAAGTGCTAAATGTAGAGCCACAGCAACCAAAGAGCAAAGACCGAGACTACTTTTTACTGGGCAAAGGCCACGCGGCCAGTGCACTGTACACTACACTCGCTTATCGTGGGTATTTTCCCATCGAAGATTTATATCAACATGGTAGCGACGGTTCTCAATTTGAAGAACATCCAGGCATTCACGCACCAGCCGGCGTAGAAACCGTATCAGGTTCATTAGGGCACGCATTGTCTCTTGCCTCTGGCATGGCCTTGAGCGCTAAAGTTCAGGGTCTGAGCAATCGATTTTATGTGCTTATGGGTGACGGTGAAATCAATGAGGGCACGGTGTGGGAAGCTGCTATGTTTGCGCCTGCAAAACAATTGAATAACTTAGTTGCGATTGTTGATTTTAATAAATTGCAAGGTACTGGAGAAAGCTGCGAGATCATGCACCTCGAACCTCTTGATGAAAAGTGGCGTGCTTTTGGCTGGCACACCATACGAGTGAATGGACATGATCATCAAGCACTGATAGAAGCGTTTGATGCAGCGCAAGTACAACAACAACCTGTTTGTATTATTGCAGATACTATAAAGGGAAAAGGTATCTCTTTAATGGAGAACGATAACAACTGGCATTACCGAATTCCTACTGTTGATGAAGTCATGATGGCAAAAGAGGAGCTAGGCCTAAAATGAGAAACGCATTTGCCGCCAAACTAACAGAATTAGCCAGTAATGATGATAGCATCGTGCTGTTTTATGCGGATATTGGTAACAGGCTGTTCAACAACCTAAAAGAAGTTGCACCCACTCGTACAATTAACGCAGGGATAGCGGAAGCGAATATGGCGTCCATGGCATCTGGTGCAGCCATGATGGGGCATAAACCCTTTATTTATACTATTACACCCTTCACCACCGCTCGTAATTTTGAGCAAATCAAAATCGATATTGCATATCAGAATCAGCCAGTGATCATTGTTGGTACGGGCTCAGGTTTGTCTTACGCTAATTTAGGACCAACTCACCATTCGTTTGAAGATATCGCATTAATGCGAGCGTTACCAAATATGAATATCGTGTGCCCAGCTGATGCTGACGAGCTGGCTATCTTGATGCCTCAGTTAATCGCTCTCAATGCACCTTGCTACTTTAGAATTGGTAAGAAAAATGAACCTAAAGTACACAGTACACTACCAGCTCTAAAGTTTGGTCAAGCTTACGTGATGAATCCAGGAAAATCTGTAGCCATCTTGGCGAACGGTACAATTATGCCCGTAGCCCAACAGCTTCACCAAGAATTGCTGCAACATGGTATCGAAGCCGAGCTAGTGAGCTTTCATACGGTAAAACCACTAGATTCCACATACCTCAGCAACGCAGCATCAAGGTTTGAACACCTTATCACACTCGAAGAGCACAACGTCAACGGTGGCTTTGGTAGCGCAGTATTGGAGTATTACAATGAACAATGCATGGCGGTGAATTTACATCGCTTCGGTATCCCTGACAGGTTTATTGATCAGGTGTCATCACAACACACTGCTCGGATAAAAGCAGGGCTTGATATAGATACTATTGTGAACACGTTAAAAAGCAGGCAGGTACTATGAGGCTCGGAATAGATTTCGACAACACCATCGCCAATTACACAGGGGTGTTTCATCGAGTTGCTCATCAGCTAGGCTGGATGCCTGAACATATCGGGCACTCAAAAGAGCAGGTTAAGCAGTACTTTTTTGATCAAAATAACGAAGCACAATGGACGCAATTGCAAGGCATAGTGTATGGAGAAAAGATCAATGAAGCTTCACCATTTCCTCATTGCTTGGAGGTACTCAAAGCGCTTCAAGCACAAGGGCATGAGCTATTTCTCATCTCACATAAAACACAGTACCCTTTCATTGGCAAAAAGGTGGATTTGCATGAAGCTGCACGTAATTGGCTGGTGGACCAAGGCCTGTTAGGGGGTGACGATGCTGTTTTTTGCGACAATCGGATATTTTTTAATACCACAAAGGAACAAAAACTAGAAAGGGTTGCAACACTCCAAATTGATGTATTTGTCGATGACTTAGAGTCAATCCTGTTGGCGGAGTCTTTCCCAAGTACAACGATAGGTGTTCTGTTTGCAGAGCAATCACACCCAGTGTTATCCAGCATTCAATGTTGGTCCAAACTGCCTGCATTGGTGGCCAATCTGCACGCAAAGAGCATTTAGCTGTTTTTAAGAGTAAGAATTTATCGTTATGAGTAAAGAGATTACTATCGTCTATGGCGTAACATCTTCTGCCTATAAATTTATTGGCTCAGTGTTTAATACTGGGAACAACCTTTTTGTAACCACAGACGGTGGAGAGTTTTTTGAAAATGAACGTGCGCTGTCACTCAAAGAGCTGGCTGACGCCAAGGATTTGCACATTGCACGCATAGTTATTTGTTCAGAAGCTGTTACTGCTATCTTGTCATCGTTATATGAAGCAAATTTGCCGGTTGAAAAAAGTTTCTTTTACAATCACTCCATCAACAAGCTTGTGCCATACAACGAGCTAAAAACACCAACCATCAATGAACATTCAGTGTTATATGCGGTATATGATTTGTCGTGCAACTTGCCTTGCTTTGACATCACGAACTTTGTAATTTTGTCTGAATTTGAAAGACGACAAAGAGGCCTTGAACACATATGCTTTGTGATCTTACCCAATCAATCATGTTCTGAGTCATACATGGGAGTAAGGCAGTTTCACGCAGTTGACGACTATCAGTGGCGCATAGACCATATAATAAAGAGTATGATGCGCTGTATTCCTAGTTGCATCTCTATCGTTGAGTTACCTTTTAGGGAAAAACTGTCTACGTTAATTGGCACTCATACTCATGTTTACCCCGAAGAGGTCGTTTCTGGTTCAGCAAAACACAAATCATCGACTCTTCTCCTTAAACCACTAGCCGATGCAGGACATAGCCTGTCTTTTTTGCAGCCTCCGACAAATGCTGTTGCGCTAGTAAAAAATTTTCTCGACCAGCGCGTACAAGGGAAAAAGCTCATTACAGTGACTTTGCGTGAGTACCAAGAGCAAGCGGTTCGTAACAATGATTTGAACAGTTGGGGCCAGTTCTTAAGTGAGCTGGATACTTGTGAATATTATCCTGTGATTATTCGGGATTCATACTACTCCACCTCAGCCATGCCTGAGCAACTTAAGCAATACAGTACATTTACAGCGGCATCGTCTGACTTTTTGGTCAGATTAGCACTGTATCAGGCGGCCTATATGAACATGGGTATTTCCACAGGACCAACCTACACGATTAGTTTTCTGCAAGGCGCTAAATCACTTATTTTTCATCCCATAAATGAAGATAACCCAGCATCAAGCTCCATGACCGCTGAGCGTTGCGGATTAACTGTCGGCCAAGATTACTTTTTTAACGATAACGCATTGCAAAAAACCATTTGGCAACGTGATACATATGAGAATATTACTAGTCAATTTAACCAGTTAGTCGCGTTAATAGCTCAACAAGACAATGCAAGAGGCAACTATGGCAACTAAAGACAACCAAGCTGACTATCTAGAAAGCTACCACGATTTCTTAGATGAAACAGAAGTAAACCGTTTAGGCCTGATGAGTAACGGCACATGGGATCTAGACCCAAGACGCCTCGGGATCATGCTATCGCGCTATAAATTCGTATCAAAAATGTTTGCTGGCAAACAAAACGTCATCGAAATTGGCTGTGGTGATGCTTTTGGCAGCCGAATTGTAAAGCAGGAAGTGGAACAACTAACAGTAGCAGACATAGAGCCGCGATTTATTGCCGATGTAAAACAGCGCAACTCCAAAAAGTGGCCACTTATTCCGATTGTGCATGACATTCTTGAAAAGCCTCTGGACGCAAAATATGATGCAGCCTATTCTTTAGATGTCTTGGAACATATTCCAGCAGATCAAGAAGATAGATTCATCAGTAATATAACATCTTCTCTAAGCAGTGATGGTATAGTGATTTTAGGTATGCCTTCTTTGGAGTCGCAGCAGTACGCATCACCAGCAAGTAAAGCTGGCCATATAAACTGTAAATCAGGACTGGACTTTAAGGCACTGTGTAATAAACACTTTAAACACGTATTCTTATTTTCCATGAATGACGAAGTCGTGCATACTGGCTACTACCCCATGGCTCACTATTTAATTGCCTTGTGTATTAAATAAACGATGAAAGATTTTGTCCATCAGCATGTCGTTGCCCCATTTGAGTTACAAGCGCTATCAGGTGGTGCCAACAGCCGCGTGTATTATGTTCATAGTGCATGTGGCCAGTACATACTTAAGCAATTCTTTACTCGCTCAGAAGATTATAAAGAAAAGTGCTTAAGAGAGCTTAATTTTCTTAATATGCTGATGCGCAAGGGTATGCCAAACACAGCAAAAGTGATAGCCCATGACATTGAACTGGGGTTGCTACTGACAACACATTTGCCTGGGGAGAAAATCACCTCACCTACAGCTGAAAATGTAAAAAAAGCGTTCGAGTTTATCGTTGACTGCAACCAGACCTGCGCCCAGCCGCTGCGTTCATTGCCTCAAGCCAAAGATGCAGTAACTACATTACGTGATTTCATCACGTTAGTTGAAAACAGAATAGCCGCTACAGAACAATCAGGTATATCGCCCGCCTATCAAAGGCTCATAAACACGAAAATCAAACCTTTGTTCGCTGACATTCTTACAACACACGGTCAATTGAATTGGGAGCAGTCAGTTAATTGCGTCCACCTGTCTCCTTCAGATTTTGGTTTTCATAATATTTTACAAGCTCAAGATACACTATACTTTTTTGACTTCGAATATGCGGGCATTGATTCATTATGGAAGCTCACAGCAGACTTTTTTGCACAGCCGCAAATACCTGCGCCAATAGAAAGTATTTCGGTACTCAAAGATATGCCATTGTTTGGTTTCATATCTGAGTTTAAAGAGGAATTTATCGTTGCATATCAACTAACAAGAATTAAGTGGTGCTTCATAATTGGCAGTTGTTTTATCACTCAGGTTCAAAAAAGAAGAGCATTTGCCGATAAAGGTAATGTGCTAGATGAGCATCAAACAATTAAGACGATAGAGCACTACCTTGCACAAACTGCACAACACGTGCAATTAATGACCAAACAGCTTTAAGGACACGCTCGTGAAGTGTATTGTTTGCGAACAAATTTCCAGTAATATTACTCACTCTATCACTGTGAGTAAATCTATTGCCTCTGATTGCCGGCCATTGAACTTCGCCGCACAGATACAGCAGTGCCCCCATTGCAAACATTATCAAAAATACGCAGATGAAACTTATCTGACAAACACACAAAGCATCTATTCCAGCTACGCACCATACGATATCAATCAAGGCAAAGAACAACAAAACTACAGCGCTGACGTCCCTTTTACACGTTGTAGTGAGATTTTGTCTATATGTGCTCCCATGCTCCCCGACACAGCGCGATTTCTAGACATCGGCACTGGCAGCGGTGTAATGCTAGAAGCGGCCACACAAAGCTTTAAGCACTGGCAGTTAAATGCCCATGATGTATCAGATCACCAACAACTCAAGTTACAGGAAAAATATAACCTACACGCGTTTTTTTGCGGTGATCTATCACTAATAAACACAGTGTTTGATGTCGTGACATTAGTTCATGTGCTGGAACATGTTCCTACACCCAACGCATTCCTAGCACAGTTATCGTCACGGTTATCAGAACAAGGTATCGCAATAATTCAAGTGCCAAACATCACTGAAAATGAATGGGACTTTGCCATTTACGATCATGTCTCCCATTTTTCAAAAGAAACGCTAGCTAAGCTGCTCAACAAGCACTTTAAACATGTATTCTTTCCAAGCGCACAGCTGAACAAAGAAATCACCGTGTTGGTCTCAAATTCAATGTCATTTGATTCAAACAAACAAGCATGTAAAGACGAACAAAGTAATCCAATCAAAAAGCTGTCAGAAAAGTTGGACATGTTAGCGCAACTCCCTCAATGTTATGTACTGGGTACAGGGCCTGCTGCCTGCTTTTGTGCACATCTGCTTGATAATAGATTTCTGGGGTGGTTAGATGAAGATCAAAGTAAAATAGGTAAGTTCATGGAGAACAAGCAGATTCTACCTGCTAACCGATTATATAACGCACCCATACTACTCCCTTATCCACGGGCACAAATTGAGAACATTTGTGCCAGATTGCCCGACAATCACTACATATATTAAATGGAACAATCAATATGAAAGCTGCTGTATTATTTAAAACTGGTGAACCACTGACTTTAGTCGACAATTTGGTCGCACCCGAGCTGGTTAGCGGTCAAGTCAAAGTCGACATCATATACACAGGTTTATGTCATTCTCAGCTCATGGAAGTAAAGGGACTACGTGGTGAAGACAAGTATCTTCCTCATCTGCTCGGCCATGAGGCCGTTGCCAAGGTCAAGGAAATTGGCCCACAAGTAACAAAAGTACAAGTAGGTGACATCGTCGTTTTGGGCTGGATCAAAGGTGAAGGTTTGGATGCACCTGGCGGTATTTACAGCTACCAAGGCACGAAAATAAATGCCGGTGGTGTGACAACATTTTCACAAGAATCAATTGTCTCAGAGAATAGGGTTGTAAAATTACCCGCTGGTATACCGTACAAATTAGCCATTTTACTTGGCTGTGCACTTCCCACTGGTGCAGGGTTGGTACTCAATCAGCTCAAGCCGCAGCACAACGCTAAAATTGCGGTGTTTGGTTTAGGTGGTATCGGTCTCAGTGCACTTATCACCGCTAGACTGTTCAAACCAAACATGCTTATCGCCGTTGATATTGAACCTAAAAAACTTGAGCTAGCCGGTGCGCTCGGCGCAACACACTGCATCAATGCGCAAGATGAGAATTACCTCGAACAAATTGTCGAACTTACGCAAGGTGGATGTGATTACACAATCGAAGCTGGAGGTACATGTAGCTCAATTGAAGATGCCTTCACAGCGGTAAAAGAGCAAGGTGGAGAATGTATTTTTGCATCTCACCCAGAAGAAGGAGCGACCATACAATTAGAGCCTCACGCATTTCACCGTGGCAAACAAATTATGGGGAGCTGGGGCGGCAGTTCACACCCAGATACTGATATTCCAAAACTCGTAGAGCTGTATAACGAACATAAACTACCGTTTGAAAAGCTACTATCCGACAGCTATAGCTTGGATGAGATAAATCAGGCCTTGCAAGATTTAGATGAGCGTAAAATAACCCGAGCACTCATTGCCGTGAACCCACAACTGGATCCGGATAATGGCTAATGAGTAAAAGCAAAACGCTAATCATAGGTGGTGATGCAGCATTAGGCCGCTACTTGTGTCAACAGGATAATACTTTGCGTTATACATCAAGGCGCAATACACTAGGTGCAATCACGTTTGATTTAGCAAAGCCTGAGCATTTTGACTCTCTTAATCACTTCATTAAGTCGGAACGAATCCAAAACGTGGTCGTGTTAGCAGGCATTACTAGCATAAAGCTGTGTGAACAACAGCGAGAGTACAGTGAATTTATCAATGTTGAGCGCACCAAACTATTGTTAGATATGTTACACACCGCGGGTTGTTTTAGTATTTTTCTATCTACAAATCATGTTTTTAGTTGTAACAAGGCTTATACGCCATGGAATGAGCCGCCTTCTCCGTGTTCTGTGTATGGCCGCCAGAAGCACCAAGTAGAGCAGTTTATTCAATCACACGGTTTAAACACCATGGTAGTCAGGCCTTCGAAAATACTGACTAAACCATTTCAACTTATTGATAACATGGTAAATACCTTAAAACAAAAGCAAACGTTTGATGCCTTTGACGACCACTACTTTTCGCCTGTTTCAGCACCATTTTTCGCGCGCCACATAAACACTATACTTAATAAGCAAACCAGTGGGATTGTTCAAATAAGTGGTGCACAAGATATTTGTTATTACGAGTTTTTAAAAAAGGTGGCTGGCATGCTTAACTTGAATGCAAATTTAATTAATCCAATAAAGGCTGCAACAAAGGGCGTACTAGCAACTAAGTTTGGCACATTGCAGCCATATACCCCTTATCAAGAAACAACGTCAAGTCAGAGTATTGAAGATGCCATCAATGATTACCACTATTTAGGGGAGCGCTAATGGCCAAAACAAAAAAGACAGTGCTCGTTGTAGGCAATTTTGACGTCCTACACCCGGGCCATATTCGGTTATTAAAATTTGCCAAAGAGTGTGGCGATCACCTGATTGTAGCGGTAAATAAAGACGACAATATGAGTGTGAAAAGTCGCGTATCCGAACGCCACCGCCTCGAAATGGTTCAATCACTAGAGTGCGTTGATGAAGCATTTTTAAACGAAGCCGACAGTGTCACCTTAATTAATCAACATCAGCCGTACGCTGTGGTAAAGGGCAAAGAATACGAAGAAAAAGACAACCCTGAATTAGACGCATTAAAAAACTATGGTGGTAAGCTCATTTTTGGCTCTGGAGAGTTTGAGACCAATGCAGAGCAATTTATTCGCCGAACGCCAAGTATTGGTAAAAACTTCGATTATTCGGAAGCTAAGCGCTACGCCAGTCGTCATAACATCACTCTAGAATCAGTATTAGAAGCTTTTGACTCAATAAAGCGACTTAACGTATTGGTCATCGGCGAAGTAATTGTTGATGAATACGTACAAGGTAGCGCCGTGGGCTTATCGCAAGAAGATCCAACTATTGTAATGACGCCTAATAAAACGGATACCTTTTTAGGTGGAGCGGCTATCACAGCGGGACACATCAAGGCCATCGGTGCCAATGAAGTGAGCCTTATTTCAGTACTCGGGGAAGACAGTGCCGCTGACTATGTAACTCAACACATTGATAAATATAATTTGAGTGAACACTTACTGGTTGACAACAGCCGCCCAACTCCGCTCAAAACGCGCTACAGAGCCGGCAATAAAACCCTGCTAAGGGTGAATCAAGTACGCCAGCACAAGATTTCCAAAGAGTTACAAAACACCATTATCGATATTGTTAAGTCAAAGGTCTCTAGTCTCGACTTGTTGGTTTTCTCTGACTTTAACTATGGACTGTTACCACAAAGTTTAGTCGATGCTATTACCCTATTATGCCATGAACACTCAGTAAAAGTAGTCGCTGATAGCCAAACCTCTTCCCAAGTAGGGGATATTTCAAGATATAAAGATATGGATCTTATTACACCGACCGAGAGAGAGGTTCGAGTCGCACTGAACAACCCTGATGATGGCTTAGTTATACTCGCACAAAAGCTGGCTCGTAAATCTGGTGCCAAAAATATTGTTATCACCTTAGCCGAAGAAGGCATTCTGATCCATTTACCCAACAAAGACTTTAGCAACTGGGAAAATGATAACCTTTCAGCTGTTAACAAGCATGCCGTTGACCCTGCAGGTGCTGGAGATTGCTTTCTTGCAGCCAGCTCATTGATTATCGCAGCCAACAAAATGCCTTGGCTGGCCTATTACTTAGGAAGCATTGCAGCAGCTTGCCAGGTCGGCGCTGTGGGTAATACTCCTTTAGATTTTAATGTGCTTAAGAAAGCCGTAATTGACTCATTTGAATAAACTATGAAAGCAATACTATTAGCGGCGGGTTTAGGGACGCGCTTGCGTCCACTCACCAATCATATTCCAAAGTGCTTAGTACCAATTGATGGAGAATGTTTACTTGGTTTGTGGATAGATAAACTCATTCATTTGGGCGTAACTGAAATTCTAATTAACACTCATTATTTCTCACAACAAGTTGAGCAGTATATTGCCAAACACCCTCATCGAGATTTGATAACGCTTGTTTACGAACCTCAATTGCTAGGTACTGGAGGGACATTAATTCAAAATAAGGGGTTTTGGAAAGACGATACATGCTTCGTTATACATGCTGACAACTACTGCCATAGTACACTGACCGATATGCTCCGAGCGCACCAACACAGACCTAAACACACAGACCTGACTTTGTTGTTATTTCAAACGGAACACCCAAGTAGCTGTGGGATAGTAAAGTTAGATAAACATCAGGTTGTCTGTGAGTTTCACGAAAAGGTCGCTAACCCACCCGGTAACTTAGCTAGCGGTGCACTATTTCTCTTTTCGCCACAAGTCTATGAAAAGTATTTTCGCACTTTGTCTGAACAAAAATTCTATGATCTAAGCTCAGATATTGTGCCTAATATGATTAATGCAATGCTAGGTTGGTGTACAGATGGCCCCTACTTAGATATTGGCACTATGGACAATTACAATAAGGCGCAAGAACTACACCGCCAAAGTGGCGGCACTTAGTTTAGCAGTGACAATACCCAAATAAAGGATTGTAGCCAAAATAAGACTACAATCCCCAGTCACATTTGGACTCTATGTTGATTGCATAGTCCTCTTTTATTTCTGTGACATAATCAATCCACAGCTGATTTAAGCCTGCGAATTTTTCTAACGTAAATTGCTCATCTTGATAGCTATATAGCAATGTGAGCAGCGGACAATGGTAATACAGCAATGAGCCTTTAATTAGATGGAACAAGTGTCCTAACGCAGTATCACGATATGCATATACATAACGTTGTTGCCGCTTTAAGTTATCGGCAGCTTGCTCTCTGCTGGTTACAGTTTCATTAGCAATCGATAGAATATTGTCACATAGAGCGTTAAACTTCTCGATAGCTTTATACTGTTCAGTCACCTCATCTACCGGTAGCGAGCTGAAAAAACGTTGCTTGATGCGTTCAACTTCTTCAAGCTTATCTACATCAGACTCAAGATCAATAAGGTCGTCAGCTCGCAGAGGAACCGCATTCGCGATTTTAGCTCCGTTGCCAACATTCATGACACTTGTTACATGATAGTGCTCGATCAACTTTTCCAGCTGCGCATGCGCTATCATAAACAAATCATTAGAGACAACCTCACCATCAAGGTTACCCGGCAATTTCTTGCCCTTAATGGCCATGCTCTTATATCCTTGTGTATCATCATCATTAGACACCTTATAGATACTGTCTTTACTGTGATGTTGGCCATTTTCAGTTTTACCATTATCAACACCGAATAGATAAATATTGCGATATCCCATAAATAAGAAATACGACAATGCAGTATTTGCCACAACGGGATTACAGTATGGTATTTTGGGCAGTGTTCTACCCAATGTTTTCAATGAGATAAGATCCATTAACGAAGTCCCTGCCTCGTTACCCTTAACCGCAACTCCGGACCACTTGTAGCGAAAGTTAGTATCAGGGTACAGCATGTTCAAGCCAAGTAGGTTTACCTGCTTGTACTCATGCTCGGGGAGAATTTCACCAAATATTTTGTAATTTTGATAGGGTCTTTCAACTAACACATGAAAGTCAGTCCGAACCCCTTTTTTGTATAATGACGATATAGAGGTGCCAGCAGATACAACAATGGCCTTATCACAATTGTTTTTAATAAATGTTTCAGCTTCATCTAAAGAAGGCCCATTACCGACAATAAAAATGGGGGTGTCATAATCAATATCTTTGCTTTCTTTGACTAATATCGCAGCTTTATTTCTGACATGATGAATACTGTGCGCCAACCCGGTAATGGCATCATTGTAGAAGCCGTGGCCGAACTGAAATCTAAAATAATCCGAACACCATTTTCTAATCAGCGTATTTACATCTGCACCCGGTGTGTGTTGATAACAAAAGCTGCGAACCAAAGAAAATGCACCAATGTCTTCACCAATTTTCTCAACATCTTGTATAAAAGATAGGTGGTCAGCGCCCAAGTGAAAAAACAAACACCCACCTTGTTCGTCTACCTCTTCAATCACTTCGTACCAGTCAGTACAAAACAGGCTAGCAAAAAATTGCTCAAAGTCTGGCTCTATCAAAAATGTGTAGTCAAATTTAGTTCGTTGCATTAATTGAGGTACATGATAGCCAAGACCAATACCAAAAATAATCGCGGTTGGAAATGAGTCTGGTAACGACTTTATCATTTCTTGGCTATCCTCTCGCACTTTTATCATGTAGCGAGTTAGTTTAGTCATATACTTAGTGTGTATACGGCCGTCTTCTTTTTGAGGATAACCAGTGTAGTCTGTCAAACTGTAAACAGGTGATTGTGTTTGAGCTTGGATCTGCTCTTTTGTTTGCTCAATAGGATCTTGACTATAAAGCAATGCAGACATGCCTTTAGGGATAAAGTTTCCGTGACCACTTTTGGTAACATGTAAACAAAAGTCATCCCTAACTTGGAATGATTTAATTGCATTAGCAATGTCTGGATAGTATTTTTCAAAACACTGAACGTTCTTCTCAAACCTTACATTCGCTTCTTCTGCGAACTTGGCCTCTCGCTGCTGATGTTCAAGTGTTTCAGATAAACGCTGATCAAGCGCTTCTATTTGCTTTTCGAGTGAGTCTTGCTTCATTACATCAACCAGCGATGTTAAGTTTGTTTATAGGCGTTGATTTTCTTTTTATTGCCATGCATTTTCGCTAATTCCGATGCCGTTTTGGAACGTTCATCAGAAAGCGTATTGGAGAGCAACTGCATTTTATCTTGAAGGTTTTGTAGTTCAGAAATCAAGGGATCACCTTCTTTTATTCCCTTGTCAAAGATTTGGCGAAGCTGACTGTCAAGCGCTTTCATAAGCCCTGCGGCGATATCATGTTCACCATTTTTTACTGCCAGCTCAATCTCATTTAGATGTTCACTAAGAGACTTGCCATTATCCTGCATGCGCATCCGCACCATTTTGGCTTAGTGTTTGCTCTCGTACATCATGTGGAATCGCGTCCCATGCTGATTTAATTTCTTTCAGTAAGGTCGATGTTTCTTCTACAAACTTAGCTTCATTTTGTATACTGGCATCCAGTAGCCGATCTAACATGTACGAGTATAGCGCATACAAATTTTCTGTTACTTCACCACCCACTTCAAAGTCTAAACAACCTCTCAGTGCTTCGATTATCGCTGAGGCTTTTGAAATATGCTCAGCCTTTGCTTCAAAGTTACGTTTTTCTATCGCCACCTTAGCTAATACCATTTTTTCAATCGCACCAGCCATCAGCATTTGGATTACTTCGTACCGATCAGCCCCTGCAATTTGCGTTTTTAAAGCTTCTCGTTGATAATTTTTTACTCTCGCATTGTACATAGTAATACCCTCTATGATTTAGCTTTTGTGAAACCTGGCAAATTAGCAAGTTGAGCGCCTAAATACTGCTGAGTCTGTTGCATTTGTGCAAGCAACACATCTAAGCCAGCATATTTCTTACGTAATCGCTCTTCCAGTGATGCCATTCGATACTCATGATTTGCAATATCATCTTCAAGATCATCTAACTGACCATTTAAGTTAGTTTCACGTTCTTTAATCAGGCCACCCGAATCGATATAGCCACTAAGTAACGTCTCAAGTTGTGACGCCACCCCTCCCTCTCCAGCAAAAGCCGTGCCAATATCATCGAAGTTACTGTCCATTGCTTCATTTAGACTTCGTACCAAGGAGGTTTTTTGCAAGTAGCCTTCTTTATCAACACTGATACCAATGTCAAAAATAGATTCAAAAGGCCCTGCATCGGTTAGTGGGGTAGAAAGAGTATTAACCAACTGACCGCTTAATGAACGCATTGACGCATCACCGTTAAGTGGTTTGCCAATTCGAGTTTGAAAACCAATATTACCAATTAGGTTGTTGTAGGCTGTAACAAACTCATCAATCATCTTATTGACTGACTCTCGGTCGTATTCAACGCTCAGTTTCGCTTCATCATAGATGCCTGCTCCAGCTGTTTGTTCACTTTCAGCTAAAGCTTTGATGGTCATATCCTGAACGGCATCTTTAAAAGTGTTCGTGTCACTGTTTACCGTTAACCCATCGACCAAGATAATTGCATCTTGTGCTGATTGCTCTGATGTCATACCACCTGCACCGCCGGCAAAAGCAGTTGTACTGATAGCATCCAGCTCTGCGGTATCTGAGGTCACAGTAAGATCATTAGTATCACCCGTTACGTTCGAGGTTAACACTAGCTTAGAACCTACTGCCGGATCACCGGTGTTCACAATGTTTGCTGTTACGCCAAAGTTATCTGACGAGCTATTGATCGCATCTCGAAGCTCAGACAACGTAGCTCCAGCGTCTAGCGTTAGAGAAAAAGAGTTGTCAGCACCTGCGCCGAAGGTAAGAGTACCTCCAGATGCAGTTACCACATCATCTACAGAAGAAAATGCGGCGTCCGCAGAAACCAACCGACTACCTTGTGCAAGTTGTTGCACTGCAATATCAAAAGTACCGACTGATATATCAGAAGTCGGTGTAACACTAATGATATCTCCTGTAGAGGGCTGTGTTATATTAGCAACACGTTTACCGAAGTTGTCGGGATCAGCTAACTTCTCAACGATGTCCTGCAATTTAGACATGGCCGATTTAACTTCGCCTATTGCCGATAACTCAACCTGAAGCGACTCCTCTTTTTTCATAAAAGAAAGCATTTTCGGGCGATTTTCCGCATCAACTGACGCCTTGATAATACTCTCTAAATCAAGACCTGAGCCAATACCTGCAGATGTAATAAGTGGCATAAACGACCTCCAACTCCAATAATACTAGGCTGTTCTGTCGAACAAAAAGCCCTTTCCATTTAACTTATCGGCAAATTCGTCCAAAGCTTTAGCTACAGCTCTAAACTCTTCCGACGGGATTTCCCTAATCACCTTATCATTATCTCTATCAATCACCCGAATAAACGGAGGATCACCATCTTCATCAAACTCAAACGACAAGTTTGTTGAAGTCACGGGTATAAACTCATTGAGCTTTTCAAGGTTTTGCTTCACCTCGTCAACAAGTTGCTGCCTGTTTTTTTGAGTATCCAGTTGTGAACCTTCTTCCCCAGCTGCTTCCTTTTCAGACTTAGATGGTTTTTCAATCGCACGCGCCGACTCTTGATTTTTCACTTCATTCAGTTGAGATGAAGGAGAAGTCAAAACATTGGCTACTAGATTTGAAGAGTCAAAATCTTTCATTGAACACCTCCTAGACCCTATACATTATAGCATACGCCAAATCCGGATACCTTGCATCCGGACTGGCTGTATACTTCAAGCTAAATTACCCTAATAGCGACAATGCTACTTGAGGTCTTTGGTTAGCTTGACTCAAGATCGAGCTACTAGCTTGCTGCAAGATTTGCATCTTAGTTAGCATTGCTGTTTCTTGTGCAAAGTCAGTGTCTTTGATTCGTGAACGTGCAGATTCTAAGTTCTCAGAAACGTTTGATTGGTTACGAATTGTAGACTGGAATCGGTTCTGCACCGCACCTAGCTCAGCACGTTTCTTATCAACAACTGCGATAAGTTGGTCCATACCCGCTAACACAGCTTGTGCGTTTGCTTGCGAAGACACAGAGATGCCACTTGCAGTGAATACGCCAGAAAAAGAAGCATTGTCCGCCGATGCACCAACCACAGTACTGATAGTACCCGCTACGGCACTTAATGATGCACCTGTAACTGAACTCGCAATCCCCGCGATACCAGAGAGAGTAAAGCCATTGTTTGCTGTTAATGAGTTGGCCGTGCCACCCACGTTTTGCATACTAAAGCCGATTGTTTGGATAGCATCAGCACCAACTTGGAAGTTAGCGTCATAAGTACCGTCCAATAAGTTTTGACCACCA
The DNA here is from genome assembly GCF_021654245.1 of Pseudoalteromonas sp. MMG022. Taxonomy (NCBI): domain Bacteria; kingdom Pseudomonadati; phylum Pseudomonadota; class Gammaproteobacteria; order Alteromonadales; family Pseudoalteromonadaceae; genus Pseudoalteromonas; species Pseudoalteromonas sp. MMG022. The sequence continues at coordinate 174,067 of NZ_JAKFZQ010000003.1, read as the reverse complement.
AAGGTTGTATCCGCTGCGACACGGTTTACCTCTGAAGAAAGAGAACGGATCTCTTCTTGAATTGCCAAACGGTCTTCATCAGTGTTTGAACCATTAGATGCCTGTTGCGCTAGCGTACGAATACGTTGAAACATTGATGTTGTCTCGTCAAGCGCACCTTCAGCTGTTTGCGCAAGAGAAATACCATCATTAGCATTTCGAACACCTTGGTTCAGACCATTGATCTGGCCTGTTAAACGGTTCGAGATTTGCATCCCCGCCGCGTCATCTTTCGCACTGTTGATTCTGAAGCCAGATGATAATCTTTTAAAAGATGTATCAAGCGACAGAGCTGAGTTATTCAGCTGTCTTTGTGCGTTCAATGAACTCACATTTGTATTTACATATAAAGCCATAATAGCCTCCGCTTCTTTGTTGGATTGGTGAGTAACGGGATACCCCTACCCTGTTACACCCAAGTTAGAGTCCTAGATTTATAGTTCTCTAAGTCAACTATCGGCTTATGAAGCGGAAGCTTTAGCTTTATTTGTAATTTTTTTTAATTTTATCCTTGTAGCAAGCTCAATGCTGCCTGAGGTCTTTGATTTGCTTGACCTAATATTGTTTGGCTTGCTTGTTGTAAAATTTGGTTTTTAGTCAATTTTGCCGTCTCTAACGCAAAATCTGCATCTTTAATTCGTGATTTCGCAGCTTCTAAGTTCTCAGAAACGTTTGACTGGTTACGAATGGTAGATTGGAAACGGTTTTGCACAGCACCAAGCTCTGCACGCTTTTTATCTACCACGGCAATCATTGCATCCATCCCCGCTAATACGGCCTGTGCATTTGCCTGTGATGACACTGAGATGCCACCTGCTGTAAAGACGTTTGAGAATTCTGCAGCATCTGCCGGCTGACCGACAACATTACTAATGGTTCCAGCAGTTGCACTAAGTGAAGCGCCCGATACGCCACTTGCAACGCCCGCTACACCTGACAATGTAAAACCATTATTGGCAACCATGCTATTTGCAGTAGCGCCCACATATTGCATACTAAAGCCAATGGTCTGGATAGCATCGGCACCTACTTGGAAGTTAGCTGAGTAAGAGCCATCCAATAAGTTTTGACCACCAAAGGTTGTATCAGAAGCAACACGGTTTACCTCGGCTGCTAATTGGCGAATTTCTTCTTGAATTGCCAGTCTATCTTCATCCGTATTCGAACCGTTCGCAGCTTGTTGCGATAAGGTACGTATACGCTGAAACATGTTTGTGATTTCATCCATCGCACCCTCAGCGGTCTGCGCTAATGAAATACCATCGTTGGCGTTTCGGTTACCTTGGTTTAGACCATTGATCTGTGACATTAGACGGTCAGAAATTTGTAGACCCGCAGCATCATCAGCGGCGCTGTTGATACGTAAACCTGAAGATAAACGTTTGAATGACGTATCCAATTCATTGCTTGAATTAGATAGTTGTCTTTGTGCATTCAATGCACTGACATTAGTGTTAACAAATAAAGCCATAACTCATTCTCTCTTTACTAACTCGAACCAACAAATGGGTCCATAAGTTCAAATCGAATACAAGGCGGCATTTTTGTCTATCGCGTTTACTTTAGACGGGGCCAAAAATTGCCGCTTTGCGCATAGAAAAACTTCTTATGTGAGTTAAAGCAAAACATGGGCCAACTTGTTTAAGTGGCAAAATAGTTTATTCAAGGCGAGAAAAAAGGGGCTGTATAGCCCCTTTTAAAAGTTTGAGAGTGAGTGTCAATAAATTAGCATAAACATTGGCATAGCTTATGCTTATAAATACTTGTTCATTGAATTTGTGAACAAACTTGGATTTAAAGTACTCCGCTTTTTTGTCCAAACACGGTGTCCGCGTTAATACCCCATTAAGCGCGGACACCCCTTCTAATCTTTTCCCTATTATCCTAGTAGACTTAAAGCAGCCTGTGGACGTTGGTTAGCTTGGCTCAAGATTGTTTGGCTAGCTTGTTGTAAGATTTGCATCTTAGTTAGGTTTGCCGTTTCTTGTGCGAAGTCTGTATCTTTGATACGAGATTTAGCAGCCGATAAGTTCTCAGAGATATTTGACTGGTTACGAATCGTTGATTGGAAACGGTTTTGTACAGCACCTAGCTCAGCACGTTTCTTATCTACTACAGCGATTAACTGGTCCATACCTGCAAGTACTGCTTGAGCATTTGCTTGTGAAGATACAGAGATACCACCTGCTGTAAACACGTTAGAGAACTCTGCCGCATCAGCTGATTGACCAACTACATTACTGATAGTACCCGCTGTTGCACTTAATGATGCACCTGTCACAGCACTGGCAATACCTGCAATACCTGATAATGTGAAACCGTTGTTGGCAACTAGCGAGTTAGCTGTACCACCTACGTTCTGCATACTAAAACCAATGGTTTGAATCGCGTCAGCACCAACTTGGAAGTTTGCTGCATAAGAACCATCTAAAAGGTTTTGACCACCAAAGGTTGTATCAGCAGCAACACGGTTAACCTCTGAAGATAGAGAACGAATCTCTTCTTGGATTGCTAAACGGTCTTCATCAGTGTTTGAACCATTCGCCGCTTGTTGTGAAAGTGTACGAATACGTTGGAACATTGATGTAACTTCGTCCATCGCACCTTCAGCAGTTTGTGCTAGTGAGATACCGTCGTTTGCGTTACGGTTACCTTGGTTAAGACCATTTATCTGTGAAGTCAAACGGTCAGCGATTTGTAGACCTGCTGCATCATCAGCTGCGCTGTTGATACGAAAGCCTGAAGATAGACGCTTAAATGATGTATCTAAAGCGTTACCTGAATTGTTTAATTGTCTTTGTGCGTTCAACGAACTTACGTTAGTATTTACATAAAGTGCCATGATAGTTCTCCCAATGTAAACTTTCGGTTTACTCTCAAACTTATAACTTTAAGCCTTCAATTTAATTTTTAATCTCTGGCTCGGTTACTTAAGTTATCGGAAGCCAAAAAAAATCCTTTAGTATTTTTTTAAAAAAAATAATAACCAACTGAATTTAAATAGAAAATAACCAGTAGTGTGAATTAATTGGTAGAAATGGAATTTGTAGCTTAACTGTGAGATACAGAATTATTAATAAATAAAAAACAAACAGTTATAGGTTTAAAGCGGGGAAAACAACGTGAAAGAATAAGAAGCTGCCAAAGTTTTGGCAGCCTCAATTTAACGAATATAGTCTAATAAGGATAGATTGGATAAGCGGCCAAATGTTGCCTGTGATGCTTGAAGTGCGGTTTCGTGTTTAGTTAACTCAGTGATTGCTTCGGCCATATCTAGTTCAACCAAGTTTGCTTTAGACAATTTATTGTTAATGTCTAGATCCGAATTTGCAGCTTCAATTCGCTTCGTTGTGTTTAAACGCCCCCCCAATACGGATTGTGTTTGCGACACTAAATTTTTAGCGTTATCCAAGCCCACCGTCGCATCAGCCAAAGCTTGCTTATATTGCTCTTGGTCCAAGCTGGTATCCGTTAAGGTGTTGACCAAATCATCAAGCGTATTTAACACATTTTGTTTTTGCGGTGCTTCTAGATCAAAGTCAATACTCGCAGGTGCCCCCGTAAATGTGACTTCAAAGCCATTAATGGAGACTTTATTGCCAGAGAAAGTACCTGAATCAATCGTTGTTCCACCAACTTGTAAATCAAACGTCGTGGCCGATGTAAAGTTGATGGTTACCGTGTTGGCATTCGCTGGTGCAGTTGGATCCGCGTTATAGTTAGTTCGGTGAAAAGTATCAAACGCCCCTTGCTCCTGAACATAAACGGTGCTTGTTGCTGGCACAATCGTTGTTTGGTCCACATCAAGGCGCTTGCTTGCCTTTTCAAACACATCAAAACCATTGTCACTGGATTTAATGCTAACTCCTTCTGCTACTTTAATACTGTGTTGACCTTGATCGCCTTGATACTCGTAACGTCCGGTACCACTGTTGTAAACATATGCCTGCTTGCTATCTTGATAACCGGCAAATATAAACCCACCATCTTCGGATTTCGCATTCATCAACTCAAAAATTGACTCTTTTAGAGAGCTAATCTCCGCAGCGACCCCTTCTCTATCAGCATCAGACAGCGCACCGTTACCTGCTTGCACAGTCAACGTTTGCGCTTTCGCAATCGCGCCTTTGATATTTTCTAAGACACTTTCTTCCATTTCTAGACGACTACTTAGCATGGAAGAGCTTTTTGCAAATTGCTCATTAGACTGGATCTTATCTGTGTATAACATTGAGCTGGCAATCGCTGAGGGGTCATCCGAAGCTGTGAGTACCCGCTTTTGTGTATTAACTTGCTGCTGCGCTCTGTTCACTTCCTGCTGATTGTTCAAAATCGTGTTCAGGTTATTTCTGAACATTAAATTGTTAGATAAACGCATGATTAATTACCTCGCCGCACTGAGTAGCGTATCAAATATGGTACGCGCCGCAGATATTATCTGCGCTGATGCTGAATAAGATTGTTGGAAGCGCAGTAAATTGGCAGCTTCCTCATCTAGGTTTACACCCGATATGGACTCAAACCAGGTCTCGGATTGCGTTGCTAGCGCATCAAATGCAGCACCATTGGTTTTAGCTTGATTAGCAATCACTCCGATTTCCGTCACCAAACCTGCGTATGACTCATTAAATGTTTTCAAATTATCTGCACTGGCTATCACGCCTTGGCGAACTAGCTCTGTATCTTTCAACTGACTCAAAGCCAAGCCATTTCGGTTATCATCAAAGCCATCGGTATTTACATCAATGATAAATTCATCACCTGTATCTGGCTGCCCTGAAATATCAAAGTCAAAGCCATAACTATCATAGGGTGCGCCAGCTTGGTTGAGGACACCATTGCCCGGTGGCGTAATGGTAATTAAGTTCGTACCATTACCGTCGTTTATTTGATACTGGTTTGCCACTGCCGTTTTGGTAATGGTGATCTGGCCTTGTGTCAATGATATAGGCGGGCTCGAAAAGTTACTCGTCGCGCCAGTGTCTGTTACCGTGCCAGCAGAAATACTTGCTGTACTAATATTACTCGCGCTCACTTGTGTTCTGATTGGCGAAGCTAGCGCCAAATGCTCTGGTCGCTGTGTCGCCATATCAAGCGAACCCGCAGCAATTGAGTTGAGTTTAACCACATAACTGTCGCCCGCTGCTGGCGCGCCGGTGACTGTCATATCTAAGCCGAAAGATTCACCAGAAGTAATAGTACCCGAGTTAATTGCCCCTGCTGTTACATTCGCAGTTGAAGGCGTCCCAATGACGTTACCCTTACTATCTATCGCTGCAATTTCAACGGTCGTTGCCGTTAAAAACGTTACTTGAAAGTCAGTTGCAGGTAGAGAGCTACCCAACCCAGACTCTAACGTCGCATTCACTACACCTGTACCGGTATTATCAGAAAACGCGTAACCTTGGACTGTCGGGATATTAAAAATATCACCGCCAAAGTTACCATCTAAGTCCATACCTAGGGCATTTTGCTGATTAAACGCATCTGCTATTGAAATACCAATTTGACCCAACTGGTTTTGTGCCGGTTGTAGGATTTCATCACGAAATGCCAATAAGCCGCCAATTTTTCCTTTCAACGAGCTAAGGTCTACATCCAGCGCTACAGCTGTACCGCCATTGACGTCTAATTTCAAATCTTTCACGTTTGGATCTGGATCACCGTCAAGTGCAAACGCATTAAATGTGCCGTTTTCCATTACAAGAGACTGGCCGGAACCCAAAAAGATAAGTTTTTCACCATTTGGACCATCCAAAGTTTCAATATCAACTAACCCAGATAAATCGCGAATCGCCTGATCTCGCTCATTTAAGACAGAAAGAGCGACAGTGCGGTCATCACTGGTATGCGTTGAGGCTACTTTATTATTTAGCTCACTGATTTTTTCGATCAAACTGTTCGCTTCATCTGTGTACAAACTAAGTTGCTCATTGACGACGCTCTTTTGGTCAAACACGATGTTCGATAAGCGATGCATTTGCTGAACGAGTCCCTCTGCCGAGTTCATGAATAAAGAACGAGACACAGTCGATGCAGGCTGGTTCATAGATTCTTGCAAGCTATTAAACATATTATTTATGCTTGTACTGAGGCTGTTTGACTCCTCAGCGAACAAGGTGTCTATGCGAGAAGACTCAGTTACAAATTGATCATAATAAGCTTTGTTTGAGGTATCACGGTTAAGTTGTTTAACCGCAAACTCATTGATCAACCTTACGGTTTCACCACGCCCAACCAAATTACCCACGGTTGTCGCATGCTCTGTGCGTTCGCGAATATAACCTTTCGTATTAAGGTTTGAGATGTTTCTACTGGTGGTTTGCAGTAACTCCGTGCTGGCACGAACGCCGCTGGTACCAATATGCATTAGATCGAATGACATCTTAGTTTACTCCTTGACGAATAAGCGATGTCAGCATTTGCTTAAACTCGCCACGCTGTAACACACTTTTAATTTTTTGCGCATAATTCGGATCTGTCGCGTACCCTGCTTGCTGCAACGCATCCAAGTACTGAGCTGGTTGTTTCACTTTCTTCAGTGCCTCTTCATAACGAGGGTTACTTTGTAAAAACTCGATGTAATCATTAATACTCTCTTTAACAGAATCATACGCTCTGAAGTTTGCTTGTTTTTGCACTGGCAAACCTTGTTCAAATTCCAAAGTCAACTTTCTGGCGCTTTCGCCCTGCCAGGACTTATCGGACTTGATGTTGAATAAATTAAAACTGCTAGAGCCATCTTGTTTGGCTATCACGTGCTTGCCCCAACCAGTTTCAAGCGCAGCTTGAGCGATCATAACCGCTGGATTTAGACCTATTTTTTGTGCAGCTTCTTTTGCATGGTCCCACATTGCGGTAATAAACGATGCGGGATCATCAAAGCTATCTTGTGGCGTGTCTTGCCCGGTTTTATTACTCTTTTCAACAGCATCTGTAGTCACACTCAATGGAGCTTGACCACTTGCGATTTTGTCACTTTGCAACTCAGCATTTGTACGTAATACAGAAGCAGGGGTATAGCCTTCACTATTTGGCGATAGTTGTTGCACTATCAAGTCTGCCAAACCAAGGCTGCCATTGCCTGAGAGCTCAATTGATAGTTGCTGGTCATGCATTTCTTCAAAGAACTTCACGCTGCTTGAATTAAATGGACTGTCTTTGTCTTCTAATACTTCGTTGGCTTTACGCATACTCTTTAGCAGCATCTGCGTAAAAATGGATTCAAACTGTTGGGCAGCCTTTTTTAACGCTTCATTCGATGCCTTTTGATCTGAAGCACTTTTTAAAGCATCCTGACGTAGAGAATCTAGGTTCCCCAAATCAAAAAAGTTCTGCTTGTCTAACTGATTGGTATTCATCTGCTCAACGACACAAAATAAAAATTCATAGTTAAACAAATGCAAAAAGCGAGCCAAAAAAAAGCCTCGATATTTCGAGGCTAACTGTTTGATTAAAAATAAAACTTTATATGACGACTAATTGACCATTAATTGCACCGGCTTCTTTAAGTGCTTCTAAAATCGCCATTAAGTCGCCAGGTGCAGCTCCAACCTGATTTATTGCCCGCACCAAATCATCGAGGCTCACACCTGGGTCAAAAACAAATGCTCTAGAATCGTCAGAATCGATATCGATGATGCTCTGCTGAGTAACAGCGGTTTCACCTTCAGACAACGCTTGGGGTTGAGACACATTTTGCTGCTCAGCAATGGTTACTGTTAATCCACCATGAGTGATCGCCGCTGGTTGTAGCTTGACATTTTTGCCTATCACTATGGTACCTGTGCGCGAGTTAACAATGATTTTGGCATTGGTGTCAGCAGGTTTGAACTCTAAGTTTTCCAAGGTCGATAAATAGGCTACACGCTGTGAAGGATCACGAGGTGCGATTACTCTTACAGATGCTGCATCCATAGGTTTAGCACTATTAGGGCCTACTAATTCATTAATCGTATCCGCTAAACGCTTGGCGGTTGTGAAATCTGGGCTATTTAGATTAAAAGTAATATGGTCACCTTGTGTAAAGGGACTCTTTACTGCGCGCTCTACCGTTGCGCCATTTGGTACTCTGCCAACCGTTGGGGTATTGATTACAACACGACTACCATCTAGACCTTCAGCGCCAAGGCCTCCGACTATCAAGCTACCTTGAGCAATGGCATATACATTACCATCAACACCTTTTAAGAAGGTTTGTAACAGTGTGCCACCGCGTAGGCTTCCTGCACTACCTATTGATGAAACTGTCACGTCAATTTGCTGGCCCGGTTTTACAAACGCTGGTAAGTCTGCGTGCACCGCCACCGCTGCGACATTCTTAATTTTCGGTTTTAGACTCGCAGGCATGGTGATACCAAAGCTGCTCAACATGGCTTTAAAACTTTGTTCTGTAAAACGGCTTTGTTCACCCGTACCAGGCAGACCAACAACCAAACCATAACCGACCAATTGGTTGGCCCTAACACCTTCGACCATGCTGACATCTTTTATACGCTCAGCATATGTGTCCTGAGCGAACAAACTGCCAAACAAAACGCATATTACAAGAAACAATCTCATCGTCTTTACCCCTAAAATGGCATTAATGTGCTCATGAAGAAGCGCGCCAACCACCCGGGACTTTGCGTTTCTTGCTGTTGACCTTTGCCTGAATACTGGATTCTGGCATTGGCGATACGATTCGACTCGACAGTGTTATCCGCTTTAACATCTGCGGCTCTAACTAAGCCTTCAAGGCGAATAAACTCTTCTCCAGTGTTAAGTGTTAACCACTTCTCACCACGGATCACTAAATTCCCGTTTGGCAATACGCGCATCACATTCACTGATATATTACCGAATAAGCTGTTAGATTGATTGGCTTGACTGTCACCCTGAAATGAAGACTCTGACTCCATTCCAAACTGAATGCTTTCTCTGCCAATATTCACTGCAGCCCCACCTAGCCCAATAATAGGGTCCAGCTCTATCTCTGATTCTTTATCCATTTGGCTGTTTGCCGCTTTTGACGCTTGCGTAGACTCTCGCAGCACAACCGTAATAATGTCACCGGTTCTCAATGCTTTTTTGTCAGAGTACAGATCATTGGCACGATGCTGATTAAACAAAGAGCCCGTTGCAACGATAGGCTCCGCATCCTGCTCAGGATACATAGGTGCATAATATGGGTCATCTCTTACCACATCACTATTTTGTGTTGATACACACCCTGAAAGTAAAGCAGTCGCTATAATAAATAAGCTAAGATCACGCATACAGCCCCCTAATGCTTATAACTGTTGATTGATGTAACTAAGCATTTCATCAACTGACTTAATTACTTTCGAGTTCATTTCATATACCCGTTGAGTTTCGATAAGGTTTACTAGCTCTTCGGTAACGTTTACGTTGGATGTCTCTAACGCACCTTGTACTATCGTACCTAACCCATCAACACCTGGATTGCCTTGTACAGGAGCACCACTTACCGCAGTCTCTGTATACAGGTTTTGCCCCATAGGCTCTAAACCAGACGGATTGATAAAATCACTTATCACTAATTGACCAATCACCACGTTCTCGGCTTGTCCGGAAATGGCTACCGAAACCTCTCCATCTTGAGACACCGTTATTGATTGCGCATCGTCGGGTACGTTCATTTCTGGCTGCACAGGAAAACCTGCCCCCGATGTTACAACACGACCTTCTTCATCCGTCGTAAACTGACCATTACGTGAATAGGCGGTTGTACCATCTGGCAATTGAATTTCGAAAAAGCCTGGGCCCTGTATCATCCAATCCAATGAATTTTCAGTGCTCAGTAGATTACCCTGAGAGAAATTCTTTTGGTTCGCGACAACCTTCGAACCGGCACCTAACATCAAACCTGAGGGTAACTCAGTATCTTGTGACGAGCGACCACCTGGTTGATTGATATTTTGATAAAGTAAATCTTCAAAAATAGCGCGGCTTTTTTTGTATCCAACCGTACTGGCGTTTGCAAGGTTGTTGGAAATAACGGCGATGTCTGTCTGCTGTGCATCTAAGCCTGTTTTACTGATCCATAATGCTGGGTTCATAATATCTACCTCACTTGGTTAGACTATACGCAACAGAGAAACATGGCGTTCATCCATCTCTTCTGCGGTTTTCATTAGTTTCATTTGCATTTCGAATTGGCGCTGATGGTTAATCAAATCAATCATTTCATGAACTGGATTAACATTAGAGCGCTCCAATGTGCCACTCATAACGCGTGCTGTGGGTGAAATATCACAAAACCCACATAACCCATTTACGAGGGCATCTTCTTTGGGGCGAAATAGACCATCATTGCCCTTTTCAAGCTGACTGTTGTCTGCATCAATGATTTTGAGTCGATCGACCACTTCCATAAAGTTGGCAGGAGCACCTTGCGGGCGCACTTGCACAGAGCCATCGTCGCTAAAAATCACCTTATCAATAGGGATAGGCAAAATAATTGGACCGCCCTCGCCAATAACTTGACGTCCGTGACTTGTGATTAATGCACCATCGGCACGAATGTTAAGGCTGCCCACTTTGGTATAAGCCTCATTACCCGCCTCATCAACCACACTAAGCCAAGACTCCTGCGTTACAGATATGTCTAGGTCACGTGCTGTTTCAACAATAGGCCCAGACACTAAGTTTGTGCCAGGCCTTTCCTGCATCGCGAAAACTCGCGTAGGTAACCCTTCACCAAACGCTTGCATAGAACGAGCTTGCGCAAAGTCGGCCTTGAAACCTATGGTATTGGCATTGGCAAGGTTGTTTGCTTTTACAGCGACACCACGTAAGTTTTGCTTAGCGCCTGACATAGCGATATAAAGCACTTTATCCATATCACTAACCCTATTGTTAAATTCATCTGGTTAGATAAAGCAATAATGGTGCCAACAAATAAATGACAGTTATTTTGAGAAATGAGCAGTAATAAAAAAGCCGCATGTAGCGGCCTTTTCAGTAGGTTTGATATTATCGGATCTGTAGGATGGCTTGTTGTAGTGTTGAATTCACTTCTAGCGCACGCGAGTTCGCCTGAAAATTACGCTGAGCGCTGATCAAATCCACCAGCTCATTTGTTAAGTTAACGTTTGACTGCTCAAGTGACGATGAACTGATACTGCCCAAGGTTCCTGACGCAGGCTCACCCGCAATAGGCTCACCTGATGTTAAACTTTTCTTCCAAGCAGTGTTACCAACAGGTGATAAGCCTTGTGAGTTGGAAAAACGTACCATTGCCACTTGGCCTAAGTAAGTTGAATCACCGTTACTATAGGCCGCGATGATCTTACCATCAGACCCAATGTCGATACTTGATAAACGACCAACTGTTGCACCATCCTGCTCAAGTGCCTTCACTTCAAAGCGGCTTGCATATTGTGTTGGCAGCTTGTTTGTCGTGTTCGCCTCGTCTCGCCAGTTCATCGTAACGTCATTTGGGAATGTCGCACCATTTGAAAGCATACCAGAGAGGTTAGCACCTGTTAGGGTTAACGGGTCAAACGTAGAGCCTGTATTGGCAGTACCGTCTGTTGTTGATGGTAAACCACTGGCATCAAAACCAAATGTTGTGATTGGTGTGCCTGCACCCGCTGTACCCGTATTATCAAATTGCGTACCATCCAATGTCCCAAACACCTCCCACGTATTGGCAGCGGACTTTCTGAAGAACAGCTGCATGACATGTGGTTCACCCAAAGAATCATATACCGTGGTCGACGTTGACGAGTTAAACGAAGCGCCTTCCGTTGGGTCAAATGGAATCGTTGGCACTTGTTCACGAGAGTCAACATTAAATGATGAGTAAATCGTTGACGTTGCGCGTGGAGAGCCCGAAGCATCCGGGATCTGTAACGCGGTAGAGGTACTTAGACTTACTGAGGTTGTGTCACCTGTTGATGCATCAACCGGGAAACCTTGTAAAAAGTTACCCTGCGCATCAACAATGAAATTATCACGGTTTAACTTAAACGCACCTGCGCGAGTAAAAGTGTAATCCTGAGAGCCAAATTCTTCACTCATTGCAAAGTAGCCTTCACCTGTAATGGCCAAATCCAATGAATTATTGGTGAACTTCAGCGAACCTTGGTGAAACTGCTGGGCAACCATGGTTGTTTGTGCACCATCACCAGCTTTAGTCTTCGCAGAACTGAATACTGATGCGGCATATACGTCAGCAAACTCGGCTCGTGACTCTTTAAAACCTGTGGTGTTTACGTTTGCAATGTTATTTGCGGTCACATCTAAATCTTTTTGCGCGGCCGCTAAACCTGTTAATGCAATATTGAAACTCATACTCTCACCTCTTGTACTGTAAGGTTAATTCTGTGACTAACGATAGTTATGCGATTTCTGCGACATCAGTGAGTTTCACCGCGCCAGAAGACGTGTTGATTATGATGCCATTAGCACCATTCACATTTACACTATCTATGTTTTTAAATGTTGCTATCGGCAAGCTGGTAAATTGACCATTCGCTCTGCCTTCTGCTTTAACTGTGTACTCACCATCTGGCATCATAGTGCCATCTTGGTTTTTACCATCCCACTCGAACCTTAATGCTCCAGCGGTACGACTACCCATATCCATGGTTCTAACCAATTGGTTTTTCTCGTCGTAGATGCTAATGCTCAGATTTTCAACAGGTTCTGTTGTAATAACCGAGCCCTTAGCAAGTTGATCTGCGCCAATATTAATCGTATCTGATTCGAGTAATGCTTTTTTGCCAACTAGCGTCGATGCCTGTAATGCGGAGTTGGACGTCATTGACGCCGAAAGCATTTCAAACTTTGAGTTAAGATTTGAGATACCTTCTGCCATGGTAAAGTTCGTCATTTGTGCGATCATCTGATCGTTATCCGCAGGCTTACTAGGATCTTGATATGACAATTGCTGTGTTAACAAGGAGAAGAAATCTTCCTGCGTCAACGTGTCATCCTTTTCTTCTGGTCTATTTTTTTCAGACCAACGAAGCGAATCCAAATAAGAAGACGATGCGGCATTAATATCATTACTCATCAGCTATACTCCCGTTAACGCTGACCAAGTAGTAAAGTTTTGCTAAGCATTTGTTTAGCGGCGTCTGCTACTTGTACATTTGTCTGGTACGAGCGTGAAGCGGAAATCATATTGGTCATTTCTTCCACGACATTCACATTCGGTTTATAGATATAGCCATCCTTATCTGCACTTGGGTGGTTAGGGTTATACTCCACTTGTAGTGGTTTATTGCTTTCCACAATACCTAACACCTTTACACCAACTGATGCACCTAACTTAGTGGGATCTTGCACCGATGATGCTTTCGTTAACTCAGCAGCAAAAACAGGGTGTCTCGCACGATATACTTTATCTTGGCTCGAACTAATACTGTTTGCGTTTGAGATGTTACTGGCAGTGGTATTGAGGCGAATATTCTGAGCACTCATACCTGAACCTGCGATATCAAATACGTTATATAAACTCATAATAATTACCCTTGACTACCGAGGGCTTTATTTAGCCCTTTAAACTTACCAGAAAGAAACTGCAAACTTGCTTGGTACTCTAATGAGTTTTGTACATACAAGTTTCGTTCCACTTGTACATCTACCGAGTTCCCATCACCTGTATCTGCTTGATTTGGATTACGAAATAGTTCAACACCGCCGGTCATTTTAGTGCCACCATTGAGGTGATTTTCATTGGTACGGACCATAGTGTTGCCGCGCTGCTGGCTCGATTTTGCCGCCTTAAATGCCTGTGCAAAATCGATATCTTTGGCTTTATAGCCTGGGGTGTCGGCATTGGCGATATTACTTGCTAGAATTTCCGCTCGTTGAGACCGAATGAGCATTGCATGTGGATGTACGCCCAACGCCTTATCAAAACTAATTGCCATAACACAACTCCAAAAATTTGACTCTTAGGAGTTAAAGCAAAAGGTGGGCCAAAAATAATGCCGGCGGTAAAACCGCCGTATACTATTGTTTTTTCTGGTAAATAATTCCTGGGTTACAGCGGATCATATCAAATGAATCGCTTAACCCTGCCATTGATTCGGAAGCGCCAAGAAACAAATATCCCTTAGGATTTAATGCTTGGGCAAACTGTGAAATGATCTTAGCTTTGACTTGCGGAGAAAAGTATATCAGTACATTTCGGCAAAATATAACATCAAACTTTCCCATTAACGCATAGGAATCGAGCAAATTAAGGTGCCTAAAATTAACCATTTTGCGAATAGGGTCGACCACCTGAGCCATACCATTACCACTATCTTTAAAAAACTTCTTTCTACGCTCAGCCGACAACCCTCTGGCAAGAGCAAGCGCATCATATTCTGCATTTTTGCACATATCCAACATGGTATTAGAAATATCGGTGCCCGTTATTTGGACACCCATCTTTAGACCACCTGGGCTTTTGCTTTGAAATTCGCTCGCAGACATGGCAATAGAATATGGCTCTTGTCCTGATGAACTGGCCGCTGACCATATCTTAACTGGCCTTCTTAAATCGCTAAATTCAGGAAAGATCTTAGTTTTTAGTAACTCAAATGGATAGGCATCCCTAAACCATAAAGTCTCATTGGTGGTCATAGCATCGACCACCGCGGCACGTAATTGCCGCTCATGAGGGCTTAAAGTCTTACTGACCAATGCAGATAACGTATCAACACCAAATCGAGCCATCAATGGTGCCAAACGACTTTTCACTAAATAAAGTTTGTTATCGCCAAGTACGATACCACACTGCTGCTCTAGAAAAGTTCTGAATTGATCGTATTCGCTTTGTTGAAGGTGTTTATTTTCCAAAGTATTACCGCCATTCATTAGTCACAGTGAACCCACTTTTTAACGGCAGCTGCCAATTCATCCGGGTTAAACTTTGCGATAAAATCATCTGCACCGACCTTTTCGATCATGGCCTGATTAAATACCCCGCTCAAGGAAGTATGTAAGATAACGTGTAAGGGTGCCAATTTTGGATCCGCTTTTATTTCTGCTGTTAATGTATAACCATCCATTTCAGGCATTTCAACGTCAGAAATAAGTAAACCTACTCGCTCGGTAATATTATTTTGACAATCCACTTCAGCGATTTCCCGAAGCCTCAATAGCGCTTCTTTACCGTTTTTAGCAAGCTCAGTTTGTACACCTAACGGCTCAAGTGCTCGTTTTACCTGATTTCGCGCTACCGCTGAGTCATCAGCAATAAAAACAATTCGCTCACCTAAATCTTTTTGCATTTCGCCATCTGATACTATGTCTTGACTAACCTCGGTATCCACAGGACATATCTCATTGAGAATTTTCTCGACATCTAATATTTCAACTAGTTCATTTTCAATCTCAGTGACCGCGGTAAGGTATGAATAACGGCCTGCACCCGAAGGCGGTGGCATGATCTTTTCCCAGTTCATATTTACGATGCGCTCTACAGCACCAACCAAAAACCCTTGAACAGAGCGATTGTATTCGGCAATGATGATAAAGCAGTTATGGATGTCTTCAATAGGCGGGCCACCTACAGCCAAAGACATGTCTATCACCGATATGGTTTGCCCTCTAATATGTGCTACTCCCCTAACGAAAGGGTTTGACTTAGGCATGTTTGTCAATGGTGGACATTGGAGCACTTCACGTACTTTAAATACGTTAATGCCGAAACGTTGTCGACCCTTAAGCCTGAAAAGCAACAACTCTAGGCGGTTTTGCCCAACCAACTGTGTCCGTTGGTTTACTGAGTCTAAAATACCTGCCATCTCAATCTCCTACCTATAACATTGCTTAACGGAACGATACTTGCAGACGCTAATAAAGGAACTTTAACTCTTGAAGAGGTGCCACAATTAACGCAAAATCTTTATACCCTTTTTCACATGATAAGCATAGTCGAAACATCATGAGTTTGTTAAAAAAAACCAAAACCTTCGGGTTTTTTTCCACAATGGTATATATTCTACTCAGTTGTGAAGTTTATGCTCAAAATTACAACAATCAAGCACTTGAAGAAGCTGCTAGGACCTATATTGCAGACTTAATTGCAATGAAGCCTGATAGTAAACTTCAAATCAGTGCAATTCCTTTGGATGCAAGACTTCCAACCCGTTACTGCGAGCAACCAATCGATATATCTACAAATGCGTCGCCACCGTTTAATCGGCAGGTAACCGTACAACTTAAATGTGACGATTTATCTGGTTGGACACAGTACGTTCATATTCGTGTTGAGGAACTATTCCCTGTCATCGTCAGTAATGCCCTTATTTCCAAAGGCGAACTGTTGACTGAAGAGCACCTAAAATTGGAGTATAGAGCCAAGCACTTCGTCAGAGCTTCATACATAGACGATAAAAATTTACTAATCGGCAGCCGAAGTAAGCGAACTTTGCGAGAAGGTATGCCTATTGGGATGCATCAAATCTGCATGGTATGTAAAGGCGATATCGTCAGCATTTATGCCAAAACAGCAACTTTGACTATTAAAACAACGGGAATAGCTTTGCAAGATGGAAACATCGGTGAGCAAATTCAAGTTAAAAATCAAAAGTCTGGAAAAATACTTTCGGCAAGGGTAAAAGATGTTGATTCTGTTGAGGTCAATATCTAAAATTTTTGCTAAAGTTATACAAGTAGCAGCCGATATTCTAAACAAGAAAGTAATTTTTGGGTCACAATCATGGTAAATAACGTTAAAGGTCAAACGCAATCTAGCAGCGTGCTTAATAATATTAAGCAACAAAAAGCTGAGTTGCAAAAAAATGAAGCAAATGCGAGTAGCAATGCGCAAACTAAAGCGCCTGAAAAAGCCGCATCTGATTCTGTTAGCCTAACACCTCAAGCTAAGCAGTTGAAAAGCCTGCAGGACAAAGCGCAAGATGCGCCAGCATTTGACAATGAAAAGGTAGCTGAACTTAAAAAAGCTATCAGCGAAGGCAAGTATCAAATAGACGCTCAAAAGTTGGCGAAGAATATTGCTGCATTCGAGTTTGACATGTATGGATGATCAACTCTCACTTTGCATACATAAGCTAGAGAAGCAGCTCACTCATTTAACAACTCTGACCCTGTTGTTAGATAGTGAGCTTGATGCGTTGGCGGCCAAGAAAGGTGATGGACTGAAGGGTCTCGCTAAGGAAAAGTTACAGCTACTCAACACAATTCAAAAAGTTGACAAAGAACTGTCAGGCTTTGATAAGAGTTTATTTCAACAACAAGAAGCCAAAGATTACGCTTCAAAAATTGATGCACTACTGCGAGAGTGTAAGCACAAAAACGAAGTAAATGCGCATGCAGCACACTTAGCACATCTAAGTGTAAGAGAGTTAAAAGATATTTTGATAGGTGTGCCCTCTTCCGTTACCTACAGCCAAGATGGTGCTGTCGTTTCACGAAATAACGAACTCGTTAAAAATCTAAAAGCATGATCGTCAGGCTCTGTGATTAACAGAGCCTCAAGCCACATCAGTAATAAGTAACCCGCTTGATTTTTCTAGGTTTCACTTGAGTAATGTACAAATCATGTACACGCTTCATATCAAGCTCAAGTTCTGTCACATATGTGTCGCCTGCTGAATAGCTCTTCACTACTTTTGCGCCTCGAATGACACCATTCACTTGACTCTGCAATCCATCGTTTTGTGCTATCGCACCTTTTACCGTCATCGTTGACGAGATATTTTGGCCATAAACCTGCTCAGTCAGTTCACGATATGCTTCTAGTTTTGAAACCTTAACAGCCATAAGCATTTTTTGCGTGTCATTTTCTCCAGGCTGAGCACTCAATGGCGCATACCCAATTGCTTTTAACACGGGGTAATGATCTGGTTCAATGTACTCGTATTCAATATGCTTGTCGAAAACACTACTACAACCAGTTAGAATAAACAGTAAACTTGCCGTCACTATAAAATTAGCTAGATTTATCGTTCTACTGATGTCCATCTTTGCTCACCTCATAAAAATAATGCATTTCACGATGCACAATCCTTGCCAAAAATTATGGTACATGAATTGCTTTAGTTAACTATCAATCTTTCGAGGTTCTATATTATGATGAAGGCAATCACATTATTCGCACTATGTGTGATGAGCTTAGGCGTTAAGGCTGAGTGGTATGAGGTAGTTGGCTATGCTAGCACCCAAGGGCGTGATGTATCTCAAGCTCGTCAAGCAGCCGTAAAAGATGCTATCACACAAGCACTTATATTCTCAGGAGCAACCGTGACTAGCGTGCAAAGCGTTGCTGATGGGGTCTTGGCTCAAGATGATTTGAAAATAAAATCTCATGGTGAAATTCAACAAATTAACCTCGTCAGTGAAAGTAAAGAGCAAGATCAATATACCGTCACACTACATTTAGATATTTATGCGACAAAGGGACAATGTTTAGCACAACAATTTAATAAGCAAATAGCCATCACGCAAAGTCAGCTAACTCAGCCGCACCAAGCAAGACTGGGTCAAATATTTGACATATCTAAATCGGTGTCACAAAGACTGTTTAATACTCTGAACGAGCGCACCAATGCGGTTAAGCCTATCCCTTACTTGAATACCGCAATAAACGTGCAAGAGTATTTTACGCAACAGTTTGACTACAATCACTTGCTTGTTGAAACGATTGCCATGAATAGTAACAGCCAATATGTACTACTAAGTCAAATCACAGATGTAGCTGGGTTGGATAAACTCAATAACGACTACGCGTTCTGGCAAGATGATGAATACCTGAGAAGTTTTAAGATAGATTTTGCGCTTTATGATGCCATGACCTTTGAAAAAGTATGGTACCAACACTATACAACTCAAGGGATTTGGCCTTTCGAAAAGACTGAATTAATTGATGTATACAGCGAAAAATTTTGGCGCTCTCATTATGGGCAGCGCATTCAGGAAGTTTTTAATAAAGTGAGTCAAGACCTCAATACAGCTGTGTCATGCATTCCCACTAAAGGTAAAATTCTATATTTAGACAGTGAGCAGGTTGTCATCAACTTAGGTAAAGATCATGGCCTGGAACCTGGCAAGGTATTAACTATCATGCATCGCAGCGATATCATGATGGGTAATGGCAATATCATTAACTCAACGACAAAAACAATAAACCAGCTCAAAGTAGTCAATGTAAATATGCAAAGTGCAACAGCGGTAAACTTAAATACTCGCCCGCTTAGCAATGTACAACTCAATGATATTGTACAAGTACAAGTCAAAAGCGAAGAGAGTTTTGCTCTGGATAACTAGTAACTTTAATTCACTAGGTAGCGCGGTTTCTTCGCGCCACCTAGATCAACCGACTATCAATAGCTCTCAGCTCGATAAGCTACACAGCTATAACACCCAGGGCTCGCATTGTGAATGTGCACGTAATCAATTTCTGGATTAGCGAATATCTGATGTATCACTCCCTTTACCTGTTCCCCTTGTACAATAACGGCTTCCAACATGTCATGATGTGC
Organism: Pseudoalteromonas sp. MMG022; assembly: GCF_021654245.1. NCBI lineage: Bacteria > Pseudomonadati > Pseudomonadota > Gammaproteobacteria > Alteromonadales > Pseudoalteromonadaceae > Pseudoalteromonas > Pseudoalteromonas sp. MMG022. Next base: position 154,577 of record NZ_JAKFZQ010000003.1, on the reverse strand, counting down.
GCTATACCCTCGCAATGACAGTAATCGCTGGCTCAGTACTTCGGGGATCTCATTCACCGATAGGTTAGCTGTTTTTGCCTGCTCTCTTACAAAGATTGGGCCAGATGAACGATAAGGAGAAGTACTATCATGATGAAAAAAGTGCACAAGCATAACTCGCTCCCCAACCTGTGCATCAACTAAAGAAACACGACATGGGAAGCCTGGCATAGAGTCCACATAAACCCACCTAGCATCGACCGCAGCTAACGCGCTCTGATCCAAAGACATCAGTGGTGTGAAAAGCTCTAAATCTAGCGCTTTAATAATAAAATCAGTGTTCATATGCCCACCCTAGTTAGAATAAAAGGCGAGTATAAGATCGATGACTTTATGGGGCTGGCTATAAATGGAACTGTCGCTATGTAAAATCTGATCTGAGATGGGTATTAAGAGCTGGCGGCCCCTGCAGGAATCGAACCTGCAACTATCCCTTAGGAGGGGACTGTTATATCCATTTAACTAAGGGGCCAAAGTGACTAAAAGTATAGCCCTTTGGCTTCTTTAATTTCAATACTTTTTTATAAAAGTCAGCAACTTAATTATGCTTTAATTGACGCTGGACAAGACGATATTTGCGCTTTGTAGCACATAATGAGGCAGCAACTTCGTACTTGTCGCAATCACTTGCTTTGAATCTATATCTATCACACGCGCATTTACCTCCACCCCCATACTGCGATATATCATCGTGCCTGAAAGTATATGACTAGCAATACGTTGATTCGTTAGTGCCTTCACCTCTCTTGAGAATGAAAAGTCGCCACTGGAGGTTACAGAAACCGAATTAGCAGTTTTAAAATCTACGACCCCATAGCCAAACTTTTGTAGTTGGTGAATAAAGGTTTCCGCTAGCTGATTTCCTAATTGATTTGTAGTACGCAAATTGTTGTCAAAATCTACAAATGATGCTACTGCAATACTAATATCTTGCTCAGAATTCATGGTATCTACCAAATCAAGCGCCATTTGTTCGACATAATTTGCTAAACGTAAGTGATGTTGAGATGGGTTAAAGCGACGTGTATTTTGTAGCGCCGAAAACTCGTCCGCTAGTTCGTCCTCAATTAACTGTTGCTTGGTTTGAGCATTGCTGGACTGGTTGTGTGCGGTACGCTCTTCTTCTACATAGATCTTAGTTGGGATCAGAAGTTGGCACCCACTAAGCGCAAGTACCAGTGTGCTCAGAAGGTAAATTCGCTGTTTCATACTATACCTCAGTTACTGGCTTTTTTTAGTAAAATACCATCCGTTCTGTAGCTATTACCTAATGCATCAACTACAGATTGGGGGATAAATCCTTGCGCAGAACCAACCACAGCTTTACTGTTTATGCCTACTATACGTGCGTTAACCAACACCCCGCCTTGGTGATTAACTAAAGTACCAGCAAGTACATATTGAAAGCTCTGTGTTTCATTCAATTCCAAATAATCTCGACTAAACACAAAATCGCCATCTGGGGTCACTCGCATATAATCTGTCGTTTTAAAATCCACTACCGCAACACCAAACTTATGTAACTCATGCATAAAGCTTTCTGACAATTGATTGCCAAGTAGTGTCGCTTGATCATAGTTATCATCTAAATAAACAAAACTAGAGACCGCCAAAGGCGTTTTTGAATTAACATATTGCAGGTTCTCGACCATATCTTGCATTATTCCACGTACATAGTGGTTAATGTTTTTGCGGCTCATACTAGCCATCTGGCTCGCCGTGTTGGGTATTGCATTACGAGACTGAAAAGCTTCTTTTGGTGCACTTGGAGCCTTTACACTGCGCTGCCCACTTTCGACAGTCTCTTGTTGCTGCGTAGGCTTCTCCCAACTGCTCATCATGTTCGCACAGCCAACACTCAACGGTAGTAGTAAAATATATAAAAAATTCTTCATCGTATGTTCCTCATCAATATTCACTACGATAGATCAAGCCATCGCGTTGCTGTACTTTTTCATCTGACCACATCACATTGATGGGGATCTCTGCTGTCGCCGCAGAGACAATTCGGCCACTTTGCATATCTATAAGTCTAGCATTAACAATATATGCATGTTGCTGCTGGGTTAATGTTCCTGCGACTATAAAGTCAATGTTCTGACGTTCACGCAAATTCTCTAGATTACGACTAAGCATACTGTCGGCATTCGCAAGCAAAGTAAGTTGGTCTTCTAAACGGTGCTCTACTGTGTGATAACCTAACTGAGTGAATTGAGTTAACAAGCTTTCTTGGATCTGCTGACTTAAACCTGAAGCTTGCTGATTTGCTAGTTTCTCACCTAAGCCATCGGCTTTAAAAAAGCTCATCACAGCGATTCTAGCATTACGCTTTCGGACACCAGAAATATTGCTTAGCTGTACACTTAAATCCCCCACATATTGGTGAACAGTATACGCAGCCATTTTCTTTTCAGGGGTGACGTACAATGTATGTTGCTTTTTGGCATCATTGGGGCTTTGACACCCAATCAAGCCGACACATAGCGCAAGTAGTAAAAACCGCATGATTATTTAACCTAAGTAAATTACTCTGCTTAGCAAATGCAAAAAGCATACCCAAATTATTGGTTCTACGAGTACTACATATTTAAACCCATATTCCTAACTTGCTTGAGCATGGTTACGCTGACCTACATAAAGTTATTATCGGCTGCCTCTTTCATAATTTTAATATGGCAATACTTTGCCGCTGTAATCACCTATACATAACAAAAAAGGCACCATATTAGGTGCCTTTCATTTACTTTGTTGATTACTTTATATAAGACCTTTTATATGGGCTTTAAGCTCTTTGGCGAACTCACTGCGCCTTAATGCGTATTCAACATTTGCTTGTAAATACCCGAGCTTGCTACCACAGTCGTGACTTTTACCCTTCATAGCGTAAGCTTGTACCTTTTCTTCATCCATCAACATCGCAATAGCATCAGTCAGCTGAATTTCTCCACCAGCACCGAGCGGAGTTTTTGAAAGTAGAGGCCAAATATCTTTACTCAATACATATCGGCCAACCACAGCCAGATTTGAAGGCGCTTCGTCTACACTCGGCTTCTCTACCAGAGTATTTAAATCTGCACTTTCACCCGCTTTAAGCTTTGTATCACCGATATCTGCGATACCGAACTTATCCACATCTTTATGGGCAACAGGCTCCACCATGATTTGGCTTTGACCGTTTTCTTTGAAGCGGCTGATCATTTGCGCTAAATTATCTTTAGATAAATCACTTGCAGCTTCGTCAATGAGTACATCTGGCAACATAATTGCAAACGGCGCGTCACCAATGATTGGGGCAGCACAATTAATCGCGTGACCTAAGCCTTTCGCTTCACCTTGACGAACATGAATAATAGTAACGCCCGCAGGACAAATTGATTGTACTTCTTCAAGTAATTGACGTTTTACACGCTTCTCTAACATAGCTTCAAGCTCAAAGCTTGTGTCAAAGTGGTTTTCAATCGAGTTTTTACTTGAATGCGTCACTAAAACAATTTCTTTAATACCGGCTGCAACCGCTTCGTTTACAACATATTGAATTAGCGGTTTATCAACAATAGGCAACATCTCTTTTGGAATTGCTTTAGTTGCGGGTAACATTCTAGTGCCTAGGCCGGCTACTGGAATAACAACTTTCATTAAATCTCCTAAATAGCAACTGGTGCTTTTATATGAGGATGAGCCTGATATCCTTCAAGCTCAAAATCTTCGTAGGTAAAAGAAAAAATATCTTTCACCTGAGGGTTAATCTTCATCGTTGGTTTGGTAAATGGTGTACGTGACAATTGTTCATCAACCTGCTCTAAGTGGTTCAAGTACAAATGAGCATCACCAAATGTGTGGATAAAATCCCCAGGTTGTAAATCACATACCTGTGCGACCATCATGGTCAACAAAGCATAGCTGGCAATATTAAAGGGTACACCCAAGAAAATATCACCGCTTCTTTGATAAAGCTGACATGACAACTTGCCATCCAACACGTAAAACTGAAATAAAGTATGGCAAGGCGGCAGTGCTTGCTTGCCCATTGCTGCGTTTTCTTTGGGCGAATACTGTGTATCAGGCAACAACGCAGGGTTCCAAGCACTCACAATTAATCTGCGAGAGTCTGGATTAGTTTTAATTTGTTGAATAAGCTCTTTGATCTGGTCCACTACTTGACCATTTTCACCCGTCCACGAGCGCCACTGTTTACCATAAACAGGCCCAAGCTCACCATCTTCGGTAGCCCATTCGTCCCAAATTTTTACACCATTCTCTTGCAAATAAGCAATGTTCGTTTCACCTTTTAAAAACCACAAAAGCTCATGAATGATTGAACGAAGGTGGCATTTTTTAGTCGTGACAAGAGGAAAGCCTTCCTGCAGATTAAAGCGCATTTGATAACCAAAAACACTGATTGTACCTGTGCCTGTTCTATCTTGTTTTATCGTGCCATGCTCTTTGACATAGCGCATTAAATCTAAATATTGTTTCATAGCGGTGATCTTCGTTATTTTTCAGAATGATTCAATACGGGCTGTGCTCTATACGCCCAAGCAATCAATGCGGCACCTGCTAGCACCATAGGTAAAGACAATATTTGCCCTTGAGAAATCATCCCTGCATATAAGCCAATATGCGCATCAGGCTCTCTGAAGTACTCGATACCAAAACGGAACACCCCATAGCCAAATAAGAACAGTCCAGCAATGCTCCCTGCTGGTCTTGGCTTTTTAGCAAACCAAACTAGCATAATAAACAAGACTAAACCTTCAAAAAACGCTTCATACAACTGTGAAGGGTGTCGTGGTAAAGGGCCTCCAGTTGGGAATACAAACGCCCAAGGCACATCCGTCGTGCGCCCCCAAAGCTCCCCATTGATAAAATTACCAATCCGTCCGGCCATTAGACCAACAGGAACTAGAGGAACAACAAAGTCACCAACCGACAAAATTGACTTCTTTGTACGCAAAGCAAAAATCACGATGGCTGCTATCACTCCAAGTGCTCCACCATGAAACGACATACCCCCCTGATCTATCCTAAGCAGATAGACTGGGTTTTCAACAAAGTATGAAAACTGGTAAAACAGCACATAGCCAATACGCCCACCTAGAATTACCCCGAGCATGCTATAAAATAACAAGTCACTAACTTGTTCTTTGCTCCACCCTGAATTCGGCTTTTCTGCTTGTCGATTTGCCATCCACATTGCAAATAAAAAGCCAATTAAATACATCACCCCGTACCAACGCACGCTGAGTGGGCCTATCGAAAAAATAATTGGGTCTATTTGTGGAAACTGCAACGCCATCGCCTTTCCTTAACTAATGATCATATTAATAGCAATTACTAGTAGCAATGCTGCGAAAATTTTCTTTATCGTCGACACAGGTAAAAACTGTGTTGACTTTGCTCCCAAAGGCGCCATAAACCATGAAGTGAGCACTATACCAAATAAAGCTGGCAGGTAGATGAACCCCGCAAAACCTTGTGAAAAAGTATAATGGGCACTACCTGCGGTAATATAACCTAGCGAACCGAACAAGGCGATCACAATGCCACAAGCTGAGGCACTACCAATGGCCTTTCTCATGTCCATAGAAAAAAAACTAAGTAGCGGTACTATCAAGGCCCCACCACCAATGCCTATCATTGCTGATAATCCACCCATCACACAGGTTAAGGCACCAAGCACCGGACCACTGGGTAAGGCACGCTGTGTGACACTTTTCTTCGAGCTACTGTATAACATTTTTATTGCGATCAAAACGACGCTTACGGCAAAAATACTTCTTATTACAGGTTCAGGTAACAAAGCCGCTAAAAAACCACTTATTAACGCACCAAATGCAACTCCCCCCATGACATAAGGAGCTATATTCCAAGGCACATTTCCATTGCGATGATGCGCCAACGCGGAAGAGGTTGACGTAAAAAGAATCGAAGCCAGCGAAGTGGCAATAGCCACCAGTACAATTTGAGACTCGGGTACAATGTTAAAGTAACGTAAAATACCAGACAGCACAGGCACAATGACTAAACCACCACCGATACCAAGCAACCCAGCAAGAAAACCAACAAAACTACCAAGCAATGCGCAGCTGACTACCAGCAAAATGGCTTCGCTCATACATTCATATCTCTCAATTATTTGAGCGCGCTATGGTAGCGCATTATGCGCGACAGTGCACCCTTGCGTGCTTTTCTATTTAGACTGATAAAACAGTTCGCTGAAATTATTCTCAATCATGAAATTGCGCATTAAACGATGAACTTGTTTAGCCGAGGATTGTGCTAAACATTCCTGTAAAAGTGACTCCATACTACTGACATGTAACCGGCGCAGCACCCATTTAACTTTGCTCAAGGAGGAAATATTCATACTCAAGCGTCGGTATCCCATAGCAACCAGAAGAATAGCGCCTTCAGGCTCTCCCCCCAACTCACCACATAAACTAAAGGGCAGTTCAAATTCTTGACAGCTACTTGCAATACTATTTAGAACACGTAAAACACTCGGATGATAAGGGTCGAATAATTCTGCTACCTGCGCGTTGTTTCTATCTACTGCTAATAGGTATTGCGTAAGGTCGTTGCTACCCACAGAGCAAAAATCAACTTTTTTAGACCACTCTGGCAGTAAAAATACACTTGATGGTACTTCCAACATCACGCCAATTTCTGGTTTATCGATCAATAAGAATTGATCCGCCCACTCTTCTTGCAATTCAAAGTACGCTTGCTCTAGCAGGGCCAGTGTTTCATCAACTTCTTCAGTATGACTCACCATAGGTAACATAATACGCAAGTTGCCCAGACCCGTATTAGCCTTAATCATAGCTTTTAATTGATCTAGAAATAACTCAGGGTGATCAAGTGAAACACGTATGCCGCGCCAGCCTAGAAATGGGTTCTCTTCTTTTATATCAAAGTAATCTAGTACTTTGTCCCCACCGATATCTAGTGTGCGCATAACCACAGGTTCAGGGTGATACCGCGTCAAAACTTCTCGATACCACTCTTCTTGTTCTCTTTGCGATGGAAATCGCCCCTTTTGCATAAACCACGCTTCGGTTCGATAAAGTCCCACCCCGTCACAATATTTAGCGGTCAGAGGCTCGGTACTTAAATCTAAACCAGCGTTGAGCAGTAAACTGATCCGTTCACCATCGAGCGTCACCGGAGGCAAAGCATGCTCTGCTTCAAACTTGTCATGCAACAAACTTTCTTGATGACGCATCTGCTCATATTCATGGCGCAATGATTGGGAGGGCGAGATATACACTCGCCCCGCATATGCATCTAGAATCATTTCCTTGCTTTCTAGCTGAAGCAACGGAATATCCTCGATACCCCAAATTGCGGGAACCCCCATAGCCCTTGTCAAAATGGAAGCATGGGAGTTTGCGGCACCATGCACGCTCACGACCCCTTTTAGTTTTTCTTTGGGTACTTCAGCTAACATACTCGGTGTCAACGTATGAGTAACAAGTATGGTATCGTTGGGATAAGACTTAACCGCATGTTCAGTACTCACTAGATGATGAAGTACACGCAAACCGATGTCTTTTACATCTACAGCGCGCTCCTTAATGTAAGGGTCTTTCATCGCGTTAAACTGATTCACCAAACTTTCAATCACATGCTTAAGCGCACTTTTGGCATTCCATCCTAAACTGAGTTGAGCATCCACTTGCTGGCCTAAGCTTTGCGCATCCAACAACTGTTGGTAAACTTCAAAAACGGCCAAGGCTTCTTTGGGGATACTATCGCTTAGCGTATTAGCTAGGATATGAAATTCTTGGCGTGTTGCTGCAACCGCTTGTAGAAACAACTGTCTTTGTTGTTCCGTATGCTCTGACTTTTGTGGCTCAATACTATCAAAATCTAGCTTTGGCAGGACCACATACCCTTCACCAATTGCAATACCGGGTGCACTAGAAACCCCTTTCAGTACTGATGTTTGATGCGTCGTTGCTTCTTGTACAAATACGGTTTGAATTTCAGCATGTGCCAACTGAGAAGCCAACTGTGCAGATAAAGTTATTAGGAAGGATTCTTCGTCATGGCTAAAAACCCGTGCCATTTTTTGCTGAACTACAATGACTCCAAGCACTTTTCGCTGGTGCACCACAGGCACAGATAGGAAGGCGTTATACCCTTCCTCATTAACTTCGGGTGATAATTTAAACCGAGGGTGAGATTGAGCATGAGCAATGTTTATCGGTTCTTCGCGTTGCGCAACTAGCCCAACTAAGCCTTCTGTAAAACCGATACGAAACTGACCGATGGCTTGTGGGTTCAAACCATCGCTGGCCATTAAGACAAAGTTGTCTTGTGTATAATCAGCAAAGTAGATAGAGCAACATTCAGTGTTCATGGCCTCTTTGACCAAACTCACAAATTGCGTCAGCGCATCCTCCAAATTGGCTTGCTGTGAAACCGACTCTACTATCGACCGCAACGTTGCTAACACTGTTCACTCCTTTATCGGCGTTGTCGCCAATTGGTGTCTCGGCCCTGTTGCTCTCTCTTATTGAATGGCATCGCAAATGGCGCAAACTCTTTCATTACGCGCCGATACACATCTCTTTTAAATGAGACAACTTGCCTAACTGGATACCAATAACTTACCCAGCGCCAATCATCAAACTCAGGATGATGAGTATGTAGCAAGTCTACATCTTCATCTTTACATCTAAGTTTAAGTAAAAACCATTTTTGCTTTTGGCCAATACAAACCGGACTTGAATCTCTGCGGATCAAGCGTTTTGGTAATTTGTAACGTAACCAGTGCTTCGAACTGGCTACTATCTCCACATCCTCAGGTTTTAAGCCAACTTCTTCATGTAATTCACGATACATGGTTTGTTCAGGGGTCTCCCCTTCATCCACACCACCTTGGGGAAACTGCCATGAATGCTGACCAAAACGCCGAGCCCAAAATACTTGCCCTTGGTTATTACAGATAACAATTCCGACATTGGCACGAAAACCTTCGGCATCAATCACCTTAGTGCCTCTTTTATAAGTCGATTTTTAATGATTGTTCCACAACTTCTTACACACAGCAAATATTATTCCTGCTTTTACTCAAGTTACTCACAGGTTGTGCATAAAACCCCGTAAACATGCTTAATTAACAAACAAATCCACAATTAACTCGTTTATACAGTACTTTCTCCACAGAAACTGTGGATAATTGTGTTTATATAGTTGTATTTATCCAAAACCTGTTATCTCTAACAGGTTGTAGATTGTAAACAGAAGACAAAAAACCATTTACTTTCAATAAGCTAAAATAAAACACTGGATATTTATGCGGGGAATAAACAACCAAAAAAAGAATAGTTCAAAAATCAACCACTTACTTTATCAACATTTCTTTATTATGGACTCTTTCGCTACAATACGGGCCATTGTTATCTTCATAAGCTGCTCATCATGAACAAACCACAGCCGCCGGAGTCCATCACACACCTGATGCAACGCGTCGATGCAATCGCAGGGCTTACACTCGGTGAGTTAGCCCAGCAATACCAATTTAAAAGCCCTGAACACTTGCTGCGCGAAAAGGGCTGGCCTGGGCAACTGCTTGAATATGTGCTGGGCGCCAGCGCGGGTTCAAAGCCGGTTCCCGACTTTGAGCACTTGGGCATAGAGCTAAAGTCACTTCCGATTGACTATCAAGGCAGACCTCTAGAAACCACGTATGTTTCGGTGGTGCCTTTAACGGGTTTAACTGGAGCAACTTGGGAAGACAGTACTGTAAGAAAGAAACTCAATCATGTTTTATGGCTTCCCGTGCTCGCTGAGCGAGACATACAACCTGTTAATCGCACCATAGGTCACGGTTTTTTATGGCAGCCCACAGAGCAACAAAATGCGTTACTAAAAAGAGATTGGGAAGAACAGATTGAGTTGATTGCCCTTGGTCGAGTAGAAGAAATATCAGGCCATTTGGGACAAGTGATGCAAATAAGACCAAAAGCGGCCAATAGCCGTGTAACAACCGATGCAATTGGGCCCAATGGCAAGCTCATTAAAACCTTGCCTCGCGGGTTTTACCTTAAAACCAATTTCACCCATGACATTTTATACAACCAATTCAAAGCATAAAAAATGCCGCTAATTAGCGGCATTTTTCAAATTAGTAACCACTCGAGGTTATTGGCCTTTAATTTCGCTACGACCTTTATAGGTAGCTTTTTCACCTAGCGCTTCTTCAATACGAAGTAACTGGTTGTATTTAGCTACACGGTCTGAGCGACACAGTGAACCGGTCTTAATTTGACCTGCCGCAGTACCTACCGCTAGGTCGGCAATCGTTGCGTCTTCCGTTTCACCAGAACGGTGAGAAATAACAGCTGTAAAGCCTGCATCTTGCGCCATCTTGATTGCATCAAGCGTTTCTGACAGTGAACCAATTTGGTTAAACTTGATAAGGATAGAGTTACCAATGTTCTCATCAATACCGCGCTTAAGGATCTTAGTATTGGTTACAAATAAATCGTCTCCCACTAACTGAACTTTACTACCGATTTTATCAGTCAGTACTTTCCAGCCAGCCCAGTCACTTTCATCTAAACCATCTTCAATTGAAACGATAGGGTAACGTGCAGCAAGATCAGCTAAGAAATCAGCAAAACCTGCTGAGTCAAATGCTTTACCTTCACCTTTAAGGTCGTATTTGCCATCAACGTAGAACTCAGACGCAGCACAGTCTAGTGCTAACGTGATGTCTTTATTCAACTCGTAACCTGCGTCACTCACCGCTTGTGCAATCACTTCTAGCGCTTCTTCGTTTGATTTTAAATCTGGTGCAAAACCACCTTCATCACCAACAGCGGTGTTCAAGCCACGTGCGTTTAGTACTTTTTTCAAACTATGGAAAATTTCAGCACCCATACGAAGTGCTTCGCGGAAGCTCTTTGCGCCAACAGGCTGGATCATGAACTCTTGAATATCTACGTTATTATCCGCGTGCTCACCACCGTTGATGATGTTCATCATCGGCACTGGCATTGAGTACTGACCTGAAGTGCCGTTGATGTCAGCAATATGCTCGTATAGAGCTACGCCCTTTTCCTGAGCTGCCGCTTTAGCATTGGCTAGAGATACCGCCAAAATCGCATTTGCACCTAATTTTTCTTTGTTCTCAGTGCCATCTAAATCGATCATGATCTGGTCAATCGCGCGCTGTTCCAACGCATCTTTACCTTCTAGCGCCTGAGCGATGTCTACATTGATGTAGTTAACAGCCGTTAAAACGCCTTTGCCTAAGTAACGAGCTTTATCACCATCGCGTAGCTCTAGCGCTTCACGTGTACCTGTTGATGCACCTGATGGTGCACAAGCACGACCCCATGCGCCTGAAGCTAAGTGAACATCAGCTTCAACCGTCGGGTTACCACGTGAGTCCATAACTTCACGGCCAATCACTTTTACGATTTTTGACATCTTGATTCCTCTTATTCCCAAAGTGGTGAGTGTAATGTGTATGTAACTTATAAAATAAGCACTGGTTTGAACTTATAGTTTAAACTCAAAGCAACACTTACTTTTGCATAAAAAAGCCGTGCATAAGCACGGCTTTAAATACGTTAAGATTCTGCTTTTTGGTGGCTGTATGCCGCCGCAACAAAACCTTCAAATAGTGGGTGTCCATCACGCGGAGTCGACGTAAACTCAGGATGGAACTGAGCTGCAATAAACCAAGGGTGATCTTTATTTTCAATGATCTCCACCAGTTTTTTATCCTCAGACAGCCCTGTAAATTGCAAGCCCGCCTTTTCAAGACGCTCTACATAGTGATTGTTCACTTCATAGCGATGGCGATGACGCTCTACAATTTCATCACTGCCATACACGTCATGAACTTTTGAACCTTTCTTCAGATGACATTTCTGTGCACCTAGGCGCATTGTTCCACCTAAATCAGACTGCTCATCGCGCACTTCTACATTGCCTTCGGCATCTAACCACTCAGTGATCAAACCAACTACAGGATGCGCTGATTTAGAATCAAATTCGGTTGAGTTTGCCCCTTCAAGGCCAGCTACGTTGCGTGCATATTCGATAAGCGCAACCTGCATCCCCAAACAAATGCCTAAATAAGGCACTTTGTTTTCACGTGCATATTTAGCCGCAAGAATTTTACCTTCAACGCCACGATGGCCAAATCCACCAGGTACCAAGATAGCATCTAAGTGTGCAAGTCTCTCAACACCTTTGCTTTCAATATCTTGTGAATCAACATATTCAATGTTTACGGTTAAACGGTTTTTAAGTCCCGCATGTTTTAGGGCTTCGTTTACCGACTTATACGCATCAGGTAGCTCGATATATTTACCAACCATACCAATTGTCACTTCACCCGTCGGGTTAGACTCTTGATATAACACCTGTTCCCACTCAGAAAGATCCGCCTCTGGTGCTTCTAAATAGAAACGACGACAAACAAGGTTATCTAAATCCTGAGATTTAAGTAGTGCTGGGATTTTGTAAATGCTATCTACGTCAGGCAGTGAAATAACCGCTTTTTCTTCTACATTGGTAAACAGTGCAATTTTAGCGCGCTCATTGGCTGGTAATTTACAGCTTGAACGGCAAACAAGAATATCAGGTTGAATACCGATTGAGCGTAACTCTTTCACAGAATGCTGTGTTGGCTTAGTTTTTACTTCACCTGCAGTACCAAGGAATGGTACCAGCGTTAAATGCATGAATAGCGCGTGTTCACGGCCTAGCTCAGTACCTAACTGACGCAACGCCTCAAGGAAAGGTTGTGATTCGATATCACCTACAGTGCCGCCTACTTCAACAATAGCAATATCATAGCCGTCAGCGCCTTCAAGCACACGACGTTTAATATCATTGGTGATGTGGGGAATGACCTGAATCGTTGCACCTAAGTACTCGCCTCTACGTTCACGACGTAATACATCTTCAAAAACACGACCTTGTGTGAAGTTGTTACGACTGGTCATTTTGGTGCGAATAAAACGTTCGTAGTGACCTAAGTCTAAGTCGGTCTCTGCACCGTCCTCGGTTACAAATACCTCACCGTGTTGAATTGGGCTCATGGTGCCCGGATCAACATTGATATAAGGATCCAGCTTAAGAATAGTTACATTCAAGCCACGTGCTTCTAAAATAGCGGCCAAAGATGCAGCTGCAATACCTTTACCCAAGGAGGAAACAACTCCGCCCGTTACGAAGATAAATTTTGTACTCATGCGAACCCTAGAATATCAGGAAAAATGGAATTTAAATAAGAATCAAGACGGGGCGATAGTATAGCAAAGAGCCATAAATCAATCCAGCTAAATATTCACACCAGCAAATCTATTATCGCCTACTTTGTTGTTTTTTAACTTGCTCCCAAGCTAGGTCCATTTCTTCTAAAGTTGCATCTTCTAGGCTTAGCCCTAGTTGATTGAGCGTACTGTCTACCTGTTCAAAACGACGTACAAACTTATCACATGCTAGGCGCAATATTTGCTCAGGATCGTGCCTAGCGTGGCGCGCTACATTGACCGTAGCAAACAAAAGGTCTCCTAACTCTTCTGCACTGTGCGCTGAATGAGGGTCAACCGATAATGCTTCACTCACTTCTTGCACTTCCTCAGCTACCTTATCCAATGCACCGTGATAGTCGGGCCAATCAAACCCTAAAGCAGAGGCACGCTTTTGGATTTTTTGCGCCCGTGACAACGCAGGCAACATTCTGGGAATATCATGCCAAAGTGGCTCACTGGTTGTAACGCTCCCCTTTTGCGCGCGCTCCTGTGCTTTTATCGCTTGCCACTGGGCCTCTAGCTGCGTATCTGATAGCTGCTCTTGCTTCTCAAATACATGAGGGTGTCTACGGATGAGCTTGTCATTTAACCCCGAGACAATATCAGCAAAATCAAAAGCACCTCGCTCTTTTGCCATCTGAGCATAAAACACAACTTGGAATAATAGGTCGCCCAGTTCATCCTTAAGTGCAGCCATATCATTGCGCTCAATGGCGTCAGCCACTTCATAGGCTTCTTCCAGTGTATGCGGAACGATAGACTCGAACGTCTGCTTTTTATCCCAATCACAGCCCAGCTCAGGGTCTCGTAATGTAGACATTATCGATAAAAGCGCTTGCAGCTCTCCACCCATGTAAGTACTCACTTTCTTTAATGCTGGCGTTTGGCTTCAAACACACCTTCAATCTGGTGTAATTTGGTCAATAAACGATTCATAGCTGACAAATCCGAAACTTCTATCTTCATTTCAAAGATAGCCACGGCCCTTTCATCATTAGTCTGCACATTCATACTCAGCACATTCACTTTTTCATTGGCAAGTACTGAACTGATGTCTCGGATCAAGCCTTGTCTATCATGTGCTTCAATGCGTACCGTAATAGCGTAAGCGGCTTGAATTTCTTCGGACCAACTCACAGCGATTTCCCGTTCAGGGTGACGTTCACATATATGTGCAAAAGCGTCACAGTCCGTTCTGTGCACCGCAATCCCTCTGCCTTGTGTGATATAACCGACGATTTCATCTCCAGGTACAGGCTGGCAACATTTGGCAACATGACTCATTAAACTACCAACACCATCAACCACAATGCCATTTTTATCACCCCGCTTTTTACGAGGCGTGCCAATTTTCAGCTTAGGCAGTTCTTCTGGTTTGTCCTGAACAAAGTTCAAAAACTGATTAAGACGAATATCTCCAGCACCTATCGCCACCATCAAATCATCAATTTCTTTGAAGTTGAACCGCGCAATAGCGGGTTCTAGTTGTTTGTAGGTTAAATCCAACTTTGCAAGCTGCGCATCCAGTATCTCCTTACCAGCTTGTAAATTTTTGTCTCTGTCTTGTTGTTTAAACCAATGATGGATTTTACTTCTTGCCCGCGATGAGTGGATATAACCCAACGAAGGGTTCAACCAATCTCGGCTCGGTGAAGCATTCTTTTGGGTTAATATTTCAACTTGATCGCCGGTTGACAGCTTATAGGTAAACGGCACAATTTTGCCAAAAACCTTAGCTCCAATACAGCGGTGGCCCACGTTAGAGTGAATGTAGTAAGCAAAATCCAGCGGTGTTGCGCCCAAAGGCAAATCGAAAATATCTCCTTTAGGTGTAAATACATAAACGCGGTCTTCAACAACTTGGTTTTTTAGTTCATCTGCCAAGTCGCTGCCATCAACCACTTCCTCTTGCCATTGTAAGAGTTTGCGCAGCCAACTAATTTTTTGCTCGTAACCTGAGCCTCTTCCCGGCAGGGCCCCTTCTTTATACATCCAGTGTGCAGCAACACCAAGTTCAGCATCTTGATGCATTTCTTCTGTGCGAATTTGTATTTCAACCGTTTTACCTTCAGGGCCGAACACTACGGTATGAATTGACTGGTAACCGTTTTGTTTTGGTGTTGCAACATAATCATCGAACTCTTTTGGCAAATGTCGCCAACTCGTGTGTACGATACCTAGCGCAGCATAACAATCCTGAATTTCGTCTACCACGATACGCATAGCACGAATGTCAAATAACTGATCAAACTCGTAGTTTTTCTGCGACATCTTTTTGTAGATGGAATAGATGTGTTTGGGTCGTCCATACACTTGCGCATTAATTCCGGCTGCGCTTAGCTTATCACTGACCAACGCAACCATATTTTCCATATAAGCTTCTCGGTCAAGGCGCTTGTCAGCAAGCTGTTTGGCTATTTTTTTATAGGTTTGAGGGTGTAAGTAGCGAAATGATAGATCTTCTAGCTCCCACTTTAATTGACCAATGCCAAGACGATTAGCCAAGGGCGCAAAAATATTCGCTGTGGCTTTAGCTGCGATGACCCGCTCATCTTCATCGGCATTTTTTACGGCTCTCAAATGGCAAATCTGCTCGGCGAGTTTTATTACAACAGCACGTACATCTTCCACCATCGCTAATAACATGCGACGAATATTATCTATTTGCACATTACCCTTACCTTGATGGGCCAGAGTGCTAATGGTAGCCATCTGTTCAACACCGCTTAGTAACAGTGCAATATTGTCTCCCAGCTCACTTTTAACCTTATCGATATCAATCAAACCAGCAAGATAATAAGGAGTTAAATAGGCGGTTGCTAAAGACTCTGCGTCAAGGTTTAAATCGGCTAGTATCTCTACCATTTCAATAGCATTGTTAAGCATTTCCGAATCCGGCTCTGCAGGACACAAACCATGTGCTTGCTGCAGACGCATCAGCTTCTCATCCGACAATGCTAATAATGAAAGCCTCGCTGAAAAGTCAGCGGGAAGCTGCTGTTGATGCGATTGGCGAGTTGCAACCATTCCTATTACCTCCTTTGGAACAACGCCATAGTTTCAATATGCCCAGTATGTGGAAACATATTCATAAGGCCAATTTTTTGGACTTCAAAACCGGCTTGAAGTAGCAATGCGCTGTCACGGGCTAAAGTCACAGGGTCACACGAAACATACAACACCTTTTCAAACTGCTTCAGTGGCATTTGCGCTAAAATCTCATGTGCTCCCGTTCTTGATGGATCCAGCAGTAAAATATTCAACTCATTCGAAAACCACTGAGCGCCAGCCAAAGGTGCTGTTAAGTCAGAGCAAAAAAATTGCACATTGCTGATTTGATTAGTGTGCGCATTTTGTTTAGCCATTGCAACCGAAGACTCTGAGCCTTCGACCCCTATGACACTGTTTGCTCGTTTTGCCATCAATAATGAAAAATTACCGATACCACAAAATAGATCTAGCACTTGATCATCTTCTTCGAGTTCCAACCACGCCTGAGCCTGAAGTAACATTTTTTCATTCACGGCTTTGTTAACTTGTATAAAGTTGCTCAGTTTAAATTCAAATGTTAAATCAGCCACGCAATAGTTTGGTAACCGCTCATAATCGATGTTCTGTTCACCATCATCCCAAAGTAATAACCAGCTTTGCTCATCTAAAAGCGCCGCAAGTTTTTCTTTATTTTGCGCATTAATATGCTTTGTATGGCGCAACAGTAAATATTGCCCGTTATCAGCATCACAGAGCTGTATATGACTGACACTGGCAAACGCTTTGTCGCTATTTAGCGCCACGCGTAGCTTTTCAAGACAATGAGCGAATGGTGTCGATAAGACATCACAGCTTTTTATATCAACGATGTGTTTGCTTTTGGCACTACGAAATCCAACTTTAAGTCGCTGGCTTTGCCTGTCATAAAAGCAAGCAATGCGTGCAGCCCTGCGATAATGCATCGGGTCACTTTCAATGCTTGGCTGCCATGGTAATTGCTCAGTTTTAGCAAACTTAGCAAACAACTTGCTCAATGCTTGCTGCTTTACATCGAGTTGTTCTGTATGCGCCAAGTGCTGCAACTGACAACCACCACATTCATTATAGTGCGCACAAAAGGGACTCACTCGGTGCTCACTGCTTTGCTGTAACTTAACTACTTTAGCAATCGTAAGCTTAGATTTATCCTGTTGAATTTGTGCTTTCACACGCTCGCCTGTCAACGCGCCATCAACAAAACAGACTTTGCCCTGATGTTTGGCTACTCCGCGCCCTTGGTGATCCATCGACTCAACAGCAAGCTCTATGGTTTTGCCCTTAGCTGATGATGCCTTAGCACGAAAAAACTGCGCCATACTCTACCCCTTAAACATTGCTAATCAGCGCCTAACTAGATAATCTATTGAAAAATAAACGACCTTGCTCACTGCCCAACATGACTAAACTTAGCCTTCGTGACAGCATTCTTGCATTAACTATAATTCCTACAGTGCTGATAGGCTTAATACTTGGTGGCTATTTTACAGTAAATCGTTACGTTGAGCTTGAAGAAATTCTTTATCAGCAAGGCAGTAGTATTTCTGAGCCCTTAGCCATCGCCGCTGAACAGGCCGTGTTAAAGCAAGATAGGGCCGCATTACACCAGATCATTAGTACCGCGCATAACAAACACTCTCCTTTGATTAAAAGTATTGCGTTATTCGACCAAGATAATCAGCTGTTATTGACCAGTAACTATCACGAACAATTTGAACAACTCTACTTCTTTGGTGATGTTTCTCAGTTACATAAAACAGAGTTAGTTAAACTCAACGACTCATTTGTATTTTTCACCCCCATCAAACATTTTTCAAAGCAGTCAGACCGATGGCACACCACACACCCAAAAACACTGGCAATTTTGGCAATAGAAGTGAGCCAGAATCAGGCCTTGATCTCGCAACAAAAGGCGCTTATTTGGAGTAGCAGCATTATTTTATTTGCGCTGTTTCTTGCTGCGTTTTTATCATTTCGGATCAGTAAAATGTTCACCCAGCCCCTGTCTGCGCTGTTGCTTGCCACTGACAAGCTAGTTGAAGGTAAACGAGATATTGATATTGAGCATGAGATGGTTGGGGAGTTCGAGCTATTGCGTCAGGGTCTCAATACCATTAATGAGAAGATGATCAGTCAACGTGACGAAATGCAAAAGCATATAGATCAAGCTACCAGTGATTATAAAGAGACCCTAGAGCAATACGAAACACAAAATATTCAACTTAATATTGCCAAACGCGAGGCGCAGGATGCCAACCGAGTAAAGTCTGACTTTCTTGCCAAAATGAGTCACGAACTACGGACTCCGCTCAACGGTGTTATTGGTTTTACTCGCCAGCTTTACAAAACACCACTGAATAAACATCAAAAAGATTACTTAGACACCATAGAGTTATCAGCGAACAGTCTACTGACAATTATCAGTGATATTTTGGACTTTTCTAAGCTCGAAGCAGGTGCGATGGACTTAGAAAGTATTCAATTTCAACTGCGTGATGCTGTCAATGAAGTCATGACCCTACTCGCCCCCAGCGCACACGAGAAAAACTTGGAGTTGTCTATTGCTATCAATCGTCAAGTACCCGATAACTTGGTAGGCGACCCTACTCGCTTTAAACAAGTACTCATTAACCTTGTGAGTAATGCGATTAAGTTCACAGAAAAAGGCTCAGTAAAAATAGATGTTTCATACCGTTTGCTAGATGACTCTCATGCTTCACTACTGGTATCTGTTAGCGATACGGGTGTTGGTATTGCAATGGATAAACAAGATGCTCTGTTCACACCATTCGCACAGGCCGACTCAAGCATTACACGCAAGTTTGGTGGCACGGGTCTTGGGTTGATCATCACTAAACATATTGTTGAAGCCATGAAGGGTAGGATCACCCTCAACTCAGCGCCAGGTAGTGGTACTTGCTTTACGTTTAATGCAATTTTTGAACTGCCTAACCGTATTTACAACGACGACTTGCCTAATAGCTCCTTGGCAAATAAACGTATCCTCTATTTCGAGCCTCAAAGTCATACTCATGCAGCCGTAGTCTCTCAACTAGAAGAGTGGGATATGCAAGTCACTTCATGTGAAGATGAAAAGTCATTTTTTGATGCATTAGAGAAAGAGTTTAGTTTCGACATCTGTCTCATTGGCAATATGGCAAGTGTTGAGCATATGCAATTGGTGAAAAGCTATATTGCTAAAGCTCGAGGGGCTGCCGATTATCTCTATTTGATGCTTAATACCATCTCGCATAACATGCGAGAATCTCTTATTGGCAGCGGAGCAGACGCCTGTTTGAGTAAACCGCTTAACCACCGTAAATTATGCGAAGTTCTGGCAGCACCTTACCGACTTGATCACCCAAGTATCGCCATCGAAGAAAGTGATACTCAAATACTGCCTATGAAAGTCCTTATTGCTGATGACAACGACGCTAACTTAAAGCTACTGTCAACATTACTTGAAGAGCAAGTGGAGTTAATTGATACCGCTCATAATGGCGCCCAAGCGGTTGGTTTATGTAAGACCCATAAATATGATCTGATTTTTATGGATATACAAATGCCGATCATGGACGGGATCACTGCCTGCAAAACCATCTTAGAGTCCTCACTAAACGAAGATACTCCCATAATTGCCGTGACTGCTCATGCGTTATCGGGTGAAAAAGAGCAATTGTTAAAGGATGGCTTTAAAGGTTACTTAACCAAACCTATCGACGAAGATATGTTAAGGCAAACAATCAGTGACCACAGTTCAACTTTGCCAGTCAGTAAGCAAAAAAGTAAAGTGGTGAATGAGCATAGCGTTGCGCCTTTTGAAAGTTCATTACTCGACTGGCAACTCGCCTTGCAGCATGCTGGCGGTAAGCCTGACCTTGCGCTGGAGATGTTAAATATGCTGTTAGATGGTTTAACTCCCCTGCTGGAAACTATCGAAGCCGCTTATGAACAACAGGATACAGAAACTCTACTGAGTGCGATTCATAAGTTTCATGGCGCTTGTTGTTACACTGGGGTGCCTAAACTCAAAAGTTTAGCAGAAGTGTTAGAAACAGCACTGAAGCAATCTCAACCCATTGCTCAGTTTGAACCCGAGTTGCTAGAACTCATCGATGAATTGTCAAACCTTCGCCGCGACGCACAAGCATAGAACACACCTTTCGTCATCACTACTTGCCGTTGCGCACTTTAGTCGCAACTGAGCGGCTTGAGTACCATGACTCGAACGCGTAGCTTTGCCATTCTTTTATGCAAGGTTTTTAGACCTCAACATCAATTGATAAAAATTCAATAAATTATCAGTAAATCTCTGCTATTTTACTGCCATTTAAAGATCTCTAATCTATATTTGTTAAGACAATACAACGATTTGTTATGTGAGGTACGTTTGAGCGAACAATACCCAACTATGTCTCTCGTTAGAAGGTTAACTCAACTTAACATGTCTGTAATGGCCGCGAGTATGATATTGGTCTTCACCTTAACAACAATATTGCTGTGGTTTGTTGTAAGAGACCGTCACGCCGAAACGGCACAACTGAACCTCGCACAGCTCTCCCACAATATTGTACCTATGCTAGTATTTGACGATGTGGACACCGCTGAACGTGAGTTGGCTCTTGTTGGCGCACAAAAAGACGTGCTTTTTATTGCATTGCGTAAGAACAACAAAAGTGTTTTTAGCGAATACAGTGCTCCCAGCTTCATTCCGCCCGCGGAAATTTATCAACAGAGCATAGAACAACCAAATATCGTGTATTCGGGTGTAAAAATGATGCTATATCACCCTGTTACCTTCAAAGGTCAGGTGGAAGGCGACCTAATCATGGTGATTGATCTGACCAATATGCTGTATTGGTTTGTCAGGCTCATTTTAATGCTAGCAATGCTCATTGGTGTTTTGTTCACTATCTCTGCTTTACTCATATCTCAGGTACAACGAACTGCGCTTAGACCATTATTGTCTTTATCTGAGCTAGCTCAGAAAGTATCAAAAGAACATGATTTCCAATTACGTGCAAAAGTGGTTCGCAACGATGAAATTGGCATTCTCACTCGTAGCTTCAATGAGCTGTTAAAACGTGTTGATATTTCTCAAGCCGAATTGCGTCAACAACTGGAACAGGAACAACTGCAAGGGCTACAGCTCAAACAAATGGTCAAAACTGACCCACTTACAAACCTGCCGAACCGCTTAGCGCTTAACGCTATGCTCAAAGAGATCACTAAAGAGTCTAGTAAATCCACACCACTGAGCTGTTTGATGTTTATTGATTTAGATAACTTTAAATTTGTTAATGATAATTTTGGCCATGACGCAGGAGATGAAACGCTTATTGAGGTGGGCAACCGCATTGGTGCTATCATACGTAGTGATGACTTATTATGTCGCTTGGGTGGCGACGAGTTTGCACTGTTACTACCAAATATTGAGTCCACTGATAACGCAGAACGACTTGCCGAACGTATTGTCACTAGTATCAACCGACCTATTGTAATAAAAGACACCATCATGCCCATCGGCATTAGTATCGGATTAGCCTATACGCCCCTCGATACCTGCTCCCCCATGGAGCTACTCAATTGCGCCGATGATGCGATGTATGAGGCCAAGCGTGCCGGAAAAAATAATTTTCAGGTGTACAACAAAAAGGCGTCAGCATGAATAATGCTCTGTTTGTTTTATTATTTATCTGGTGCTCTACTTGCACAGCACAAAACACAGATGCGCCCCCTGATGCACCTGACACGCCTAAGAGTGAGGCTAGCAGTGAAGCACTGCCTGAATTAGAAGATTTACTACATCAGCAATTGCGCCACTTACCTACCAATACTGAAATATCAGCAGCCTCTCGCGTTACGCGTTCCAGCAGCGATAGTATGGCAGTCACACATGTCATTAACGATAAAGATATTAAACAGTTTAACTTACGCTCCGTTGCCGACATTTTAGCCCAATTTGTAGGAATAACGACCCGAGAAGATAGTTCTTTTACTTACATAGGTGCAAGAGGTATTGGACGTCCAGGGGACTTTAACTCGCGATTTTTATTTTTGTTGGACGGCACGCGTATTAATGAAAGCTTGTTGGATGCAGGGCTAGTTGGACATGAGTTTTTCGTTGATGTCGAGCTTATCGAACGGGTTGAGTACACACCTGGCGCTTCTGCTGCACTGTATGGTAACAATGCTTTGCTCGGTGTTATTAATATCGTAACCAAAACGTCCTCAAAATTGCGCGGCATAAACACTTCAGTGTCGATTGCCAACAACAACGCCAAACACGCAAGAATCACAGGAGGAATGCGCGCTGATTCAGGTTCTGATAGCTGGCTGTCTTTGAGTCAAACCAAGTTAGACAACATCCAATATCCGCTTGTTAATATTCCTCCCCATTTGGCAAGGTGGCAACACTTAAATGAGGAGAAAAGCACTCGGCTGATGTTTAATCATCAACACGGGGCTTTGAAAGTTCAGGCTGCAGGTTCTAAGCGTAAACGGCACTATCCTGATCTGTTTGCGTTTGACCCCAATATCCCACCTCTTAATGCTGAAGTAGACAATGAAGCATATTTGGTGAGTGTCGCCTATGATGATCGAATATCTGATGACATTGAGCTGTATCTACATGCATCAACTCACGGTAACGATTTTACTCGTCGACTTCCCGTTGTGTTACAAAATGGTAAGCTGTCACATGAGCAACGGCTTAATTCTGGTCGCTGGAGTAACTTCGACAGTCGCCTCATTTTTCTCGGCTTATCAGATCACGAATTTATGCTTGGCTTTGATTATCAGCGGGACCATAGGCAAAAATTCATAGCTCAGTACCTCATTCCTGAGCCCATTGAGCGAAAATTTCTCGGTGATGAATCACGTTACGGTCTGTATATTCAAGATCTCTGGCGATTGAGCGACAAGCTGCAACTACAATGGGCACTACGTTATGATGACTCAGATTCCAGTACAGCACGTTGGTCACCAAGCTATACGGTGAAGTACAACTGGTCACCTCAACATAAACTCTTGCTGCGTCATAGCCGAGCATTCAGAGTTGCCAACTTTCTAGAGCATTTTACAAATACATCGTTTGGTTTCCCAACGCCTGAGAATGAATCTACCCATTACAACGAAATCAGTCTTTTGCAAAATTGGTCGCCTTCATTATCTACATTTGTCATTGCATATCAGGCCACTGTAGAGAATTTGATTAGTCAGGCGCTCATTGCGCCTATATACGCCAATACTATTCCACTGAAAAGTAAAGGGCTGGAAATTGGTGTTGATAAACGTTGGCAAAACGGAATTTCTCTAGTAGCAAGCACAGCCTTTCAAAAGTCTGAGTTCAGTGGCGGCATTAAAGTGGCAAACTCTCCACAGTTTATTGGTCAACTTCGCTTTAGCGCGCCTATTGGCTCTTCTGGCGTGCTATTTAGCATGAATTCACATGTGGTTAGTGAACGCAGGGTGCTTTTTAAAACCCTACCTAGTTTCGCAAGTCATGATGTAAATATTAGCTGGCAATCTTGGGACAACACCTCAATTGCTCTAGGAGTACGCAACATCACAGATAAAGAAATTGTTGAGATCGTTGATGATAGCCTAATTCCCTATGTACAGCAGCGGCGACAAGTTCATCTGTCCATCAACTGGAGTTGGGGACAATGATCAAAATCTGTTTATGTTTATTGTTGTTTTTATCTATGTTTCAAACCCACGGGCAAAGCCTTAGTGAGAACGAACTCAAAGCTGCCTTTTTATACCGTTTTAGCCAGTTTAGTAAATGGCCACCGCCTCCTCCTAATGCGCTACGCTTTTGCGTAGTGGGCAACCATGAACTATTCAAAGCAGTCTCTGCACTATTACATACGCAAAACCTGCAACAAACTAGTACCGCCATAGAGATTCCAAATCATGACCAAGTAACACAATGTGATGTGTTGTTTTTAAGCCAACAAAACCGTCAGCAAACAAAGTTTTGGCTAAGCCAAATAGACCAATCACCAGTGCTGATTGTCGCCGACACCAGTGAAGGGTTTCGTCAAGGGGCTATGATTGGAATAATTGCCGATGCTAATAACTTGAGCTTTAGAGTTAATTTAACTGGCGCCAAACGACGAGGATTGAGCTTTAGTGCTCACTTGTTAAAGCTGGCTTCAGAAGTAAGGTAAAGATTGCTATATAGTGAAAATAAAAAAGGCGCCAATCAGCGCCTTTTTTATTTTCACAATTGAAGGTTAATTTTCTTCTGTGACGTTGATTTTAGGACGTTTCACTTCAGCTTGTGCCTCTAGTGCACCAACAAATGCATTGTAGTTTTGATTGATTTGCGCCATCGAAATACTTTGCTTTTGCTGTGCGTCAATATCATCACTAACTTCAGGTGTTGTCACTGAGTTAAGCTTAAGCAATGCCGCATCACCATTGTTTAACTCAACCATAGCGAACTGAGGCTGACCTTCAACTGGATGTGGTAGCTGGAATGCTTTGCTAACAATGGCAGGAGAAAGGCTATACGACTGACGGTTTAAAGCCTTATCTGATTGTACTTCCAACTCTTCACCCGCAGCGATTTCCTCAAGTGACTTACCATCTTGTAACTGAGCGAATAAAGCTTGTGTGTGCTCTTTGATAAGTGAAGACGCTTTATCATTTACAAGCTTGGTTTTGATCTGGGCACTCACTTCTTCTAACGGCTTCGGCGCGGCGGCTTGATAATCTTGCACTCTAACAACCACAATATGCTCATTACCTACCTCAAGCACTCCCGAGTTTACACGGTCTTCTAGCACTTCAGGTGTAAAAATGGCACTGCTAACAGCTGGTGTGTTTAAAGGCGCTGGTAACGCATTGCGCGCTAGTAACTCAGTAGACTTCAATTCAACACCCGCCGCAATCGCCGCATCTTCTAAACTATCTGCAATTTCAAAAGCAAGCTCTGTTACTTCAGTCTGCTTCTGATAGAAAGCATCAACTTTTTCAGCTCTTTCAAGCTCAGCGCGAAGCTCATCTTTAACATCGTCATATGCTTTAACTTGCTGACGTTGAATATCTGTTAATTTGATAACATGAAGGCCGAATTCTGATGCAACTACATCAGTAATATCACCCACGTTTTCAAGTGCAAATGCTGCAGCCTCAAATTCTGGGTCCATCATGTCACGCTCAATCCAGTCTAGATCACCACCGATTTCAGCACTTACTACATCATCAGACTTTTCTTGCGCTAGCTCAGCAAAGTCAGCACCGCCTTTTAGTTCTTCTAAAATAGCTTGTGCCTTTTGCTGTACTTCAGCATCTTCGGCGCTGCCTTCCACTAAAATGTGCGCTACTCGACGTTTCTCTGGCTCGGTGTACTGATTTTTACTTTCTTCGTAATAAGCCAGTACATCGTCCTCAGAGATCTCTTTTGTAGGCGTAACATCGCTTGCTTTTAATTCTAGGTACTGAACAGCTACACGCTCAGGAGATTGGAACTGGCTTTGGTTAAGCTGGTAATAATCTTTTATTTCCTGCTCTGAAACCTCAACTTGGTCAGCAAGCTTGCCTTTATTTAGTACTAAGTAGTCTAGGTCACGTGTTTGTTGTTGCAGAGCAATCGCACTTTTCAGTTCAGATGTCAGCATGAAATCTGACCCAGCCACTGCGGTCACTAATTGATTTCTCGTCATCTCTTCACGTAAGTACTCACGGAAAGTATCTGGTTGGAAGTTCATTTGGCGAATCAGCTGTAAATAACGATCGTTGCTAAACTGACCACCAAGTTGAAAATACGGCATTTCTAAAATCGCATTTTTAACTTGCTCATCACTTACACGAAGCCCTAACTCTAGAGCCAACTGATTTTGTAATTCTTGCTGTACCAGCCTGTCCACCACACCTTCGCGAATGCGCGCCATGTATGCAGGATCTGCTGAAATTTGTGCGAAGTACTCACCAAATTGTTGCTCTAATCTTGCTCTTTCATTTTGGTATGCACGCGCAAACTCAGTTTGGCTGATTTTTGCTCCATTGACCTCTGCTACAGGTTGCTCTGTGGTTTGACCTAGGTAACCACCAATCCCTGCTAACGCAAAAGACAAGATGACTACGCCAAGTATAATTTTGGCTGCTGGGCCTTGAGACCCTTCTCTGATCTTTTCAAGCATTTGTTCTTCTCTTATCTAAGCCAAAGCACATGCTGCGCTTTGAAATTAATCGCTAATGTAAAAAAAGCGTATCTTATCAGATACGCTTTTTTTCTTGAAGCTGTTCACGGCTTTTACAATTTAAAAGTTGTGAAGCAACGTAAAGCCGCGTTTGCAATAGCGAGGCGGAATTAGTTAACAGCGTCTTTTAATGCTTTACCCGCTTTAAAAGATGGGATATTAGCTGCAGCAATCTGAATTGTCTCGCCAGTTTGTGGGTTACGGCCTGAACGAGCAGCACGCTCACGTACTGAAAATGTACCAAAGCCAACAAGTGCCACTGAATCGCCGTCTTTTAGTGCGCCAGTTACTGACTCGATGAATGAATCTAGAGCACGACCAGCAGCCGCTTTAGAAATATCAGCATCAGCTGCGATTTGATCGATTAATTGAGATTTATTCACAATATCATCCTCTTACATTGTTATTATCAAAAATGGTCTGACTATATAAAAGAATACCACTTTTGCTGTTAATTTAGAGACATCACAGCGACTCTCTAATTCGGAAATCTTTATCAAGCCTAGGCTACATAAGGGCTAGGCTTGAAACTAGTGCTTAAGTTAACATACCTTTTCGATTTGAAAAGCCCTTTCATGCACTTTTTTAGACTTTTTCTTCATTTTTGCTACTTTGAACAGCAAAACTCTCGATCGGATTCGCCAAAGCCAGTGATAATACTTCGTCAATCCAAGTAACAGGGTGAATTTCCAAACCTTCCAATACGTTCTGTGGTATCTCTTTTAAGTCCCTTTCATTAATTTTTGGGATCACGACCGTTTTAATGCCACCACGGTGCGCAGCAAGAAGCTTCTCTTTAAGTCCACCAATGGGCAGTACTTCACCTCTTAACGTGATTTCGCCCGTCATCGCCACATCTGAACGAACAGGGTTGCCCGTCAGGCTCGATACTAAGCCCGTCACCATCGCAATACCTGCACTTGGCCCATCTTTTGGTGTAGCACCTTCTGGTACGTGAACGTGGATATCACGTTTCTCGTAGAAGTCACTATTAATTCGCAGCTTATCGGCACGATTTCGTACGACGGTCATCGCCGCTTGAATTGACTCTTGCATTACATCGCCAAGTGAACCTGTATGCGTCAGCTTGCCCTTTCCTGGCACTGCTGCGCATTCAATTGTTAGCAAATCACCACCGACTTCAGTCCATGCAAGGCCTGTCACCTGGCCGATTCGATCACCATCTTCTGCTTTACCATAGTCAAAGCGCTGCACACCTAAGAATGATTCAAGGTTGTCTTGGTTGATCACAACCTGTTTGATGCCTTTATCTAACAAAATATTCTTGACAGCTTTACGGCACAGTTTAGAAATTTCACGCTCTAGATTACGTACCCCGGCCTCACGTGTGTAGTAGCGAATAATGCCAATAATAGCACTATCTTCAATCACTACTTCTTCTTCTTTCAATCCATTGCGCTTAATTTGTTTAGGGATCAAATGCTGTTTAGAGATATTCAGCTTTTCATCTTCCGTGTATCCAGAAAGGCGTATTACTTCCATACGATCAAGTAACGGACCTGGGATATTGAAACTGTTAGAAGTCGCAACGAACATCACATCCGACAAATCATAGTCCACTTCTAGGTAATGGTCCGCAAACGTACTATTTTGCTCTGGATCAAGTACCTCTAATAGGGCTGACGCTGGATCTCCACGCATATCCGATGACATCTTATCAATCTCATCTAACAAGAATAATGGGTTTTTCACTCCCACCTTGCTCATGCTTTGAATTAACTTACCTGGCATTGAACCGATATAAGTACGCCTGTGACCACGGATTTCTGCTTCATCACGCACACCACCTAAGGCCATGCGAACATACTTTCGGCCCGTAGAGCGCGCAATTGATTGACCCAAGCTTGTTTTACCTACCCCTGGCGGTCCAACTAGGCAAAGAATCGGCCCTTTAAGTTTATTTGTACGCTGTTGAACGGCTAGATATTCGATAATCCTATCTTTAACCTTTTCTAGGCCATAGTGATCAGCATCCAATATCTTTTGTGCGCCGGCTAAATCTTTTTTCACTTTAGAGCGTTTCTTCCATGGCACACCTATCATCGTATCTATATACGAACGCACCACGGTAGCTTCTGCCGACATAGGCGACATCATTTTTAACTTGTTAAGTTCTGACAGCGCTTTTTCTTCAGCTTCTTTTGGCATGTGTGCTTCACTAATGCGTTTTTTCAAAGCTTCAAATTCATCTGGCACATCATCCAGCTCACCGAGTTCTTTTTGAATGGCTTTCATCTGTTCATTCAAGTAGTACTCACGCTGAGATTTTTCCATTTGTTTTTTTACACGCGAACGGATTTTCTTTTCAACTTGTAGCAGGTCAATCTCACCTTCCATAAGCGCCATTAAATATTCTAAACGCTCAGTTACACTACTTAGTTCAAGTACTTTTTGTTTTTCAGGTACTTTGATAGGCATATGTGCAGCCATCGTATCGGCAAGACGAGATGCCTCATCAATGCCAGATACTGAGGTTAACACCTCTGGTGGGATTTTTTTATTCAGCTTTACGTAGCCTTCAAACTGACTCACCGCGCTGCGAATAAATATATCTTGCTCTTGTTCTTCAATATCTTGAGATTCAAGGAACTGTGCTTGTGCTAAGAAATAATCGTCTGTGACCAAAAACTCCTCAATTTTCGCACGCTGGGTGCCCTCAACGAGTACTTTAACTGTGCCATCAGGCAGCTTGAGCAACTGTAATACCGTTGCAATTGTGCCTACATCGTATATTTCATCAGTTTTAGGGTCATCAATCGTTGCGTCTTTTTGCGCAACTAAAAAGATTTGCTTGTCATTTTCCATCGCCGCTTCTAGGCATTTTATCGATTTTTCTCGACCTACAAAAAGCGGGATCACCATGTGTGGGTACACGACTACATCGCGCAGTGCCAACACAGGAATTTCAACTCGATCCGTTCTCTCAAGCGCCATTATATTCTCTTCACACTTCGTTAATTTTTATTTATATCGGATTATATGGGGATAGTGATTTAAAAGTTCAACTCATTTATAAAAAAAGGAGCCCTTGGCTCCTTTTTACACTATTCACATGCTCACTCAGATACCGCTTTGTCCTGAGAGCTATTTTCGTAAATTAGAATAGGATCAGACTCGCCTTTGATAACAGTTTCATCCACAACTACTTTACTAACGTTATCAATAGAAGGTAACTCGTACATTGTATCAAGTAACACTCCCTCTACAATTGAACGAAGACCACGCGCACCCGTTTTTCTTTCCATCGCTTTACGGGCGATTGCTTTTAATGCATCTTCGCGGAACTCTAGTTCAACATCTTCCATCTTAAACAATGCAGAAAATTGCTTAGTTAGCGCATTCTTTGGCTCATTTAAGATTTGGATCAATGCATCTTCATCAAGCTCAGTTAACGTCGCCACCACTGGTAAGCGGCCGATAAATTCAGGGATCAAGCCGTATTTTACTAAATCTTCTGGCTCAACATCTTTAAAAGTTTCACTCAAAGAACGCGAAGCATCTGATGACTTAACATTTGCTCCAAACCCAATACCTGTATTTTTATGGCTGCGTTGCTCAATTACTTTATCTAAACCTGCAAATGCACCACCACAGATAAACAAGATTTTTGATGTATCAACTTGCAAAAACTCTTGCTGAGGGTGCTTGCGACCACCTTGTGGTGGCACTGAAGCGACTGTACCTTCAATCAATTTAAGTAACGCTTGCTGTACCCCTTCACCAGATACATCACGGGTAATAGATGGGTTATCTGATTTACGAGAAATCTTATCGATTTCATCAATGTATACAATACCACGCTGGGCTTTTTCTACATCGTAATCACATTTTTGCAGCAGCTTTTGAATGATATTTTCAACATCTTCGCCAACGTAGCCTGCCTCGGTCAACGTTGTTGCATCAGCCATAGTAAATGGCACATCAAGTAGTCTTGCTAAGGTTTCTGCAAGTAATGTTTTACCACTACCTGTAGGACCTATTAGCAAAATGTTACTCTTGCTTAGCTCAACATCGTTCTTTGAACCTTGGCTACGTAGCCTTTTGTAATGATTGTATACCGCTACAGACAACACCTTCTTAGCATGTTCCTGACCGATAACATAATCGTCCAAGTGATTTCTAATCTCTTTTGGAACAGGAAGTTTGTCACCCGTATCATGTTTGGGTGCAATGTCCTTTATCTCTTCCCTAATGATGTCGTTACACAGTTCGACGCATTCATCGCAAATATATACCGAAGGGCCGGCAATCAACTTGCGTACTTCGTGCTGACTCTTACCACAGAAAGAGCAGTACAAGAGCTTATTACTTTTGTCGCCGTCTGTTGGAGTATCTGACATTCAGCTACCTCTTATTTTCGTTGTTACCTAAGAATATGGTAACCATATACATGATTTTAACTATACCAAATAAAGTTCACTTTAGCATAGTTGCAGGATGAGGTTTCTTACCTCACCTGTAAGATTTACTTGATTTCTCTGCGTGTATGAACAGCATCTACGAGTCCATATTCAACCGCTTCCTGAGCACTCATGAAGTTATCTCTATCGGTGTCACGAGATACAACATCAAATGGCTGACCGGTATGCTCCGCCATTAAGCGGTTAAGCTTCTCCTTGATCGACAAGATTTCTTTCGCATGGATCTCGAAATCTGATGCTTGACCTTGGAACCCGCCCAGAGGCTGATGGATCATCACTCTTGAGTTCGGTAAACAATAACGCTTACCTTTGGCACCACCAGATAATAAAAATGCGCCCATACTTGCAGCTTGACCAACACACACGGTACTCACGTCTGGTTTGATAAAGTTCATTGTGTCATAGATAGACATACCAGCTGTTACCGAGCCACCCGGAGAATTAATATAAAGGAAAATATCTTTCTCAGGGCTTTCTGATTCTAAAAACAGCATTTGTGCTACGATCAAATTTGCCATTTGGTCTTCAACTTGACCGGTAAGAAAAATAATACGCTCTTTTAAAAGACGCGAATAAATATCGTAAGAGCGCTCACCTTTAGCTGTTTGTTCAACAACCATAGGTACTAATGCATTTAGAGGATCGATCATACCGTCATTCATATTTTTTATTCCTTAATCCGCAGCTTTCTAAACGGCTGCGTCTAGTTGGTATTTTGTGCCTACAAACAAAAATGGCTCGGATAGACTACAAACCATTGTAGAACATCTCGAGCCATTAAATCGTTAGCTTAGCTTTAAGTCAATGACTTATTAAGCACCTTGCTGCGGATTCATGATTTCATCAAATGCTTTAGCAACGTCTGAAACGCTTGCTGCTGCTAGAATTGCTTCAACTGCTTGCTCTTCCATCGCAACATTGCGCATTTGCTGCATCATTTGTTCGTTGCTCTTATAGTAAGCAACAACTTCTGTTGGATCTTCGTAAGCAGATGCTACAGTTTCGATTAGCTCGTCAACTTTCGCTTCATCAACTTTGATGTCGTTTGCTTTGATCACTTCACCAAGTAGTAAGCCCGTCTTAACGCGTGTTACTGCTTGCTCGTGGAATAACTCAGCTGGAAGCTCTGGCATGTTTTGCGCATTGCCACCAAAACGTTGTGCCGCTTGTTGACGTAATGCATCGATTTCTTGATCGATTAACGCTTTAGGAACTTCAGTTTCGTTGTGCTCTAGAAGACCTTTGATAGCTTGATCTTTAACGTTTGCTTTAACTGCTTGAGTAAGCTCACGTGTCATGTTCTTTTTAACTTCTTCTTTAAGGCCTTCAACACCGCCTTCAGCAACACCGAATTTAGTTGCGAATTCGTCGCTTAGCTCTGGAAGCTCTTGAACTTCAACTTTCTTCACTGTGATTGTGAATTGTGCAGGTTTACCTTTTAGGTTCTCTGCGTGGTATTCTTCAGGGAAAGTTACATCAGCAACAACTTCTTCACCTGCTTTTTTGCCTACGATACCCTCTTCAAAACCTGGGATCATGCGGCCTTGGCCTAGCTCAAGAGGGAAGTCTTCTGCTTTGCCGCCTTCAAACTCTTCACCGTCAACAGTACCTACGAAATCGATAGTAACTCTATCTTTCTCGCCTGCTGCTGCGTCACTTTCTACCCAAGTAGCGTGCTGCTTGCGAAGCGTTTCTAGCATGTTTGCTAAATCTTCATCAGTTACTTCTACAACTGGCTTTTCAACAGTGATTTTATCAAGGTCTTTTAATTCAACTTCTGGATATACTTCAAAAGTTGCATCGAATTCTAAATCTTTACCTGCTTCTAAAGATTTTGGTGCAAAAGAAGGCGCACCTGCAGGGTTGATTTTCTCAGCTACGATCGCCTCGATGTAGTTACGTTGCATTAATTCGCCCGCCACTTCTTGACGAACAGCTGCACCGAAACGCTTTGCGATAACAGACACTGGCACTTTACCAACACGGAAACCATCTATACGCTGAGTTTTAGACAGTTGTTGTAAGCGTTTTTTAACTTCAGTCTCAACGTTCTCTGCAGGAACGGTGATAGTCAGACGGCGCTCAAGGCCTTGAGTCGTCTCAACAGAAACTTGCATGATTTACCTCAATCTTCAATTTTGGCGACAACGCGCCTTCCTTACAAACAAGTTGCACATCATGCCGTAATCAGCCTAACAACGGAAGCCCGTTTTGAGCACTAATTGCATGTGTTGTTCTTGTTGCCTGCCCTTCATGGGCGCTATGTTAAACAATAGACGCGGCATTATAACCTATAAAACCGTTTAGTCGAGCTATCAGGATAAATTTATGAAGATTTAAGGCTTGAATGGTTAAAAGTTGGTTAATTAAATTAAGAAAAGGAGTACTAATGATTTCAAGAAAGTGGTCGGCGATGCAGGATTTGAACCTGCGACCCCTTGGACCCAAACCAAGTGCGCTACCAAACTGCGCTAATCGCCGATGCAGATAAAATGTATTCTTTTTGAAGAAGTGGTCGGCGATGCAGGATTTGAACCTGCGACCCCTTGGACCCAAACCAAGTGCGCTACCAAACTGCGCTAATCGCCGACGGAGTATGTAGATGGGGCGACTGATGGGACTTGAACCCACGACAACCGGAATCACAATCCAGGGCTCTACCAACTGAGCTACAGCCGCCACTACATAGGGACTAAAATAAGAATGGCGCACCCTGAAGGATTCGAACCTTCGACCGACGCCTTAGAAGGGCGTTGCTCTATCCAGCTGAGCTAAGGGCGCATACGAACATCTTCATGTTGCTATTCTTATTTTAAAGTGGTCGGCGATGCAGGATTTGAACCTGCGACCCCTTGGACCCAAACCAAGTGCGCTACCAAACTGCGCTAATCGCCGATACCATTGTGTTGTTTTCGAGTGACCTCGTTGACAACGGGGTGCATAATAGTGATTTGGCCGAACTAGGTCAAACACTTTTTCAAAAAATCGTTCCAACTGACTACTTTTACTACAAAATGCTCAAGAAGTAGATCACTTTGCTGAAAATTAAACAATTTTGCTGTCCAAAGTATCGCTGATAAGCATATATTATTAGCTAAAACGGCATATCAGCTTGGCGCTTGCACTGTTTTCTGAGAAAATAGCGAAATGATGCTACCTAACATTGTGAAGTAGCAATTTGAGCATAACCCCTATACGCTCACTATCGTTCAAGTTTTTAATCCCAAGAAAGGTCACCCATGACGGCAAACATCATAGATGGTAAGGCAATCGCCAAACAAGTACGCACAACAGTAACTAAACGTGTTGCCGAGCGCGTTGAGCAAGGTCTTCGCGCCCCAGGACTCGCAGTTGTATTAGTAGGACAAGATCCCGCTAGTCAGGTTTATGTCGGTTCAAAACGTAAAGCATGTGAAGAAGTCGGGTTTGTTTCAAAATCTTTTGACCTCCCAGGGGACACTAGCGAGCAGCAATTACTGGAGTTAGTTGATACTTTAAATAACGACTCTGAAGTAGACGGCATTTTGGTTCAATTACCCCTACCTAAAGGGTTAGATGCTGAAAAAATACTTGAGCGCATTCATCCGCATAAAGATGTCGATGGTTTTCACCCATATAATATAGGTCGCCTTGCTCAGAGAATGCCAGCGCTTAGACCCTGTACACCTAAAGGTATTATGACGTTACTTGATTCAACCGGTGTGCGTTATAAAGGAATGCACGCTGTTGTTGTGGGCGCTTCTAATATTGTGGGTCGTCCTATGTCGTTAGAACTTTTATTGGCAGGTTGTACAACGACCGTATGCCATAAGTTTACTCAAGATTTAGAAGCACATGTTAGACGAGCAGATTTATTAGTTGTTGCGGTTGGTAAGCCTGAATTCATTCCAGGTGATTGGGTTAAAGAGGGTGCTATCGTAATTGATGTTGGTATTAACCGCTTGGACTCAGGCAAGCTAGTAGGTGATGTGCAATACAGCGTTGCCGAACAAAACGCTAGCTTTATCACTCCCGTACCTGGCGGAGTTGGCCCGATGACAGTCGCGAGCTTAATTGAAAATACATTAGAGGCTTGTGAGAAATACCATAGCTAAACGCCCTTTTTAACTTGTACAAAACAAAAAGCCACACAGCGTGTGGCTTTTTGTTTTCACTAGCAACCCATCAAACTTGTGGAAATGGATACATATTGATGTACTGCACAATTCTTGGCAGTTCAGCTAGATTGGGGCGACTACCATGTGGTAAGAACTGATGCCAAATGACCATGTCTCCTGCATTGGCACCGATAGCCTTAGAACCAAATTGATGGAAGTCTATCTCGTGCTGTTTGCCTTTATATTTTTCCACTTGCTTGGCTAACTGGTGGTGAAAGCCTGGCACAACTGTTAACGCCCCCTGCTCTGGTGCAGTATCGGTCAAATACACTATGCCTTGTGTGCCAAACTTTAGCGGTTTGGAGAAGTTTAAATCCCAATGCAAGTCTGGGCCTGAAAATGGGTGGGTTGGAGTTTGTGGCGGATTGAAACCGCACCTATCAGAAGACACTATCAGATCCTCAGTATTCCACAATTGGCTATAGGCTTTATGAATTCGTTTTATGTTACGCGCTTGTGTTAGCGCAGGATGTTGAATCAAATCAACCATGATACCCGCACTCACCTTTAACTCGTACCACTGAGACGCCTGACTAAGATCTGCATTTAAGAAACCAGCTATCGCTTTGATAACTGCATCGCACTGCTTTAGATCCAATGCCTGCTTTACTACCACGTAGCCCTCTTCCTGCCATTGTTGTAGGTCTTGCTCGGTTAATACATCTGGCATCGCAGCTATTTCGTCAAACAACTGCCGCATTGCAGTTGGCTGAGACTTTCCCGTCAGATAAGCATTCACACGCTCCAAATTCAATTCTTTTATGCAATTGAACTGGGCTATGTGAGTTAAAAAGCCTTCAAACGATGTAGTATTTGCATATACTGCGGATATGCCCTGATGTTGGCTAACCCCCAGTAAATCAAATACGGCACGGTCGACTTCACTATCTAACGTACGCTCTGAGGTTGTTGCATTAAGCAACTGGGTATGCTGCCACCAAGTATTTTCTAGAGCCGATGTCAGGCCAAGCCGCTGCAAGGTGTTTTCCAATAATGTCATTAATATTCCTTCATGTTCGCGGTAATGCACAAAAGCCACTTAGAAGAGCGCTAGTCGCTTGAAATTTTGCTTATTATCAATCACCGCTGGGTGATGAAGTCAAACTATGATAGAACAGTTTAGTCACCCTTTGTTGAGGCAACCAATCTGAATAGCTCAGCTCTAACTCAGCTAATGGCTCTGCCGCTATCACAGCATCTAAGCTTTGGTGCTTGTCTATCGCAACAAGCATAATGCGTTTAGCCCGTTCAAGAAGCGCTTTATATGCCAACAAACCGCTTTTATTCGTTACTGGACCGTGGCCTGGAATGACGGTGGTATTGTCATCAATATGCTCAAGTATATCCGCAACCGCTGCGATAACGCCGTCCAATGAACCACCGCTGTTCACATCCACATACGGCAAACTGTTCAGATTGAAGAAAATATCGCCCGTGTGTACCACATTTGCACGCTCATAAAAAATCACCGCGTCACCATCTGTATGGGCATTTTCATAATGCCAAATTTTGGCATTCTCACCATTAAAATGCAGCGTCATATCTTGACCAAAACTGATCACGGGCAAAAATTTCGAGCCCTCACCATGTTTATCTTTTAATCGGCGGTATACATTATTGTGTGCAATCACATGGCTACCCGCCTTGGCAAAATTCTCATTCCCGCCGGTGTGGTCACCATGGTAGTGCGTATTGATCACAAACTCTGGCACGCCCGGCTTCAGCTTACTCACTTGTGCCCTGATTTCTTCACTCAATTTTGCAAATTGATCATCCACAAGATAGATCCCGTCTTCACCAACGCTAATGGCTATATTTCCTCCTTGACCATAGAGTACGTGAAGATCCGGTGATAGCTGTCGCAATTTAAACTCTACAGTCGCATTTGCCGGGTGTGTGACACTCAATATCAACGGTAAAAAAAGTGTTTGCAAGATACGCTTCATAATCAAATCCATAACAAATATATTGGAAGGCGATTTATTTCAACCTGTTGATTAATAAGGTAGCTTATTTTTATATTGGAGGAAAGACTTCCCCTAATTCAGGGACTCTTAGAGTGGCTATGTTAACGATAGTAACTGGTTTTCATCGTTCGATAGAGCATGAAAACCAGTTACTAGGCGGGTTATTCTCTACTGGCTTTGATAGGGCCATGCGTTAGCTGCACATCAGGGTTTTGGCCTCGCTGGCGCAGCAAGTGATCCATCAAAGTAATCGCCATCATCGCCTCTGCGATAGGTATAGCGCGAATTCCCACACATGGGTCGTGACGTCCTTTGGTGATCATTTCTACCGCTTCATTTGCAGTGTTAATACTTTGTCCGGGGATGGTAATGCTAGATGTCGGCTTGAGCGCAATTGAGGCAATAATGTCTTGCCCTGTTGAAATGCCCGCCAAAACTCCGCCTGCATGATTGCTGGTAAAGCCCTCAGGTGTTAACTCATCACGATGCTCTGAGCCTTTTTGCTCAACAACCGCAAATCCGTCCCCTATCTCAACCCCTTTTACCGCATTAATACTCATTAATGAATGGGCTATTTCTGCGTCTAAACGATCGAAAACTGGCTCACCTAAACCGACGGGTACGTTTTTAGCCACTACCATGACTTTTGCACCGACCGAATCGCCTGACTTTTTAAGCGCTCTCATATACTCATCAAGTTCATCTAACTTACGCTCATCAGGGAAGAAAAATGGATTTTGTTCAACAAGCTGCCAGTTAAACTGCTCAGCCTTGATTGGCCCTAATTGCGACAAACAAGCAGTGATCTCAATACCGTGTACTTGGCGGAGATACTTCTTTGCGATACCACCTGCCGCTACCCTAATTGCGGTTTCTCTAGCAGAAGAACGACCGCCGCCACGATAATCACGATGGCCGTATTTATGCCAATAAGTGTAATCACCATGGCCCGGGCGAAACACATCCGCTATCTTGCTGTAATCCTGAGAGCGCTGATCTGTATTTTCAATCAGTAAGCCAATGCTAGTGCCTGTTGTCTTACCTTCAAATACGCCAGAAAGAATCTTTATCTCATCCCCTTCTCTGCGCTGCGTAGTGTAGCGGCTTTGTCCGGGCTTTCGTCTGTCTAAATCAATTTGTAAATCAGCTTCACAAAGCTCAAGCCCTGCCGGTACACCGTCAACCACACCGCCTAAGGCAGGGCCGTGACTTTCTCCGAAGGTACTCACTTTAAAAAGTTGACCTATGCTATTACCTGCCATTATTTATCCTCATTCCAAATGACACCCTAAACTACTGAGTTGACTTATAAAGCATCCAACTCAGTCATTAAAATATTCGATTAATTGCTGTTTTGAAACCACGAACACTCCAAGACCACCATGCTCAAATTCAACCCATTCAAACGGTGCCCCCGGATACAGTGCTTCCATATGTACCATAGAGTTGCCTACTTCTACAAATAACCACCCATCGTCAGTTAAGTGTTCAGCTGCCTGCTGTAAAATTGCACGTGTTACATCTAAACCATCGTCACCTGAGGCCAAACCAAGTTCAGGCTCATGATGAAACTCATGAGGTAAGTCCGCCATATCTTCAGCATCAACATAAGGTGGGTTAGCCACGATTAAGTCATACTTTTGACCTTCAATACCGCTAAATACATCTGACTGAATCGCAAACACCTGATCTTGAAGCATGTAATCATCAATATTGATGTTTGCCACCTCTAACGCATCATATGAGATGTCAACTGCATCTACCTGTGCATCAGCAAAGGCTTGCGCGAGTGCTATCGCAATACAACCTGAGCCAGTACACATATCTAAGATTCGCGTAATAGGCTGTTCTTCTTTCAACCAAGGTGCAAACTTTTTATTGATGAGTTCCGCAAAGGGTGAGCGAGGCACCAATACTCTTTCATCTACATAAAAAGGCATCCCAGCAAACCATGCTTGATTCGTTAAATAAGCAACAGGAGTACGCTCTACAATGCGAGTTTCGATATAACTCAACAAACGTAATTTTTCGGTGCGAGTCAGCCGTGAGTTCATCAACTCTGCGGGTGTATCCAAAGGCAGGTTTAAAATAGGTAACACAAGGCTTACCGCTTCATCCCACGCATTATCAGTGCCATGGCCAAAAAATAGCCCTTCACTTGCAAACTGGCTGGTAGTCCAACGTAGCCAATCTCTGATTGTTAGTAAATCACTTACTGTTTCTTGCGTTAACGCTTCTGTTACCTGAAATTCGCTCATGTATTTATCTCAGTCATCATAATGTAATTGTTGCTATTGTAGCGGTTTTTAAGCTGGGTTTTTATGCTTTTTTTATTTAGAATGGCCCAATGAAAAAAGAACGCCCTGAATCCCACATGATAGATGATGCTGATCTAGATTTATTCCGCCAGTCCATCGCTGGTGCAACTAAGTATAAACAAGATACAGTGCGCTTTGAGAAGGCCCCTAGCAAACCCAAACTAAATGAGCTTGCCAGTCAAAAAAAGCAGCATCAATCTGAGTTTTATTTTTCCGACGAATATATCCCTGACATTGATACCCATGGCACTGTCAATTATGTCAGACCCGGCGCTGACAGATACCTTGCGAAACAATTGCGCAGAGGGGATATTGCACCAGAGTTGATCCTCGACTTACATGGTCTAAACAAAGATCGTGTGAAGGAAGAATTGGCTGCGTTAATCCATGCCTGCAAAAAGCAACACTACTACTGTGCCTGTGTGGTACACGGAATTGGTGAGCACATATTAAAGCACAAAGTGCCGCAATATCTTGTTCAACATCCAGATATACTCGCGATGCATCAGGCTCCTTTAGAGTATGGTGGTAAGGGCGCGGTGCTTATTTTAGTTGACCTTCCTCAATCAAATGAATTTAGACGCTAAATTTAATTAACCTATGTTGTGGATAAGGGCTTTGATATAACAAGAAGTTAATCCCTTACAGTTTTCGCATCCAGTGATGATATTTCGTTCAACATCAAAGCATTTTTGCGAAGTAATAGCGCGCTACTACAAGTAAAAATAACGACCAGAGTGTACAAAATAGCTTTATTTGGCCAATTCACTTATGCGCAGCTGAGGTTAATTAACTGGCTCATAGGCGCGCCATTGGTTAATATGCTTGATATCAAATATCGATAACGCATACATTAACAGGGTTCTTATGAACGAATTACTAAGTGCTGATCTTGCTATCATGCTTATTGAGCCATCTCCAACGCAACGAAAAATAATTACCAAAGAGCTGCAAGGCGAAGGAATCTTACACATTGATTTTGCCGACTCTATCGCTGATGCCAAAGCTCAACTACAAAGCAATATTCCTGATCTGATAATTTCCTGCCTTCACCTGCCCGATGGCAACGCGGTAGATATCCAGCATTACATCAATCACGACCTTAGCGAATATTCCATTCCATTTATGCTAATTTCCAGCGAAACACGAAAAGAGCAACTTGAGATATTCAAACAATCTGGCGTAATTGCCATTTTGCCCAAACCTTTTAACAAGCTGCATTTAGGCAAAGCTATCAACGCAACACTAGACATTTTATCTCCACAGGAGTTAGAACTGGACTTGTACGATATTCAAGATTTACGTGTGCTTGTTGTGGATGATTCTAAGCTGGCACGACAGTACATACTTAGGGTATTGACGAACTTAGGGGCAACCCGATTCACCGAGGCTGAAGATGGCGCTCAAGCGCTGGAAATACTACAAACACAGATGTTTGATTTAATCGTGACCGATTACAATATGCCACAAGTCAACGGCCAAGAGCTCACAGAGTCAATCCGTAACAGTGACAAGCATGCTCACATTCCCGTGCTTATGGTAACCTCAGAGGCTAATGATGCACATTTATCCAACATTATGCAGTCTGGCGTGAATGCATTATGTGACAAGCCATTTGAGCCCGATACAGTGAAAAAGTTGATTTATCAGCTGCTTGAACAAGAAAGCTAAAATATCGTCTTTTTAACCACTTCGAGTGGTCAATTTAGCACTAGGTGATTTTGTTGACCACGACCAAAAAGCTTAAAGTTCATTTAAAAACAATAAGTTAAAATATTTTTATAATATGGCACAACCCTTGTAATAGTTATCACGACTAACAATGCAAAGGAGCAATATTATGAAAACTTTAACTAAACTAACTGCTGTCGTATTAATTGGTTGTGCAAGTGCAACGAGCTATGCGAACCCACTACAATCTGACACGACCGCCGAATTATCTAATGTGATCAGCAATGCCATCACTACAAGCATCAACCACAGCATTGAAGAACTAAAAGCTTCAACGCTTAAAGCGGTCGCACATTCTCTAGATAATGCGTCGGAACAAGAAGCCACCATGGCTACATCTGAATCGACTCAAGTCAAAGAGGAAAGCTCACTATGAATTCTGAACTAATGTTATTGAGCTTACTTTCTCTACCAGTAATAAGCACATTTGTAGCATACGTGGGAGTTGAGCTGCTCCGCTTTGTAGGGCAAAGACTGAGCATGGGGTAACGCTATGGTTGTATCTAGATTAAACGAGGCGTGCAGGCAAATAAAAACCCGCCAAGCGGCGGGTTTTATAAAACGAAAGATGGCTTATTATAGCGCGCCTTCGTTTTCAGATAGGAACTTAGCAACACCTTCAGGGCTTGCGTCCATACCAGCTTTACCTTCAGTCCAACCAGCAGGACATACTTCACCGTGCTCGCTGTGGAACGCCAATGCATCAACCATACGTAGCATTTCGTCGATGTTACGACCTAAAGGAAGATCGTTAACTACTTGGTGACGTACATTACCTTCCTCGTCGATTAGGAATGAACCACGGAATGCAACACCAGCTTCAGGGTGCTCAACGTCATATGCTTTACAGATTTCGTGCTTTACGTCTGCAACAAGTGCGTACTTAACTGGACCAATACCACCATCGTTTACTGGTGTATTACGCCATGCGTTGTGTGAGAACTGTGAGTCAATTGAAACACCGATTACTTCAACGCCACGCTTCTGGAACTCTTCAAAACGCTTGTCAAAAGCAATCAACTCAGAAGGACAAACAAAAGTGAAGTCTAGTGGGTAAAAGAACACGACTGCCTTTTTACCTTTGATGTTTTCATGTAGATTGTAGCTATCTACGATTTCGCCATTACCTAGTACCGCTGCTGCTGTAAAGTCTGGTGCCTGACGGCCA
This sequence comes from Pseudoalteromonas sp. MMG022, assembly GCF_021654245.1. Classification (NCBI taxonomy): domain Bacteria; kingdom Pseudomonadati; phylum Pseudomonadota; class Gammaproteobacteria; order Alteromonadales; family Pseudoalteromonadaceae; genus Pseudoalteromonas; species Pseudoalteromonas sp. MMG022. The sequence goes on along the minus strand of NZ_JAKFZQ010000003.1, from coordinate 112,231 downwards.
ACTAATACACCCATTGTTTTCTCCAAATAGTTAGGTTTTTGTCCAATTATATCTAGCACATATCCATGCGCTAAAACTGTACTGACTATATTGAGGCTGTTTTCAAAAAAACAACCTCAAAAAAAATTTGGCCTCAGTTTATGCCTCATCACTGTAAAATAACAATCGAATAAAGCGATAACTACCATCTATTTTTTTGATTAGTACTGAGCCACCTGTACAAAAAACGCCTCATTTTAGAGGCGTTTTTTGTTAAGCTGTTAGTCCATAATATTGTCTGGCATCTCACCACGGAGTTGCTGCCAAATCTCACCTGTTTTATGACCGTACTTACGCATAAGTGAAATGGCACCATCGTGATTTTGCTCTTGGGCAAGCGCTGTCAAGTCTTTATAAAACTGTCTTGCAAGCTCCCGTGTACGCGCATCTGAAAAATAATGACCACCGATTTTCGAGTACAAGCCCTTAAAGCCGTTGAGTACTAACACGTAAATGCGATTATTACCTGCAATCGCTAACTGGTGGTGAACACGATAGTCATATTCAGCAAAAGCTTCTGCGGTATCTTCCAGCTCATCACTTTTAGATAGTATTTCAATCACAGACTGAGGATTAAACTTGATTGCGGCACGAGTATAAATAGCGCTAATATTAGTGCGTGCTGACAATAACTGATCTGTAAGTTCAGGCATTTTGTCTTCATCCAAACGCGCTAACGTCTCAAGAATGTTTAAGCCTGATGTTTCCCAAAAGTTATTGACTCGCGTTGGTTTGCCATGCTGGATTGTTAGCCAGCCATCTCTTGCTAAGCGCTGCAATACCTCACGTAGAGTGGTTCTAGTAACGCCAATTAATTCAGACAGCTCTCGCTCGGCAGGTAAGATAGAACCAGGTGGAAACTCTCCGTTCCAAATAGATTCAACAATATACTCCTCAGCAAACCCTGCTGGACTCTTGGCTTTGAAAATTCTCATTTAGCACCACTTCTTTAAAAATGACCGCACATTATGCAATCCACTGATTGTACCAGATGATTTTCAAGTAACAAGCAAAGAAAGCGATTAGCGCTCAGCATGCGCTATAGCGAGATTAGTTGCAGCAAAAAGCGTTTATGACTCATAATAGCAACAAAATTAATACTCAGGAGTAGGTATGAATTGGTTAAGTGCACTGTCCTCATCTAAGAAAGCATGGGCGTTGCTAGCAATAAGTGCAGGATTGTTCGAAGTCACCGCATTGTATTTTCAATATGTAATGGGGCTAGAGCCTTGCATCATGTGTATTTACCAGCGTACCGCTATGCTGGGTTTATTTGCCGCTGGCATTGTAGGTTATTTATCCCCAACCAACTGGCAAGTAAAAGGTACTGGGTTCGCCATTTGGGGCATTAGTAGTATTTGGGGCTGGATGATTGCTCGCGAGCACATTAATATGCAAACGACCACAGACCCATTCGCTTTTACTTGTGACATTGTCCCTAACTTCCCAAGTTTTATGCCTGTGCATGAATGGTTCCCTGCATTTTTTGCAGCAACAGGTGACTGCGGAAACATCGACTGGTCTTTCCTATCACTCAGTATGCCAGGGTGGATGGAAGTTATATTTGCGTTTTATAGTTTAAGCTTTATTGCTGTGTTGGTAGCAAGCATTTTGGTTCGCTCAAAATGATTATTCGCCTTAGCCAGATAAAATCTCTCGAGCGCTACAAGCTACGTGACAAACAACGTATCTTGGCAATCGCATTAGATGACATGCCAGCCATGCGTAAAGTGGCACTACGCATTGCTAAGCTCTCGGTATTAATACCTTTCTTTATTGCTTTGGCGTACGTTGAAGGGTGGAGCTTGTTGCCCATTTTGCTGCTCGCTGGACTGAGCTACCCTTTGCTCACCAGCCCTATTGAAATACAGTTTGCCAAACCATGGATTAGCAACGCGGTTGACAAGTTTGAATCACAACAAGACTAAAAAGGGCCCTACGGCCCTTTAATCATAAGTTAAAAGCGAATCTTACCCTCTAATTTGGCAGCTATACGACTACCAATACCTTTAACTTGCTGTAACCCATCAAGGTCGACAAAGCGACCGTTTGTTTGGCGGTAATCAATAATAGCTTGCGCTTTCTTTTGGCCAACCCCCGGCAGTTTTGCCAGCTCTTCAAGTGAAGCGGAGTTTACATCCACCAAATGAGCGCTGTGTTCAACAACTTTAACGCTAGTAGACTTGTTGAGCTGCTGAGCTGCTACATTATAGTTAAGCCCAAAGCCAATAATTAACGTTACGACGAGTATAATAGATTGCATCATAGTAGTTCCTTACTAGTTATATTCCTTAATTAAGTCCTTTGTGTAAGTACTCATACAGCTAAGCTACTTACTATCAAGGAATATTAAATAAAGGAAATGTACCTTAATTTGTCAAGATGCATACTCATGAAAAATACGTAGGTCGCTTTTATGTAATAAAGTAACGTTAGGCTGACTAAAAGATAGATGGCAATGGTGAATAAAACCTTGCATAATCCACCAGAAAGATTTACTGTATAAAAAAACAGTGTTTAGCAGGAGTGATCATGGCTGTTATTGTTAAGTATGTGGTTGAAAGAAATGGAGTCGAGCGCATGACCTTTACCAGTAAAAAAGAGGCTGATGCATACGACAAAATGTTAGACGTTGCAGAGTCGTTGGAGCAGATGCTGAGCAAAGTTGACGTCCCTCTTAGCGAACAACAAGTTGAATCGCTAGCACTTGAGATAGCAAAGCAAAAAGACGATTTTTTAGCTGTGCTTAAGGGCGGTAAGCCCGTTGCGACAAAAAAAGCTAAGCCCTCAGCCAAAACAAATACTGAGAATGTAACGCCGTTAAAAGAAGCGTAGCTCAAATTGATAATAAAAAAGCCGCTATTGCGGCTTATTTATTTGCGAGTCGCTTGTTACTTCAATACGTCAGCAACAGCATCCGCAAAGTAATTGATGTTTGCTTGGCTGATACCAGCTACGTTTACTCGGCTTGAGCCAACGATATAGATACCATACTCTTTTTGTAAACGGTCAATTTGTTCTTTGTTGATACCTAAGAACGAGAACATACCATTTTGCTTATCAATGAACGAGAAGTCTTGAGCAACGCCCTTAGCCGCTAAGCTATCTTTGATTAGCGTACGTAGCCCATTAATACGTGTTCGCATTTCGTCTAGCTCTTCATGCCACATTTGAGTAAGTTCTGAGCTGCTTAGAATGATGTTTACAATATCAGCACCATGCGCTGGCGGCATTGAATAGATACTACGTACAACACTTAACAACACCGAGTTTGAAATATCGGCCACAGCAGCATCTTTTGAGATAAGGGTACATGCACCTACACGCTCACGATATAAACCAAAGTTCTTAGAACATGAAGAGCAAATGATCAGTTCTTCAACCGTATCAGCAAGTAAACGCAAACCGTAAGCGTCTTGATCTAAGCTTGCACCAAAGCCTTGGTACGCAATATCAATCAATGGCGTGAAGCCGACTTCTTTTGCAAGGTCTGCAACAACCTGCCATTGCTCTGCATTCAGATCCATGCCGCTTGGGTTGTGACAACATGCATGAAGTAGCACGATATCGCCTTTTGGCACTTGCTTAAGCGCAGCGATCATTTCATCAAACAGTAGACCCTTATTCTCGTAGTCGTAGTACGGGTATTCTTTAACCTGTAGACCAGCAGCCTCGAATAAACTGATGTGGTTTGCCCATGTTGGCGTGGTAACCCACACTGTCGCATTAGTATTACAACGTTTGATAAATTCTGCCGCTACACGTAACGCTCCCGTACCACCTGGAGTTTGAGCTGTGCGAACTCGATTAGCCAATAATGCGCTGTGCTCACCAAGAAGCAACGACTCCATTTTATGGCAAAAATCTAAGTTCCCAGCTAACCCAATGTAAGACTTTGTTTTTTCATTTTCTAGTCGAAATGCTTCCGCCTTTTTAACGGCACGTAGCACAGGTGTATCGCCCTGTTCGTCTTTATAAACCCCAACGCCTAAATCAATTTTGTTTGGGTTTGTATCTTGCTTGTAAGCAGCCATCAATCCTAGGATTGGATCTGTTGGTAGTGGTTTTAATTCACTGAACATGGGTCATCTCTTATTTTACGTTATATCAGCGAGCAATATCTGCACTGCACGGGCGCTAAGCATCGCTGAACACTAGGGTTTAAACTGAGCTCATATTAACATAAATATTGGTCAAAACGAGTCATATCACTCAGGTAGATACTGAGGAATTTTAATACACACAGCAATTAGTAAAGCTAGTACACTCGGTGTAAAAAAATCTTTGCTAAACGCTTCAGCATCAATAATACCAATACAGTTGTTTGCATTATCAAACAATGGTAAACACGCTTCCGCCTGTACTTTTGGGTCACACGTATAATACTCGCCGCCGTTATCAACATATGCCGCAACATCGTTGATAACTCGAGCATGGCCGCTGATCACCACCTGCACATTATTACTGGTGGCAGCAAATTGCTCATTAACAGGAAACAATGGCCTGCTCGGTGCGCCGTGGTATGCAAGTTTCAATAACTGCGCACCTTGTGATGTCTCACGAGTTTGATATATACCAAACCAGTCCACATTCGTTTGTCTTTGTACAAAAGCCACAATGGACTGTAACTTAGCTAACGCTTGTGAGGTTTGCTCGTCTTGTGGTAGTAATGAATTGAGTTCAAAAGGCTCATCCTGAAGGTGGCCAAATAAACTACATGCACCGCCTTCGCCAAGCTCAGGAATACGATAGGCCCACACCGCATCCTGCCAGTTACTTTGGTCCTGCAAAAATTCATCTAATTGAGATAGAGCCAATTCAACATCGGCGGGCTCTACATTAAGAGCCGATTGAGTTAGGTAAGAAGAAACCATCTAGCCATCCAAACATCTAAAAACAACGATAGACTAGCACGCTAATAAAGCTTTGCAAATAGAAATTATTGCAAAGAATAAACTATTTTTACTTCATTTCCTTGCACATTAAATTGAATGTCACATGACATTTCCTGAAGTAAGCGCAACCCTCGGCCGTACTCCAATTGCAGGTTGTCGTCTTTGCTGTCCTTAATCCTAAACCCGCTACCTGAGTCAGAGATTATAAATTCCAACAAGCTATCTTTGGGCACGTACTTAACGTGAATACTGATCAAAGCGTTTTCTATTTGAGTAAGCGCTTTTTCTCTTAATTGATAGTATTCTATAAAGCCATCTTCTCTATTTTTAATGTCTGAATCTAAACCAAGCACGCCATGGTCAACAGCATTGTTATATGCCTCTGAAAGCAGTAGAAAGATGTTTGACCTGTGTTCACTCACACCTTCGATTTTACTCAATACGTCAACCAACTCTAATATTGGATCTGTACTCACAATACATTGCGCATCAATTTGCACACCGAATTCAAAAGGGATTTTCGAGTATACAATAGGAGCTTGTTGGGCTTTTTCGCATGCTAAACAATTGATAATCGCAATGCTCAGATCATCTTGCTGCGCGCTATGTTCCGAGAAGCTATGGACGAGTTGTATAACTTGCTCAGTCGAAATATTGTGACGGCTTCGTAATGCCTCTTTTAATCGACTTTCACCAAACATTTCACCTTGCTTATTTTCTGTTTCGATTATGCCATCGGTCGCCATTACCAATCGCTGGTTTGCTTTGACTTCTAGATGAATCGTCGTACGTTCAAATTCATCATCGCTCAAGATCCCCAAAGCCATATGCTGCGATTCTAATGTTTGAACGACATCGCCCTGCTCATCAATCAAATACAAATCTGGCATACCGCCTAACCAAGCAGATACACTTTTCCCCGACTCACTCAGCTCCACGATTGCTGCGGCGCAAAACATGTTGCTTGGTAGCAATGTGTTCAGCACACCATTTAACTCAAATGCAATGTCATTTACCGCCATTCCCTTGCTAACCATTGCATAAAAAATACGTGACGCAGGCAATGCACCGACCGCCGCGGCTAAGCCGTGCCCTGTAAAATCTCCGAGCAGGCAATAAAATCCACCCATAGGACTCTTTGCCATCAAGAACATATCACCATTGAACATAGAAGCAGGTGAAAGGTGATAGTCACAATACTTATGAAATTTTGATGATTGGTCGAGCGCGTTACTGAAGATGTGCTCAACTATTTCATGTTCTCGCTCAATTTGATTGTAGTGATACTCTAGCTGCTTTTTTTGCTGGTTGGCTTCTTGGCTTAACCTTCGAGTTCGGGCATGAGCACGGATCTTGGCCGATAAGATCACTCTATCGAACGGTTTATGAATAAAATCATCGCCACCAACAGCCAAACACTTTTCAAAACTTTCGTGATCTTCAAGGGTGGTGATAAAAATGACGGGTAAATATACGTCCCCTGCCAACTCTTTAATTTTCGGTGCCGCTTCAAAACCATTCATCACTGGCATAAGAACATCAAGTAGCACCACATCAACTTTGCATTGCTTCATCAACTCAATTGCCTGAGCCCCATCATTGGCTACAACAACGTCATACTCTTGTTGCTCTAACATGGTTTTTAGCAAGATACAGTTTAACGGCTGATCATCAACAACCAATACACGCACAGTTACGGCTCCTGATTAAAGGTGTGTCAGTCAATATCAAACTTTTTATCAAACCTTGATATTTGCAATATTTTCTTTAGCTGCGGACGACAATTGGTGATTTGAATGGTATCGATGGAATCTGCGAGCGTTTTTTTCATGTTTAGCAGCATACCCAACGCAGAACTATCCATGTAATCGGTTTCTCTCAAGTCAACCACTACTTTCTCAGTTTGTTCACCAACATCGGCATACGCCTGACGAAATGACTGTACTAGGTTGAAGTCAAACTTCCCTCTAATTTGTATTGTTAATATCTTACCGTCTGCCGAAGAATTTTTGCTCAAACTCATGTTAAGCTCCTAATATATTAAGAATTTACTATCCAATGCACTGACTTAAATATAAACGCTTTATTCAGTTTAGCCACAAATAAGTCACTGTGAGCAAATTAACGCACTTTTTTCGCTTCTTGATTCCACCAGCCTAAAAACTACAGCTATGAAATAGATTAGTGTTATGATCTGAGCATTATTCTTTTTAAGCTGTGAGAGAAAAATGTCTGATAGTCGTTTAGTTTATTCAACAGAAACGGGCCGTATTGATACCAAGGAACCAAAAAAGGAAGTGGAGTCAAAAGTATTCAAAGATGGGTTCGTAAGAATTGAGAGACAAACAAAAGGGAGAAAAGGCAAAGGCGTTATGTTGGTTGTGGGTATTGATGCGCAGCAACACGACCTAAAAAAGCTGGCCAAAACACTCAAGAGTAAAATGGGCCAAGGCGGCGCTTTGAAAGATGGTGTGATTGAAATTCAAGGTGACGACAGAGAAAAGCTCAAACAAATATTAGAAACGCTTAAGTTCAAAGTAAAAATTGCTGGCGGTTAAATCGGCGCTATTTACCCATACCAGAGGGGTGGGTCGAACTCCTCTGCTAACCTCCAAAGAACTACACATTCCTCTGTTACACAATTAAACCTGTACGCGATACTTATGTAATATCGCATGAGCCATGGTCACACCAAGTCTTTAACCAAGGACAAAAAAGATAAATTCAGCTAAGCGCTCTTAACCTTTTGATTAATTAAGCTTTGTTTATTTCTCATCACGGTGAGTAGGAACTGAATGAGTTTTTTAACGTTAGGTAAAGACTGTTTATTTGGGTGAGTTAATACCCACAAGTCAGCAAATGAGTCTGAACTGGGCGCAAATTCAACTAACTGCGGAAAATGCTGTGCGATGTAATGCGCTCCCCTGATCATACCTAACCCATTTGCGGCTGCTTGATGGCGCAAAACTAAGTCTTCAATAACTAAATTGACCGAAGCATTTGGAAATGGCGTTTCAGCCAACCAAGCAGGGCGAGATTGACTGTGTGCAACTATCCAAGTGATATCTTTCTCACTGCTATTGTTCAGATAATCTCGGTGCATAAAGTAACCAAGCGAAATGGGACACAAACGATGCCCGACCAAGTAATCATCGAGCTGATCTGATGCACGAACCACCACATCTGCCTCGCTACTATCTAAGTCACTTAACGCATAGGTGGTGTTAATATTGAGCAGAATGTCAGGGTGCAGCGCTTGAAACTCACTCAACACGTCCATTAGCACAAACTGTAAGATTGCAGGAGGTAAAGACAGGTTAACCTGTTGCTTGGCCTGCTTAATAGTGGATTGGATCGCTGGTAGCTGGCTTTGTAACTGAGCTTGCATCGCTTTTGCTGTGGTAAGTAGCTGCTCCCCAAGCTCACTAAAAACCAGTTTGTTTTGTGTTGTTGTACATACAGCAATGGGATAACGCTGGTTGAGACTATGCAGTCTGCGCGCGACGGTTGTATGGTTTATCCCCAACAGCTTGGCCGCCCCACGCAGGGTGTGTGCGCTGTTTAATGCCAGTAGTAATTGAAAGTCATCCCAGCTTTGCATACATCATAACATCGTTCGTTTTGGTGTTATTAAATTAAAGTGTTTTTTGCATTGTGTATAGCAAATGCCGAAATTTTCCATTTGCCATCAATTAAATAGACATAGTAACTGGCCCCTACTTTATTATGTAAGGCTCCGGTTTTGGTATAGCGCTCGGCAATGTTGCTCACCAGCGCAATGTTGTCATCCAGTTGATGAATTGACACCTTGCCCCATTTAACATAGCTCACACCATCAGCTTTTAGACTTGATAAGAAAACCTGCACTTGCTGGTTCATTTGCGCGTGTGTGATCACACTCGGCTTGGAGCGCGATGACATCAACATAACCGTGTCAGCGTATAGCTCAGGTGTATTTGGCAAGACACCATGCTCTAAAAAGTGGTTATATTTGGCCATATAGCCTTCAAATAATGTGTTGATTTGTGCTTTGGCGGTGTCTCCAGCTAAAACACTATTGCTTAACAATAGTAATATCAATGCGGTACAAAATCTCATACTTGCTTTCTCCTTTTTTAGTTTTCATTATCCTAGCAAGTACTGCTGTGTGGGTCGCGGATTAAAATAGTTATTAGGCGCTGCGTTTTAGCACCAGGCTAATACTTATACAACCAGCCTAATCACTTCGGATCTGGTTATATATTTTAACCAAGCGGGAGCTAGATTGAGCGCTGAGGCTAAGAAGATAAACTTAATTAACTATCAATCATTTACCAAATCATCTAACAGAAATCATAAGAACCTCAAGCTTCCAAAGCGCAACTTGTGTAAGGTTAAAACATGTAAGCCAAAAATTGATGGATAACGTTTAGCAGGAATGAATCATGAAACATAATATTTATCTTTTACACCTATTGACGTTGTTTTTACTAACAAACACCAATGCTTTTGCAATGAGTGAACGCCCAACCCTAAAAGGCCCCTATCTTGGCCAAACACCACCTGGCATGATCCCAAAAGTATTTGCCCCAGGTTACGTCAGCACTCGGCACCGAGACCACACCCCATCCTTCACGCCTGACTTACAAGAGCTTTATTTTTCCAGAAAGGATGCAGATACAGATAAATGGTGGCTGATCCGATTCAAACAAATAGACAACGTATGGCATGAATCTGTGATCGGTCCAAGAGTGGGGCGGCCTTCGCTCGCACCAAATGGCAAAGTTATGCACTTAGGCAATAAATATATGCAACGTACACAAAGCGGCTGGTCCGAGGTAAAATCTCTTGGCCCCATGTTTGATAGATCTGACTGGGGAATTATGCGCTTATCAGCTTCGGCGGATGGTACTTACATCTTTGATGATTATAAAAATAATGATGTGTTGCGTATTTCTGAGGTAAAAAATGGCAAACGCCAAACGCCGGTATTGCTTGGCCCACACATCAATGCTGGCAAATGGACCGCCCACCCCTTCATCGCCCAAGATGCTTCGTACATCATCTGGGACAGTGAAAAAGATGATGGCTATGGAAATAAAGATTTATATATTAGCTTTCGCCTACCCAACGGAGATTGGGGCAGAGCAAAAAACTTAGGTGACTCTATTAATACCGCTGGAATGGAAGCAGGAGCTTATGTTTCTCCTGATGGTAAATATCTATTCTTTAATAGACACGTTCTAAAAGACGGCGAAACGCAATCTTCCACAGATGGTGATATCTATTGGGTAGATGCTGCAGTGATTGAGCGGCTGAGACCTAAGTCACCAGATAGCAAACTGTCAACCGTAGACTAAAAAACAGGCTGAGTGATATGTTGCCACACCTCTCAGCCCCATATGTTAGTACTCGAAGTTAACTTGTACAGGATAGTGATCCGATAACTCGTTGTAATAGCCGTCATGGTAGTAGCGACCATCGCTGAGGTTCCAATACCCTTTCAGATAGCTCCAATACCAGTTATTTGGTGCTTTTGGATATCGAACACGCATACTAGGCGCATTGCTAGGCTGTTTATGATCGCGATGCCAGAATACGTAATCCAAGGTATCGTTATAATCTAGGCTGTAATCAAAATAGTAGGCGTTAGCCTTGGTAAACCAGTTGTATTTTGCGGGGAATGAGCCAATAAGCGGCGTTTGAAAATTCAACTCTGCCCGTAAAGTCGCAAGCATATCAGCCACTTCATGCTGTTTACTCCATTCAACATTCATGTCGCCGCCGATAATAACCGGTTCACTGGCTGGAATATTTTCAGCGTCAATAAATGCTTGGATCTCACTTAACTGCCCCATACGAACATGGTGCTCTTGTTGGGTATCATCGTCGTGAGTTGCTTGTAGGTGCGTGCCAATAAGGTGGTAACGCTTGGCGTCTTTTTCTATTTCTACATAAGCAAAGCCTTTGTTTGCCATGTAATCCCAACTACCACTTAAGCTGTTGTTAAACACGTGTGCTTTTTGCGAAATGATGGGATATTTTGACAAAATAACCACGCCACCGCGAATAACAAACGGGCTGTTTGAGCAATTACCAGTTAGCGCGTCCCAACCACTGCCGCTACAGTCCTGACCAACGTTTGGCGTTTGATAGGGATATTGCGCCGACAATTGTGCAAGCGCTTGTTCAGCCTCACTGTTAAATGCCTCGCTGATGAGAATGACATCTGGACTGTCACTTAATGACTTTAATACCGCAGGTAAGCGTTCAGCTCGGTTTGCCTGATCCCAATCCTGTACATTTAATTGCATGATGTTGTAAGCCATGACTTTGAGTGAGTCGGCCATGCTGTGTGTGCTCAACAACGCAAGCGCGCACAGCAAAACATGCTTTATTTTCATTTTACTCTCCAATCTTTCATTTTTTTAATCGTCATTGAGATGTTCACCCGATATTTTGCTGACTAGATTTTGCCTACGGTGTGAAATTTCGGGGCAGAAATTAACCAATATAGGTGTCAGTTTGATTGCGCTAAGTTGCTTTTTTTATGAAGTTTTTCTGTAAGTTATACGACTTTTTAAGACTTTGATTGAGCCGCTGCTGTGGAAGTACGCAAGGTTAACGGATTGAATAGAAATAGCTCAGTAAAATGAAAAGGAGGCAATACATGCCTCCTTTTCGCTTACTTTTGTAATCATTAGAAAGTGCAGTGGCGGCCTGACGCTTGCCAGCTCTACATATCCGCCAATTATGAGTGGTAACTCAAGGTCATAGCGCAACTTTCACAAACTTAAGGGTCATACGGTCAGACTCTCCAATTTGTGTGTATACCTCTTTGTCTTTTTCTTTAAGCGCAAGACTTGGTGGTAGTGTCCAAACACCCTTCTCATAGTTTTTGGTATCTTTAGGGTTAGCGTTAACTTCTGAGCTTGCTGCAAGCTTAAAACCATAAGACTCAACCACATTAATTAAGTCCGACTGCTTCCAGCGGCCACGTTTGGATGACGCATCTCTGTCGCCTGCAAAGTTTTCATCCTCTCGGTGTTGAATAATAGCCAATACCCCACCGTCTTTGAGTATTAGTCTGGATTGTTTCAACCCATCTTCTAGTCGCCCTTGGTTTTGCCAGTTGTGCATAGTGCGAGCAATAAAGACAACGTCTAATGACCCCTCTTTCACAGGCAACCCCTCAGAGGCTGGCAACCATGTGCCAACCGCATTACTGCCGTATAAATCAGGAGCGCTTTTGATTGTGTCTGGGTAGGCAGCAAGCTTTTTAGCCCAATCGGGCCACTTTCCATAAAAAGCAGGATTATGTTGCAAGCCCACATAACGGCCTTTATCTTTTAACAAAGGCGCAAGTATATGAGTATACCAACCACCGCCTGGGGCAACCTCGCCTACCGCGGAGGCTTCATCTATACCAAAAAAGCGTAGCACTTGCTCAGGGTTACGATACACATCACGTTTAACCTCTTGCTCAGTGCGGTGAGGATTGTTATTCACAGCTTGCCAGATTGCATCTTTATCACTTGATTGCGCAAATACATTGGTGGTACCAATTGAAATTAACACAGATGTTATACCTGCGAGCAACTTGGTATGTTTCATTTGTACTTCCTTTTTATTGGAGTTTGAGGATGTTTTTGTCAGGTACTCTCACTAGTACTTGTGTTAGTTCTTGTGTTTATATTTAAAGCCCGTACGAATACCCACGATTGACTCTACAGCACTTCAACATCTACCTAAACTAGTTTTTTAACGCGCCTTTAATCACTACCCTGCATGAACCTAGAAAACATACGAAGCAAAGAGAGGAGATGACACTTAGAGTAAGTTCAGTTCAAGTTTTTATATTTACCCACTAAGGATATGTTATACTATAACACATCTATGTAGTTTGCCGTGAGCTCACTAAGCGACTAACCCATCAAAAAGGAAAGGTAGAATGAGAACTACCCAGCGCGTAACAGACAAATTTGCCGTTGGTTTATCCGTCATGTGTAGCATTCACTGTTTGCTACTGCCCATACTTTTATCCTTGTTGCCCAGCCTAACGGCACTCCCCCTCGGCAACGAGGCGTTCCATATTTGGATGATAGTAGCCGTGCTGCCAAGTAGTCTATTTGCACTCACACTTGGATGTAAACAGCATCAAGATTACCGACTATTACTCATCGGCGGTATGGGCTTAATCATGCTAGTGGCAGCACTTTTTTCAAATAACATCCATTTAGGTGAGGTAGGCGAGAAGGTGCTCACCTTACTGGGTTCAATATTAGTCGCTACAGCTCACTTGCGTAATTACCGACTATGTCACGCAAGCAAAAGCCATGATTGCCCATGCCCTGACACACAGTAAGTGAGTAAGTAATAGCTATAAAGTATTTGGCTTTGCTATAAAGTACCTTCGCAAGCTAAGATACTAAATAACCCAAGCTACAAGGATATGGCTTATATGAGATTCATTTTATTCCCACTACTTTTTTGCACGACACTTAATATCAATGCTCAGCAAAGAGAACCAACGCACTCAGATGGGTTATCTATTCATCACTCTAGCTTAGCGCGCTTTAATCTAGATAATGTGCAAAAACATATGTTACAAGCGATTATCGAGCAAGCCAAATTCGACAAAAAGGTAGATATTAAATATCACAACGGCTTGCAGGATACATTTGGAGATTTAAGCCGACGCGTTACCTACACTGGTAACGAAACTCTCAATCTGAGTATAACAAGTCGCAAAACAGGCGATGAGCATTTTTCCCTAAAACCTACTCATATATCCTATGGTCACGATCAAAAGCTTAGATCTATCGAATTTGCCTCGAATACTAAAGAGGCAAACGTTAAGCTTTATACAAACTTGATTGATGACCCAACTCACTCCCCAACACAGACTCATTCTGAATTAGTCATTTTTTCGCCAAGCAGACAAGTCATTATTAAACTGTCAACTGAGTGGCATACTTTGCAAACCCAAGAGACACACTCAACTGGCAACCTGAGCCGCTACCCCACTGGTGAAACCTCACCTTTGTAAACTTGCAGGCTTTTGAATAGATGAACAGTGACACCCAAGTTTGCATTGGGTATGTGATGCTACGTGTAGATATGCGAGTACATTATGACAGCCATAAATAAGATAAAATGAATAAAATAATAAACACCTAAATATAAATAACAAAATCTCAAACAACATCTCACCACCCAAATAAAAAAAACACAACAACTAAAAAAACATAATTATTAACCACCTATAAAAAACAAGAAAATAATATTAAATTTACCTTTGCAACATCATAAATAATATTCTAAGGTTAAATGGCTCAAACGGATATGAGCCTTTAAAAATGGACTTTCCCTTTCCCGCAACCTTACTGTAGGTAAGTTCATTGTCTCATTTTCAATTTGAGTTTTTACTAATTTATTTATATTAAGAAGGAAATTAATATGCAAAATGAAATGTATGAAGTTGAAGAGCTGGAAGCTCGCTTTGAGATGGAAAGTGTTGTGCCAACAGATGGTACAGTTGAGCCTAATGGTTGGTACTGCCGATGTGGTTGGGAGCCCAACTAAGTAGCAATACAGGTGGAGGAAGAAGCACCGCTGCTTTCTCCACCTATCAAGGTAAACCAACAATGGATACATTTTTCAAATATGTCAGGAGTATTAAAACATGGATTGTTCGATACCCAAAATAAGGGAAGATATAGAAATATCCTTATTCGACAAAGTCAAAGAAAAGAATCGGTATTTAGTTTCTATCGACTCAAAAAACTACTTGGTCTCTGAGGAGGTTATTGGCTTAATTAATAGGGCTAAAAGTTATCAACTTAACAATGAAAAAACAAACGAAAACAGAGACGGTGAAAACTTAAAAGAAAAACTAGAGAAAAACCTACCTAATTGCTTTTTTGAAAACCAACCTATAGACAAGCCTAGACCGCCCTTTATTATTAGCGTTGAGTTAATTTCTCAAAACAGCCTGCAAAAAATCACTGACTTACTAAAAGGACTGGTCAATAAGCGATTAGCCATATTAATACTGACAGTGTTCTGTTTACTACACCCAATGGTTCTCTACTCCATACCGCAATTAGAACACGGCCTAACGTCTTGGTATGCATGGCTCATATTTATTCCACTTTTTATATTGAGTTTTGTTATTCATGAATTAGGCCACGCCTCATCATGTGCAAAGTTCGGACAAAAACCCGGCGGGATCGGTTTTGGGTTGTACCTTATATTTCCTGCTTTTTATACCGATGTGACCAACGCATGGAAGCTAAACAAAAAACACAGAGCAATTGTTGATATATCTGGATTATATTTTCAATCACTATATCTTATAATAATAGACATATTAATATTATCCTCCCCTTCTGCTACTTTAATAACGTTATCTCACTTAATTTCGATTACCATGATACATACAATAAATCCATTTTTTAAGTTTGATGGCTATTGGTTTATGAGCGATCTAAGTGGCACTGTTAACTTACATAAAAAAGTAAAACAAACGATTCAATACTATTCAACAATCACATTTAAAAAGAACTTAAAAAAGCCAGACACTAGCTTTTTAATAATAACCTACTCCATTTGCATGCTGCTTTTCACTTGCTTTATGATCTACTTGCTAGGTAAGCTGGTTAGCGCTTATCAAGTATCTATTCCTACAAGCTACATTGCTTTCGTAAAAGAGCTTTCACTCAGTGAGAGTATATTAACCAAACTTGAGATACTACTTTCGTTTATTGGTTCTTTGTTATTTCCCATGCTTATTTTATGTGGGCTACTTTTCTACTGCTTCAAAATGTATAGCTGCTTTTTCATTTGCCCAGAGAATAAAGACGGAGATAAATAGATGATTAGCTTAAAGTCACTAGAAACCAAGCTTGATGCATGTCAGTCACATATAAAGTTAGTGTTCATTCCTACTAAAGTTTTTACCACTTCATTTGTAACGCTGCTTTCTAATCGCAAAGAACAAATATTGATACTAAAAAACACCCATTTACAAGAATATGCAGCTCATAATATCACCACTTGCTCAACCACTGAAGTAATTAAACAACTTAACGCTCAAGATACTTCCCCTAAAATTGTTGTGGTCACACCCGAGTTGCTACCGCACACGGTCTCGTCATGCAGAACAATGGTCTACAAAGAGCAAAGGTTTATTATTCCAGCCTTTATTGAGCTGCTATTGACTCATAAGCAGGCTGATTTGGTTATTCCTTTCTATACCCCTAATACAGTCCATTTTTTCATTGCACCAACAGCCAACATGCCGTTGCAAACAGTTATGCAGGAATACCTGTCTCTATTAAGTGCAGTCGGTGACCACAACGCTTTAAGGCAACTCTCATTTCTGTTTACATTACAGGTTGAGATTCATCGTCTTCTAACACTACAACATTATATAAACGCCCAAGAAAAGGCGAATAGAAACCGTTATTCAGCGATACTACATAAAGCTGAAAATCAAAAAAGAAGAATGTTTGAGCTGCTAGAAGGAGAAAGCAAATGATCACTTTTATAAAGCAGTCTCAGCTTTTTATTACCTCACTATACGATATATTTAAAAATCGAACCGTGTCTAACAGCGTATTTGATAACTGTAAATTTATCTGTTTCTCTCGCAAAAAGTCCATTGCAAAAGTTTTTCAGTACTTCCTGTCAAAGCGCACAACTCAGGCCCTGTATCGTTCAATCTTAAAAGGTTCATATGACCTTGAACAGTACCTTGATCGGCACGTTAGCTTTAGTAATGAAGAATACTGGAAAGCCTGCAAAGCGCATTCGGGCCCTATCATATTTGTTACTCCACATTACGGCCCTTTTGCAATTGGCTGCATGAAAATTTGCAAGGAACTAAATGGCCTTAAAAAGGTACATGCATTCTATGATCCACCCGAAAAAAATAGCTCTACAAAGTCGTACAAAGCTATTATCGGGGCACTTGGTTATAACTTTTCGCCTATTTTCAATAACAACCGAGGGGTTATTAAA
This sequence comes from Pseudoalteromonas sp. MMG022, assembly GCF_021654245.1. Lineage (NCBI taxonomy): Bacteria > Pseudomonadati > Pseudomonadota > Gammaproteobacteria > Alteromonadales > Pseudoalteromonadaceae > Pseudoalteromonas > Pseudoalteromonas sp. MMG022. The sequence goes on along the minus strand of NZ_JAKFZQ010000003.1, from coordinate 95,294 downwards.
GCCCTTAGAGCACTCAAGCAAAACCAAGCTTTGACCATGATGCCTGACGTTTTTGAGATAAACGGCCAAACCATATACGTGCCATTCTTTTCACATCTTTCTTGCGCAATGACTGGCACCGCTTATTTAGCCAGAAAATCATCAGCATTAATTGTGCATGCCTATGTAAAAAATTCGACTTTTGGACGCGTTGTTATTGATATTGAAAAACCGTTCAAATTAAACGCCTCTGAAAACCCTGAGCATGACCTTTACGTTCAAACATGCCACTCTATGAATTCGTTAGAAGAAAAGCTGAAAAAATCGCCAGAACATTGGATTTATCTGCCCGATTTATCTAGTCGATTAACGACCAAAAAGCTTGAGACTTCAAAAGAAGTCGAACAATTAATGGACTCACTCATAACCAGTTTAAATCTATCCAAGGAACTATAAAATGGCCAAAAGTAACGTATTAAATAATGTTCTTATTATTCTCTTGTGCGCGCTCGTTTGTTCATGTTCAACCATTCACATTACTGAAGATAACTTCCTGCGAGACAAGCAACAAGAAGTTTTGTATCACCTTGTGACGCACGAGCGTAGTTCTATTGCCAAGCTCGCCAACAGTGCGTCCTACTCCCAGTCTCAGCTCACGGCAACGCTGGAAAAATTGGTAGAACAAGGTTTGGTGCACAGTAAAGATGACCTCTGGAGCGTAACAGAGAAATACAAAACACAACAAAGCGAACGATTCAACGAGATATCTAAATTTGATTTGCTGAAATTGCAAAGCCAACTAACTTCACACCAGCTAAATATCACCTCGCTCCAAGAGTCAAATGTTCAAGTTGCATCACTGTTGGCTCACTCAGCAAATGAATCGTTACTCATATTTCCAGGCAATGGCTTTCATCTAGCGCCTGATCTCAAAGAACTTATAAAATTGCTCTCACCAAAGAGAAACCTGTTTGTTATAGAGTACCCAGGAATGGGTAACAATAATGGCCCTTTAACCGTTGAGTCACTCAAAAAAGCAGCTAACGAATTTTACCTTTTCGTTGCAGGCCATCCAAGTACACAAAATACCACACTTAATGTATACGGCTTTTCATTAGGCGGCTTTGTGGCATCAGAGGTTGCGGCATCACATCCGGTTGATTCTTTAATACTCGACTCAACCGCCCCTGATATCCAAAGCTGGATAGATGCCAACGTGCCAACTTATGCCAAGTTAATGGTTAATGTACAAGCAAGCCCAGCATTAAAAGCAATAAGTAACACCCGCTCCATCGAGAATCTTACTCGCCCCATTTTATTTATATCCGGTTCAGATGACCAAGTAACGCCACCTCAATTGATGAAAACCATATACCAATCCGCGACCCACGCCTCATACAAGAAACTAGTTTTACTACAAGGCGCAGATCATGGAGACAGTTTAGATCACACCCAATTTAGCCCAACGATAGAGGCATTTTTCAATCATGTAACAAAAATCAAAACGTCAGGCATGACTAAAAGAGCACTGCGTTAGAGCGAAGAGGCTGATGCAAAAGCTAAACTTTAAGGGGGGTAAAAACCAAACTCCCTTGAATTATCTGTTTTAACTTGCGCAAGAACTTTGACTAACACGGTAACTAAACCAATTAGTGCTGAAGAGTTTTAGTAGATTAGTACAAGGAGTACTATTGATCTAATGAACTGAGAATGAGTTTTTATTTTAAATAAGATAGGAATTAGTATTGTCCACTTCCCTTAACATGAGACATGTTTAATTAGAGTTTTCTGTAATATCACAATCAGGAGACAACGATGAAAAAGTCACGTTTTACAGAATCTCAGATCATAGCTGTGCTCAAAGAAACAGATGCGGGTATGAAGGTTGAAGAAGTGTGCCGCAAGCATGGGATCAGCAGTGCTACGTATTACAACTGGAAAGCCAAATATGGCGGGATGGAAGCGTCAGACGTTAAGCGCTTGAAAGAGCTTGAAGAAGAGAATGCCAAGCTTAAAAAGATGTACGCAGATGTCAGCCTAGAAAACCATGCGATAAAGGAGTTATTCGCAAAAAAGGGTTGGTGACAACGCAGAAGCGAAGTTGCGCCAGCACACTGGTTCAAGCGGGTATAAGTATTTTAAAAGCGTGCAAGTTTGTGGGTATTGGTCGCGCTACCTACTACCGCCCAGAACAAGACTGGCGAAAGGCTGACGCAGCTGTCATTGATGCGATCAATGCAGAATTAAAAAAGTCTCCCAGAGCTGGGTTCTGGAAATGCTATGGGCGTCTTCGTTTTAAAGGTTATCCGTTTAACCATAAGCGCGTTTATCGGGTGTATTGCCAAATGGGTTTGAACTTAAAGCGTAGAGTGAAACGCGTGTTGCCAAAACGAGTTGCACAGCCATTAGATGTTGTCGCTCAAGCTAATCATCAATGGGCCTTAGATTTTATGCATGATTCTTTATACTGCGGAAAACGATTCAGAACGCTCAATATTGTTGATGAAGGCACTCGTGAGTGCTTAGCTGTTGAAGTAGATACCTCATTACCAGCAGAACGAGTTGTTCGAACGCTTGAACAATTGAAAGCAGAGCGCGGTTTACCGAAACAAATTCGAGTAGATAACGGGCCTGAATTAATCTCAGCACGTTTAACTGATTGGTGCGAAGCGCATAACATCGAATTAGTTTATATCCAGCCAGGGAAGCCACAGCAAAACGGGTTTGTTGAGCGGTTTAATGGCTCATTTAGACGAGAATTTTTAGATGCTTACTTGTTTGAAAGTATCAATCAAGTAAAAGAAATGGTGTGGTTCTGGCGATTAGATTACAACGAAGAACGCACACATGAAAGCCTTGGTAACCTGCCGCCCGCAGCTTACCGAGCAAAGTTGGAAAACTCTAGTTTACAGGTGTCTCACTAACGGGGGAGTGGACACATATCCACGCTTATAAATTTCATTCCCATCAGCATCTTTGACTTGCCCCGTGGGCATAACTTCCCAGCCTTGTTTATTGAAAAATTCATCAGAAATTGCGGCTTGGATGGCTTCAACTTCCAGCGGTACCAGTTGTTTGTTTTCAAGTGTGGTGTTGGTTTTATCGCCTTTGGTTCTGTCTATAAACAAGTCTGAGTTGGCTTTTAATGTATTGAGCTGGTCACGGTATTTGTTACGTTCGGCAATCAAAGAGCCGACTACGGCTCTAATCACAGGGTCGTCGATGGCATCCAGAATATGTTGGTCGTTGCTGTTCAATAACTGCTTTTGGCGCACTGAGAGTGGCTTTTTACACGTCGCGCCTGCATAGGCTGCCCAAGCCTCAATTAATTGCTGAAAATGCTTTCCTGTGCGATTACGGATGGTTTGTGTTGATGGACCGCCTTGATTAGCCGTGTACGTTTAGTTAATGAGCAAGAAAAATCAATCGAGCTAAGAATGTATTATAACTATTTGAAATAAAAGGGATGAATATCGGTTTTAACGGTGGAAAATTGGTGATTGAAGTGTAAGTTGACATAAACAACAATGAAACTTCAATCACTTAAAAACATATTTGAAGTATAAGTTGGCATAAAATTGAAGTGTAAACTTGCAAAAAATGACTAAAATTTAGCAACCAGTTCTAAGTAAACCTTGTGACACTTGAGACTGTTCAAATGAGAGAATAATAGTAACAGATGCAAGTGTGGATTTCTCACTTCAAAATCAAATAGTCTGACTTGTGAAGGTGTTATCGATACAACGGGGCCTTGCCCCGTTAGATACATTATCTGCAGCTGCTACTTTGCGAAATAGCTATTTTACTTTCGCTACGCAAAATACTGAACATCAGTATAACACCGCTATTTAAGTTGGTAGAATGACAAACCTATAGCAACACACTGGTTTACAAATAGTTGTTGATTCCAAAATAATAGTAGTTCTACCAATTCACTCTGTGTTGGATAGAAATAGTTTTAGGTTCATATGTATTACGGCCATAACTACGTACCACAGCATTAACCTTAGCTGCATGACCAATATTTTCTCGGATTTTTGCTATTGCTTCGTCTGAAGCAACGACTAACCAGCCATTAGAGCAAATATCATCCATTTTAGGAGGCTGTCGAGAAACAGGGCCATCTTTCCAGTGGATGCTTTCAACCATTATGTTGCCCTTTTCATCAACCCAGCGAAAAAGTCCTTTCTCGGAAATAGACCACCCTAAAGAAAAACCTATCGATGGATTTAATGCTAACCACTCAATGCCTCCATGATCAATGTATGAACCTGTACCATAAATGACCAGTGATGGCTCTCGAGTAGCAGTCATTTCAGGATAATCAATAGCAGACCAATGCATCATGCTTGGAAATAAAGCAGAAGGTGACGTAATGTCCATATCTTCATTCAACCCTGGATGACAAACGTTAGACATTCGAATTTCAGTTGGCAAATCCCAATCTAGCCAGCTCCAGGCTGTTAGTTCACCAATAATTTGTTTCCCAGTGTCGCTCCTATCAACGAATTGTGTAATACCTTGTTCAATATCTTCTAACCATTCATCGTGCTTATAGGATACTTCTCGATCTTTTGCCTTCGGTATAACAATACACTCAGGTCGAATACTAGGCTCAAGCACTAATAACAATTCATCACTACGTTTGAAAATATCTCGCAGAAGATCAATTCCTTGAGGAGGTATTCTCCCTGCATCTAACAACTCGCATACTACATAAGAGAGTGCAAGCTTTGCTACTTTAGGCCGTAACCTATGATAGGTCAGCTCAAGCCCAATCCCTTTCATCCATTTTCTATAAGCTTCTTCTGCCTGCTTATTCCACTCACTCTCCGGGACAAGAGTTTTCATTAAATCGGCAGCTCTGTAGGCCAGATTCTCAAATGGCACGTTTGACATATCAGCTACAAGCTTCGCTTCAGTTAATAAAGGCCTAAGCAGCTCAATCGGATCATCAACATCTGGAAATGTTTCCCCAGGTCGAATGGCGGAAAACGGAATAGCTTCCTTTCTATTCTTTATTTCTGGTAACTCCAGTTCGTATACCAAGGGCAGTTTTGAACGCTCTTCTGGAGGTAGTTTACCTTCTAATTCTAACCTACTAGCCAACTCTAAAGCTGTCATCCTTACGCTAAAGTCTTCCGACGCACAGAGTGAAGATACTTCACCCTCAAATTGAAAAACAAATTCTTTGAAATCCTTCGCCAAGCTACTTAACAAAGACACTATTTTTACTTGCGTCAATCCAATTCGGTCTATTCTATTAGCTATTTGCTTACGAATTTCTGGCCAATTTACTTCAATTTTAGCCAAATCAATTATTGCCTGATGAGCCATATCCCCTAATTCAGGAATGGCGACATCGAGCATATCGAATGCAAACTCAATGAGTAAGCTAGCGTCTTCCTTCTCGCCAATGTCATCTAACAGTGCCGGTGGTTTCTCAGTATTTTTTTCAAAAGCATCTAGCTGGTATGCATGTTCTTTGATTTCCTTCCAAATCGGCAGGGCATCTTTATCCTCAAAGATAATTTCGACAATTTCTTTTAAGTTCCAAATTAAACTACTTGGATACCTATATTCACCAATATAATCATCCACTAAAGAAGCGAGCGCTTTAGGTCGCCACTGTTTAGCATCAATTTCAACAAGGGCTCTAAATACCGACTGCCTAGACCCCCCATCCCAATGCAAATCCCAGCCTTTAGCATCTGAATTATCGAATAAACCTTCAAATAAGCTATTCGCTTTATCCACTTCACCATGTGAAGACAAGGCGCGAGCAATGCAAGAAACAACATTATTATCTGGCTTGAATGGCTTTAATAGCATATGAAGTTCCTCCAACTGAGGGGCACTCATACCTTTTAAGAATGGTTGAATCAAATTCATCCAGCGGAAATAATCGACGGATTCCACAGTTCGAAGAAGCTGAAATAGGCTTTCAGAAGAATTTACTTTCAGCTGCGCTTCTTCATCTGTCAGTTTATACCCAGATTTCAATGTCAGAGAGGATTCATGAGTAACATGTTTTGCTTGGGGGGTAGAAATCGCCATTGATGCATAAAAACTATTGTCTAACCCCGCTTCCCTGACGCCAAGCGCCACCCCTTCTAACCACAAGTACCGATTTGAAGGTAATAGATGTGTCTTAATAGATGTAATAAGTTCTTCTACCACATCCGCCACGCCATCATCAGAAGATTGGCAGCAACGAGACACCAATTTTTTAGGCAGATCCGAAGGGTTGTACTCTTCGAAAGGAATCAGTAGCTTTCTCGCCATCACTGATATTTCTTTAAATGGCGGGTTAGGTCTATCAAGTATTCCAGACAGCAACCCTGTTAGGCCCGGAGCATAATCAAGTCCTTTATGGTCGAATACCCATCTCAAAAGCTTTAAGCCATATTGCGGGTTCCAACGAGTGATAATAGTGATGAGATCAAGTCCTGCTTCTTGCGTACCACGACCATTTCCCGATTGCTCTAAATTTACTAACGCCATAGAAAATCGACATATTTCATCATAGGCCAAATCAGGATATTGATTGATCAACTTACCTAGCCACATTACCCAATGAGAAAACTGCCTATCTTTCCTATGATATATTCCAAAAGATCCCGTGAAAATTTTTGGTAACAGACTAGCTGCTCGATTAGATTCACCAATCTTTGACCACATTATAGAAAGTTCATAGTACTCGGATATTTTGGAGTGAATGTCGTCGAAATCAGGTATCTCTTTTTCTATTTGATTCAGTACGTCAACCAAACCATCCTTGTGATATCCTTCCTTATACAAAGTGAAAGCAATTTCTCTTCGCCAGCTAGTAGGCCAATATCGTCTATTCCAGTCTTTTCTAAAAGCATCAGCTAGAGCCAAGATACAATCATGCCCGTGCTGAGATGTAGCCCTTATCGCGAAGTTAAAGTAATCTACAGCAGCTGATTCAAACTCATACCACCCAATCCAATCTCTTGTTTGGTTGTAAGGCTTTCGTAACAACTCAAAGGAGGGCTTTATCTCTTGAACAATAAAACTTGGCAGTAGCTTCTCTCCAGCCCAACCTCGTCCCCAAATACTTGAGAATCTGACTAAAGCACGTTCAAATAAAACGTTTCCTGTATACTTTTCTTCACTTTCTTTTGGAACCATCTTAACCGGGTCAACATCTTGGCCCAGCGCGGCTCGCAGTCTATTAAGACGAATTCTATCTGCGAATGGACTTAAGTTCTTCCATTGACCATACACGCCATGTTTATAAAGGTTTGGCTGTTCTAAGTTTTCAAACCAGGCTTTAGCTTTATCTATACATCCATTGGCTCTGTAATCCAGTTCAGCAACCAACAGCTTTTCTGAAAAATCCAAGTCATCGTTTTCAGACCAGTCAATAACCGCCTCGAATGCGGTCCCTATCAAAGCCGATGGATATTGGTTAATGCATATGGAAAAACATAAATTTATCAGGCTATCAAAGTGCTCTTCGTTTTCTGACAAGAAAGTGAAAAGCTCACCTATTCTTTCTTCGTCTTTTGTTTCATAAACACCATTGACCAACCGTCTCATTAAGCGAGCATGCAGATCTTCGTCATTGTTGCCCCATGCCCCTACATCATTATTTTCATACTTCGTTTGGTGTATAGTCGATACGAGGTCACCTAGCGGTATGAAATAATGAGCCACATCCACCCATCGTTTCAAATCTTCAGATCCACCATGATGCGGATCAACTGCATCCCCACCCGACAAATAGCCTAGAGGCTCAGCAGACTCAAAGATCCTTTTAGCTTCGCTAAAAAAGCTGTTCTGAGCAAGAACCTTAGAAAATTTGAGCGCTTCAGAATCATCTACCCTTAGTAGTTCTCCGTCAAAAATATAATTAAGCGCTGAACTTATTCCTTCAGATGAAAACAGGAGATTTAGTACATCAACTTCATTAAGAGCATCTCTTCGCTCTCTGAGCTCGCACTCAATTAAGATACACCTCACTATGGCAAGAGGATTATTCAGCTCTTTCGCCGACAATAGAACAGCATCAACATCACCGGTCACACTCGAAATATTCCGAAGACTAAAGAACTGTTTTCTAAAATAACTTTGAGTCCCAGCTTCAATAACAGCTTCCATTTGCTGAGCATTAAAAAGATGATAAATAGCCTCCCATCGCATTGGGTCACTATCATCAGACGACTGGTGGCAATACTCAGCTAATATCTTGTGATACTCTATATTTTTTGAACCATCAAAATTACCAAATAGATTCCGGCTAGTTTTATCCAAAATAAACTGCCTGAAACTATTGTGGAAAAATCGCCAACTTACATCACTGTCTTTCTTAAAATAGTGCGATGCACTCGATATAAAATCGCGAATAGTTGAATGATCAGACCATTTCTCAAGCACTTGAGTATTTATTGGCACCCTCAATCTTGACAATAAAGCAAGCAAGTCAACAAGGTTCTGATTGCTCTCTATTTGTCGCCAATAAACTGAGTAGCTCTGCTCAATATGTCCTTGGTAAAGAGGAAACTCATCAATAGCTTCATCAAAATCCCTACCTGAACTGTCAGTAATAAATTGCAGCAGATAAATCAAAGATAGTGGGTGCCCCAATGATTTTTCGAAAATTTTCTTCTTATTATCATCTGTTAGTTCGGAGCAACCTGGCCATTCGTTTATGGCTGCATAGACGTTTGGCCGAGTCAGAGGAGATATAACAATGGTTCGACCTTCATGGCTGACATGCTCCTTTATGGTGTCAGAGAGATCGTTCAACTCCAGCGTTTGACTACCTAGAATAAATATCACACCGTCAGGCACAGTGTTAGGAGGGGGCAAATCTGACAACAAGCTCTGTAGAGGATTTTGCTCTCTCTGAATATGATCTAACCCATCGACCATAATAATGGTGATCACGCCATCATTTTTCCATTTCTCATGGGCTTGCTGAAGCTGCTCCCCTAATAACGACAAGTATTCTTCTCTTGAACTAGGCTGCCCGGTACTTTCACCACGAAAGCCGTGATTTCTTAGCGACAAGGTGATGTCATGAAGAAAAGTTGTCGCTTCACCACGCCCTTGGTAAGTGCTATCGGGAACATATGCGTAATATCTAACTAATTTATATCCTGCTTTATACTTTAAAGTATGGGTAAGCGTTGTTGACTTTCCCGAACCAGGGCTTCCAAGCAAGGCGACATACCCTTGTTTGGTTTGTGATAAGACATCAGATATAGCATTCACAGTTTCTTCAATTTCCTGATAGGTTCGATCGATAGGAAATTCGTGAACAAACTTGTGCTTAAACCTATGGCTCCATGACAATCTATCCAACATGTCATCTTTGGATAGCTCAATAATTCGGCGTTCACCTCCCGCCATTTTCGTCAGGAGGTTATAAATTTTTTCAATATCCTCTTGTTTTCTTGCTTGTCCCTGATTGGTTACAGGAATATCAGCTGGCCGCTTATAATTGAATTCAAGCTCGCAACACCGAATGAAATTCAGAAATTGGTCATCGTTAAAATTTGACCGTTTCTGTAGATCCAATAGTGCCTCTTTCCAGCATACAGCTACTTTATCAAGACCTGTTTCACACCATGTTCTATCGAACCAGCACTCTTTTAAGAATGATTGAAAGTGAGCATGTTGAGGGGCTGTATCACCCAGAGGAATTTGGGCTTTAGGGTTTGAACTAGGTACTAGTTTGTGAATCAAATGAACCTTTACGGTTCTTTCCTTGTAATACTCATTTAAGTGCTTCCAACCTTCTGTAAGCTGCTTAAAAAGGCTAAGTTTTTCGTCTCCCTTTTTAGTCTTGCCATCTCTCACAAAATCGGCATAACTTATTGCATCAGTATATTCCGCCCACTTTACCTGATACGCATCAAGCTTACCTGTAGTCGCTATAAGTATGTCATCCAAGCTTCCCGCATCAGGATCGGCCACTCGAAACCATTCAAGACTTCCATTGAGCAAAGCTTCATATATTAGGCCTGCTGCTATTTCATACTGCGGAACATACCCTAGCATTGCGGTACGTTCACCATCACCTGAATTAATACTCGACATTACGAAAAGACTCCCTACAAAACGAACTCGATACATTCAGCTTGTGATTTTTAATCAAAATTACTGATACTACAAGCAGCATGACACCATAAATCAACTAATTAGGAGCTACCTGGGGTTTATTTTTTGGAAACTCAACTCTACTCAACAACCACCAAGTTGGAAACAAGTACATTAAAATCAACCTTCAAAAAAATGTTTCACTCAGCGTTCGTTTACTAGAAGTGCTCCTGTTGTTTCAATCACCAACTAAAGTTAATGTATTGAATTAACCTTAGTAAAAAGCCCAGTAAATTCTGGGGCTTTTGAATTGGCCTCTGCCTTTTCGGCAGGTGTATGTCATACGATGTGGTTGTTTACTTCCTGGCCTAATTTCAGCTGCCTATGCGGCAGGTCACTTATTTGATTGGTATACCCGATAATCTCGAAAATTTCCAGCTGCCTATTCGGCAGGTCACGCATTGGTACCAATGTCATTTGCTCACGATGAATTTCCAGCTGCCTATTCGGCAGGTCACTATTAACGTTAGACCAAAATCTTTTAAATTCCATACAATTAAGCCTACTTTCGGCAAATAACCTTTCTTTTATCCCCCCAATGTAACTCTTTGATATACAGCACTCCTAAAGCTATTGATATTTAAAAGGCTAATAGCGGAACACTGCCTGTGTGCTCTTTGTTTGTTGCAAAGCCATAGCTGTTAAAGGTGTTTTGTATTGAGTCTGTTGGCTCTAACCTTAGATGCAGTACAAAGTCGTTTTGATTGCTTTTACTGGCGATGGGGATTTTATGAAATGCGCTAATTTCTGTGTCGGTTGGCACGTACTGCGGAATATATTCTTCACCACGAGCTTCGGCTCTGCGTTTTGCGCGTTCCATTCGGCGGCGTTTTTCACCCATACATAACTTACCTAAGCTTTGATCGCGGATAATCTGTACTTCAGGGGCATCGACTGGTACTGGCTTTATATCAGACATTTCAAACAGCTTGTCGTGGGCCATCATTTCAAAATAGTTTTGCTGGCTTAGGTTTTTAAGTGCGCTTCTATCTTTACTTACAAAAGCTATTTGATTACCAAGGTGTTTGTCGGTCCATTTAGGGAAGCTTACACCAATGTGGTTGCAACTTCGTTTGTTCATAAAACCGTGCAATATGCCAATGCAGCGGCCTGCTAATAGGGTTACATCACAATTTGTTGGTAGGTAAGTAATGGTGAAATATGCTCGGCTCATTCTTTGGCCCTTTGGAATAACCCGCCTTTGATTAAAACCGCTGCTATGTAGTGAATATGGCTGGCTTGATCTTGGTTTTTTAGGCCGTTTTGCTCCATTTCTTTTACGTATAGCGCGACTTTTGGTAGCAGTGAATAAAAGTCTAATCGGTTGCTTGGTGCGCGTCTGGCAATCACGTTTTTGTAGTCTGCGCCGTATTCGTGAATTCTTAGCCGCTTGTTTGCGTCTTCATCGTACCAGTCATCAATCATTTGAATGGCAGCCCCTACCTTTTGAGAATGAAAGCAGGCTGCGTCTTTACCCGCTACTTGGGTGTAAGCGTAAGTTCTTGCTACGTCATCGTTTTCTGCGAATGATTGGCTTGGGTAAACCTCTTGTCCAAAGTAGGTGTCGAGCTTGGCGGTTACTTCTAAAAAGCAAAAGCTATATTGGTCTTCTAGACCTGTTTGAAGCACTTCTGTGAGTGTATGCAACGCGTCTTCAGCTTCGCACCATTTGCCATCCCAGCGTAAACGGTTTGCTTTGGTAATACTGATAGGGTCAAACCCTTTGCCAATTATCTCTAAATCTACATTGGGTGATGTTTTGTTTCGCCATAGCCACTCGCATATGAGAATGTTCTTGGCGTAGCGCTTTGCCAGCTCCCCAAAGCCACCATGCTGCTTGTAGGTGTTCATAAAACGTGTGAGCCAATAACTTACTTTTGGTTCACCACATACATTTGGTTCTAGGCTGTTTGCTTCTACTCTGAGTGAAAATCGGCAATAGAGTTGTTGCACGGTGGGCGGCACATAACAAAGCTCTATGGTGTGCGGATTACCAAAGGCTAAATCTTGCGGTGCAAGTTCTTTGGGTGTGGCTTCATTTTTATAGGCTTCAGCGAAGCCTGACTTTTGACCTCGGATCTTTTGCCGTTCAATTTGTAATGGTTCAAAATCGCTTTCGGGTGTTTTATAAAAAAATACCGCCTTACCTGGCGAGAGTGAGCGGGTGTATGAGAGCTGGCGCGGGAGTTTCATTAGTCGTACTCAAACTTGGCTTTTTTCATAAGCATAGATGCTTTTTTACAATGCATGGCCCAAAACCCATGATTAAAAAAATGCCGAGCGCCAGATAGCCGAACTGTGACCGCATCTACACATTCAAGCAACCCAATAACAGGCTCAACATAACAATGTAACTGGGTGATTGAGCTTTGCCTTGGTTTTGGTTCTTCAAGAGCTAAGTAACCCAGTGCAGCTGGCCGCATAGTAGGTCGCAGCGTTAACTGCTCAGCCAGTTCCTCAAAACTGCTTACCTCGACCGAGGTTGGATAAAGCCACGAACCACCTTTAGGTAACGAGCGGATGCGCTCAAACAATGCCAGTGGTTTTGCATAAACTTGGCACCAATCAACTTGATCATATAACGATGGAGGATGAAGCGTACCACCCGCATAACGTGATGGAAATGACGCTTTGAGTAGGCTTTCAGACAAGTCGTTAGCAACAGCTTGGTTGTTGGTTTGCACTCTAAACACCAAATCAAAACATATATCGCACTTAGGTATTTGCATAATTGCCGAACGCAGCGGCACACGCTTTTGACCGTCTTTTTTGAGTTTGTTGGGCTCTGGCAACTGCTTGTTGTTGTGCAATTGGTACGAGCGAACATACACAGCCACACCAATCACATGTACGCCACTGCCTAACAGCTTTTGCAGCTTGCGTTGAAATTGATGCCCCAAACCTTCAAGCGCGGTGATTGACGGTATACCCATTAGGTAAGCATTCGGCATTGCCTCGGCGTTATAGACTCGCAGATTCTGACAATGCACATACTGAATATGCTCCGCCTCAAATTCATCCTCTTGGTTATTTTGATGCGATAGCACATAACTAAGTTGCGCTTTTAAGATAGGCATTAGTTCTGGGTGATAAGCGTAACGCTTTAAGTATTTAAGCCCACTCATTTGCCTGTTAAGCTCTTGGCTTAAAGTAAGCTCTAACTGCTTGTATTCTTGCGTGGCTAAAAGTTTTACTGGTTCAGGGTCTGAGTCATTTATCGCTTCGTTTTGAGCTAGTTTGATAAGCTTTTCTAACCATCCATAAAGTGCTGTTCGTAGCGCCTTAGTTGCAGCAATACGTGCCAAGCGCTTTTGCCTAAGCGTATTAAACGGCTTTGACTTTGATAGCACCAGCAAAGCCTCGCTCACTGTTTTGCCATTTAATGCCGACACATTAAAAAGCCGGTGTTCGTCTTGGCTGTAGTAGTCGTTAACGCTTGTCGCACTGTAAGTTTTGGCAAAGTATTTAAGCACGTTCACTCTGCCGCCCAGTGCGCTTGGTAGCTCTCCCACATTTGCAGGGCGATTGTGTTCAATGACCCCGCGTTTAAGCAAACCGCTGCGCGTTGCCATTTGCAGCGCAGCTAAAACGGCGTGACTTACAACGGGCGATACACTCAAATAGTCTTGCTCTATTGGAATAAGTAACTGAGGGGTGTAATTACTGATTTGCTCGGGCAAGTCTTCACTTGGGAGCTGCGCAGCTATTTGCTCACACACTGCAATCACATCTCTTTTTAGTAATCCTAGCTCTCTAAACTGTGCTACCCAAAAAACCTCTTGCTTTGCAAGCATCTGTGCCAAACACACATATTCACCACGCCAAACAAAGCCTGTTAAAAACAACTTAGCATGATTAATTTTAGCGCTGTCGTGCGACCAGCCAAATTGCCTTGGATAACTCGCACTGCTGACTACCCTAAGCCCATCATCAACCACTTGCGCCATTAGCCTTTGGTGGCTAACTCGAATATCGGGGTATTTTAAATTATGGGTGTGATACCACTTTACTTCATCAATACAGGTTTTAAGGTGTTGCTCATCGCGTAGCGCAGCTTTGGCACTACTCACACTCGCTAAATCTTTGATGTCTTTTCGCTTGTAGGTGAGGTTAATTAAAATCACCAATGCTTGAGGTTCACTCCCTGTTATATCAACATGTTCAGAGTATGGTGCAAATGCGGCTCGTAGCGTTTGGGTAAGCTCTTTACTTGGCGTATTTTGTAGTAGTGTGTGCAGTTCCATTGATCACCATGGTGGTACAAATTGTTGTTGGTTATTAGGCATGTTCGGTGCAAAAGACTGCTGTAGCTCTATAACCTGCCTGAGGTAAAACACGCTATCGCTCGGCTTTAAAAACGTATTCTTTTTAGGTGGTTGAACTGCTGCTAAAAAGCCCTCTTCGTATAACCTAAACACTTGTTCGGTACTTGTGCCAAGAATTACTGCGGCATCGAGCATAGAGAGTAGTAGATCACCTAAGTTTGGGTGTTTTTTCTTAGGGTTTTGCTCTACTAGCTTGGTTAAAAATGTAATGATGGCCAACTGCACCGTGTTGTAGCCGTGCGAGCCAGCGCAGGCCAGTTTACTGTCTTTAAGCAAACTACCAAATACATCATTAAATGGTGTGTGGTTAAACGGCCTAAGCTGCTTTACTTTAGCAAGTTCAGCAGTACTAATTAGTTCACCCTCAAACCCACAGGGCCAGTTAGAAAAGTAGCTTACAAACAACTCGCTAAACTCGTCTTCATCATAGCTGATAGATTGACACTGGCTAAACCAAGCCATAAGCCCAACGAGCTTTGCAACGGCGTTACCTGCAAGGGCGTTACCTGCAAGGGCGTTTGCCAATTTTAAATCTGCTTGGTTTGCCTTTGCAGCTGGCTTGATTGCAGCACCACACTCACACTCTAAAAACGCCTCAGACGCTCTGTAATCAATTTCCGCAGCACAATGCCCACATATTCTAGTTAAGAGCTGATTATGCTTATGACAGGCTTTATAGGCTCTTAAATGCCAAAGGTAAGGTATGTGCGCAACTTGCTTTAAACATTCGATACAAACAGGAATGCCAGACTTACGAAGCAACTGACGAGGCACCAATAACCCACCACGAGAAACCGCCGTAATAGCACCAAACTGTGTATTACTGCGGAGCCAACACAAGTTAAGCAGCTCAGACGCTTCAACCCCTGCTAACTGCGCAACCAATCGCAGCGCTCGAACCCGAAAATTACTCGATTGAGATGCCTTATACACATCAACCGATTGCAACTCGTTTGGAAAAGCTCCCTCAAGCTCATGATCTTGCGCTACCAGCCAATCCCACAAAATATCGGCCATATCAGCAAAACCAAGATAACCATTGTCTTGAGACAAACGAAGCAAGTAGCTTTCAATGGTTTCATCTGGATAAGGAGTTGTTTGAGAAAGGAATTGCATTTAAAACCCAAACTAAGGAAAACTTAGTTTAGGTTTAGCTGAATACTTATTTATTGCAAGTCGAAATGTCACTTTAATTAAGGAAATAAGTTACTTGTGTTCTCGCCACTCTATCAATGCTGATTGAACATCATATGCCTGTCTAAACCCTTTAATACACCGGCTTTCAAAGTACTTAGGGTTGTACCGAATACTATCCGCAAGCTCATCGATATATTTTTTACCATTTTCAGTGTAACGAGCAGCTTCTGCATTTGATAACTTAACTTCCAAGGTAAAAACCCCAACCGTTCCAGCTATAACAGATATAAAGTGCTCATCACCGCACCGAAATAAGAGCCAAGACATATGCTCTTCGTCTAGAACTACCACTTTTTTCATCGTTGTACTCATTATGCCAACTAGCAGTTGTGTGCCTCAATAAACGCCCAGATCTTATCGCAAAGGTCTCTTAATTCTGGAGTCAATTGCCAATCATCAGATTCATTCATCACTTCAATTGCTGTATTGCAAAACTTAACTTTGTCTTTGATAGTCCCCGAATCGTCCTTATAGAACTTTCTTTTGGTACCACTATTGTTAGTAACATACGATTCCAAAATAGCGCCAACCCCACGCGTTTCAGATTTAAGCTTATCTTCTGTCAGGTTTTTGAAGTTATCAATATGGCATCCATCTCTGCCTCTAAATGTTCCCCAACGCCGTTTGGCCGTTTCTACAAATGGGTTAAACGGTATATAGTTTTCAATTTCTTTCCATTCTAATAAAAGGAAATTGTCGCCTAAGCTAGACTCAAGTGCTTTAACTCTATCACCTTTGCCATCAATATCAGCGTCAGCGATTAACAGTATATTTTGCGATAACTTTTTTGCTGGTGTTTGTGCATCACTTCCACTCTTATCTGAGCTAAAATCCCAGTGAGTAATATTGCTTCCCTGATATTCGGTAAACACATAGTGCAGGTTCTCATGCAAACTTTTTAACTTGTTAGCTCGGTCCTTATCGTCAAGCTCTTCAATATATTTTTTAAGGTATGTTCGCAAATAAAGCTTATCTGTAACGCCTTCAACCCAAATTGAGCAATTAGCTAATAGCACGGAGGAAGCTCGCACTCCCAACTCTGACAGTACATCACTTAATTCCAATGCTGGTTGAACTTTCGTTTCTCCGTTGATGCGTGAAACTCGCTGTATTGAAACATCATCACGCTCCTGAGCTAAGTCTAAAAAGTGATTTGAATGAGTAGTCATAAAAAACATATGCTCTTTGTGCTTAGCAAATGTTTCTATCAATGTGCGCAGCAATCCGGCATGAAGGTAATGCTCTGGTTCCTCAATAAAGAACATCGTTGGTTCTTCGGCCATAAACACTTTAAACGTCAAGATGATTATCGACTGTATACCATCGCCTAAATCGTAGATTGGTCTATCTTCATCATCACCCTCTTTAACATGAACAACATCCTTATCGATCATAGGTACGAGCGATATATCGTTACCAAAAAAGAAGTTTTCAGAAAGATATTCTTCAAACTCACGCACTTTTTGTCGTTTATCGTGAGAACCTAGCAAATGCTCCTTCAAATCCTCATACAGACTATGCCCAGTAAAGATCTCCCCACCTTTTGATGATGCTGAAAAATAATCTTTAGCGGTTCGAAACTCAAAAATATCCTCTTCCGCTACCTGCCTCAAGCTTCGTAATGTCGGTATATAAACTTTAGGCCAGTTTCTGGTTTGATATTCAACTGTGAATTTTTCCACTGACAAAGCAAAACGTGTGTCAATCCACTTGATGAAATTTGATCGAAATTCCTCTTCATCAACTCTTCGTGAATAGGCTGAGTCATGTCTTGATTCTGAATACACAGTAGCGATCAAAGTCTCAAAATTATTTGGCTGGCTTTTAATCTTTTGAAGGCAATGTTTTAACTTTCCTAAATGAATATAATTGAGAGTAAATGGCGTATGGGCTGTAGAAGATTTTTCTAAATAGTCTAAAAGCTCATCGGCCACATACCGTATGTTTAGTTCTGAGATATCGTAAGTCCAACTTTCTCGAGCTCCTGTAAAAAACTCTCTCAGTTTTCGGCTTTTACCTGAGTTGTTAGGACCAATAAAGAAGTTAATTTGACGGGTATTTTCCAGTTGCCAAAGCTCCTCATCAACTTTCCCGATTCTCTCTATTAAATTTGTATTGATTTCCATATTCAATTTGATTCACTATTATTTTTTAGAACCTAGAGCTTTGAGTAACTCTTTTTGTTCTTCTTCTGTAAGTTTACCGAGTGCACGTATTAACTCAGCTAAGGTCTTATCTTCACAATAAAAATAAGCCACAGGCACGCCCAACTCATCTGCAATACGCTTCATGGTTGTAAAGTCTGGTGCATGCTTACCTTTTTCGTACTGGTTCATTCTTGCGCTGGCCGTGTTGGGCTCCATACCTAAAGCAATGCCTAACTGCTGTTGCGTGTAACCAGCTGCTTTGCGGGCCTCTTTTAGGCGTAAGGGCGTTGGTGATTCCATGAGTACCTCAGCTACAAACTTCAATAGCTAAGATTCTCTTAGTATAGCGCCCACTTTGGTACTAAGGAATACTTAGTTAAGCTCAAACGTGCCACATTTTCTTTTCTGCTTTCTAATATTTATTCAGAGCTGAATATGCATGCATTGAATGAGAAGAGCATCACTAAATATAATGCCTGTCTGGTAATACTGGCATATCCACATAATGACAAAACTCAGAGTTAACTCTGCCAACTAGTTTAAATACGTCACCTTCCAACTCATAAAAGTCTCTTCTTGGAAGAAACTCAATTTCTATGCCTACAGTAGCAAGTAGCCCTTTCATTTTCTGTTGATGTGGCTTGTATTTAAAAGACCCTTGGCTCAGATCTACAACCTTGCTGTTGCTGTCCTTTACCACTGCATCAAGATGCTGCAGAAAGTCTATGTATCTTTCAGATGGAGTTAAAATTCCCTCTCTAGATTCTGGAAAGATCAAATTGTAAAATTTGAATGAGTTAATCGCTTTTGGTGATAATCGAAGAGTATTCGATGCCTCTGTAGAAAGAAATCCTTTAAACAGTTGATAGTGAGCTAGATGATTTGAGAATTTTGCTGTCTCTTGATGGCTTATATAGCTATGTAACGCAATATAAATACCATACACCGTAGCAACACCAAGGCTAACCGAAAACCCTATCTCCAAAGCTTTAATTGATGATGCGAAAATAGAAGCAAAATTCAGGGTGCAGGAATTGCTCAAACAAAAATCCATGTTACCTACATTGCTACTGCGAAAAGTTGCTATGTAAAATACGATAGAAACAATCAAACTAAGTGAAAAAGGGAACATACTAAAACACCAAAACTTAGTTTTTAGCTCATTAACTTTTATCATAATTAGGAAACACTTTTTTTAGTCTAGGACGTAATTTATTGACATAGTTAGGATAAGATTTAGCAATAAGGTTTAATCTCTCTTGAGCTCTATAAAACCTTTTATAAAACCAGTAGTTATCACCTTTTTTCTCATAATCTCGCTCTAACGTTGAAATCATAACCTTGATTCGTTTTAAATCTTTTTTTGACGGCTTTGGGTGCACTTTTAATAACCGTTCAGTTAACTTTTTATGCTGATTATGTCCCACTCGCTTTAGCTTATTGACTCTTCCCATACAGCGATTGTAGTCTTGTCGATACGCATGGGTCGTTCTAAATTTCGGTTCAGACGCAAGGCGTTCAACATTTTTAACTGAAGCTCGAATTCTAGAAATTTCATCCGCAGGCAAGCGAGGTTCTCGAAACGAAATTCTAAGCCCATGAACCAATAGTGGACCTTCAGAAACCCTAAAAACGTTAGTTTTTTCAACATTTACTGGCAAATCTTTTTCATGAAGCATATCTATGACGAGGCTTTTTACATAAGAAAAGTCGTAGTCTCTATCCATTGAAGAAATTGTAATATCGTCAACCAACCTGGTATATACCAAGCCTTTGCGCTTAACTCTCCTCACAACATCGGGTTCGACGTCGAACAGACATAACGAAGCAATATAACTAGAGGTTAGGGCTCCTTGAACAACAAAGCCTTTGTAACAGCAAAGTTCCGCTAAGCAGTTTGATACATCATCAGGATACTTAAAAAAACTGGTGAATATTCCAACAACATGATCAATGTGAATATTATTGAAAAAGTCCTGTACGTCGACTTTCAGGATACTACTACGTAGACAATGATTTTTTACACAAGCTACGTAGTCCTTATGTTCCAGCTCTCCATGCAAAAGGTGCTGATTTGGGATCGAACCATAGATGAAGCTCGGCCAGTGTATTATCGCACCACTTTTTGGATTAAATATACGGTTGTTTATACGCCGCTGAACTTTTCTTAGTGTTCGATGGGGGTTATAGACGACCCTTACACCACCAGAAGACTTCGGCACTTCTGACTTTACATACCTATCATCACCAAGCTGGCTAATCTCATCCAATTCGGACTCATCTATATCCAACGCCAAGCATAAATTTTTTATCGAGCTTATAGAGTTCCCTGAATCTTTATCATAGTAGTCAATTAATTCCATATTTTCGCTTCTTACTAGTAGGCTAGGCCTGCCCATACTGTAGGATGAATCGAGGAATACCTTATCCATCGAATTGACTTTGAGTACGCCATTCCTCGAAACGGCCTAGCCTAGACGTCAACCTCTACTCTGGGTTTGAGTGGGAAAGTGTCGGGCTCCCTCGGACGAGTTCGTTTTTTAACGAACGCCTGCAATTCACAGGCTATATCCTCAAAATCTTCTATCTATTTCAATGGTTAAAGGACAAGCGATACGCTTGCGTATCTAAAAATTAGACCTTGAAAACACTGTCGTCAACAAATTAGGTTAAATATAATTTCACTTCTTCAACAACTGAACCAGTGGTACTTTCTTACAAAACTGTGTATCTATAAATGTGTCTTAATCTTGAGGCCCATCAGATCTATACATGGAATACTTCTCCATCTCACAGCCTTTAATTTCACAGCTGAACCTAGCTGGACAGTTACAAGTTTGGGTGCCTATCCACATTAAATTTTTCACTAAGAAATACTTAGTTTCAGCGGTTCATCAAAGTACACCTTCGAAATCTACGTAACGCTTTGGTAATTTGGATACTCAGCAGAAGTTTGGCCTCTTTATAATGTAGGCCAATTAAATGAATTTATTTCAGCTGCTTTAATTGTTCCAATGTTAGTGTTTGCTCAAATGCTCCATTGAACATTTGAGCTTCAAGGTATTGTAAAACAGTATTTATGAATTTATCTAAGTTTTCTGTTGTTAAGTCCTGAGTACCTGTCGAAGCCAATGCATACTTAATAGCTTCATTAAAGTTATTTTCCCGCGCTTTTATCTGTTGTTGGTTAATTACAGAAGTTATAAGTCGGCCAAGAACTTGCTCAAACTGCTTCTCATCATAGCCTCGTTCTTCAACAAGGTCATTTATAGTTTTACAACCGAAATCAGCGTCACAGTCAACAGATTGCGAGCTTATAGGATCAACGGCATGATATCTTTTAATCTCGCCTCCTTCCCAAGAGCGGCTTAATACACAGCTTAGATTAATATGATTAAAAAGCTTTAACCCACAAAAAACCAATTTTTCCTTAGGATCAGCCCAAATGAAGATTTGATGGTAAAACTCCGAACCCCACTTTAGTTCTGGAAAGTTTGTGTTGTAATCAAAAGAAACTTCTACACGCTGTGTGGCTTTCCCTGTTATGTAATCTATAACTTTTTCAAACGATCCATCCCGCAGCCTTTCACTATCACATAGTGTCGCTAAGTAAGTAACCATCATTTTACATACAGATCTAAAAAACGGCTCTCCCCCTAATCTAAAAGAGCCCATAACCTTTGGTATATCATAGGTTGTGGTGACTTTTACGGAAGTATCCACCACGTCATCCAGAGATTTACCATTACTTAAAGCAAACTGCTCCATCAATTTTAAAGCTTCTTCAGGATTCCTAGCTTGGAAACTCATTTTGATTGCGTTACCGTCAGCAGGAAGGGTATTACCTGTCACTTTTGAAATATAAGGGGAGCCCCCTGACTTGAGTTCAAAGTCAAATCCATCAATGCTTCCCGCATTTTTTATCGTTTTCGCCTTTTTCTTCCTTCCCGTAGTTATGTTCAAAAAATTTGAGATAAAAACAAATTCATTGGCTAAACCTTTATCAATTTCATCACCCAGCCTTTTATTACATGACACACAACAAATATTTCGCGAAGTTTTCTTACCCCCTAAGCTCGATAAAATAGCATGCTCATTAGATCCTTTTCCGCTCTCAAACTCACTTCTTTCACAATATAGGCACTTAATCACAAGCTTCTCCAAAAGTTACCTCTAAATTTTTATCATTTCTTCAACAACCGCACCAACGGGACTTTCTTACAAAACTGGGGACCTATAAACGGATCTTCATCTTGAGGCCCATCAGGTTTAAACGTGGAATACTGTTCCACCTCACATCCCTCAATTTCATTAACATTCATCTCAAATACATTGTCGAGTTCTGGCCGCCATGCCTTAAACGCAGAACTTAAGCATTGCTTGTTGAGCGTTACAGTGTCACTGATAAGTGCTTCGGTAAGTGCTGAGTCTAAGAAGTTTTTCAGCTTTCGAAGGCAGCCATTTGAAATGGCAAAAAGTGATAATACAATTTCCAAATCCTCAAAGCGGGGTTTGTCTGAAAATGGCAATCGATTTGCAAACCCCTTAAGAACACGAATAAATAGTTGAAGCTCTTTTTTCTCTGATATTTTAAAGTAAGGAATAAAGCGGCGAATAAAAATACGTGATGACCACTGAGGCTCATCGGCTATTTGATCTATCCAAGGCATACCGACTAATACAATGGAGATCCCCGCTTTTTCATTAATGTATTTAAACTGATTTGCAATGTCTCGGCGCTTTTTACCTAGGTTGTTTTCAACAAGCTCTTGAAACTCATCAATAATAATTAGCTCCGTACCTGAGCGTTTTAGTTGCTCAACTAAACTTTCAGCCAACGCGATTTCATTGCCATGTTTAAGTCGTTTGCTAGATTTAGCTCCAAACTGTCCTAGGTCGTGCAGCAACTGCTTTAAGGTGGATTCAATTGATGGGTTACTCGGTATTCGGCTTAGCAGTACGGGGACTTTGCGCCGGCCATCAGCAAAGTGTGGTGGGTTGTTTTCGTAATAATGTTTAATCAATGCAGATTTACCACAGCCAGTATCACCACTTAACATCATGCATGGCTTTTCACCCGCAAGGTCGTGATGCAAACGCAGTTTGTCGAAATCATTTATGATGGTCTTTGGTATGGTGTATTCAATAAACACCGCTTTGAATTGATTGAGTTTTGCCTTTTTAGCCTCGGTCAGCATAACTAAAACGCCTCAAGATCTGAGACAAAATCATCCCAGTTATCGTCGTCTTTTGGCTGATCCGTTTTTATCTCTTCTTTGTTTTTAGAGGGTAAGGCTGGAGCTGCTATTGAGGTCAGGTTTTCATTGTTAATATTTTTAGCTCTAGCAATTGCTTTCACCCCTTTAACTTTCGCTTTTCTGAGGGCTTGAGAGACTTCTTTTACTTCCTCTTCAATGCGCTCGTTAATGTAGAGCCTAGCCTTAGCTAAACTTACCTCATCAACTTTTTCATAAGTATTTTCTCTCAAAAGGCGAACATTTATCTTATGCATATCAAGTGAAAGACCTTTAATTTGTTCTTGCTTAGGACTCACACTTGGCACAGTAATATAGCCATCTTCACCTTTTATAAATACATAAATTTCAGAGAGATCGTTTGGATTTATTTTGATAGTTACTTTTCTTGATTCATTTCGTGCCATTAGCTTTCGCAGGCTAGAAAGCTCATCACTATCATACCTAATGTGTTCATATGTAATACCACCCTTGCGTATGGTGCGCTCAGCGGTAATACCTAGAACGACGTCTAAATCTTCTATTTCTTGAGCATCCAACGTATACACTGGCGTTTTCTCATTCCCTTCTTGCCACAATTCATATGGTATATAGCGGTAACGTGAATCTGGTTCCTTATGATAAACGTCTATAACCCACTTATGAAACTGATGAACATATGTACTAAATCTTACATGAGCATATTTCTTTGGATCATAATCATGTTTTTCGGCTATGTTTGAGAAGGTTTTCCCGAGGATATCACCATTGTACTTATTGTTGATCGTCTTAAATGCACCTTCTACAAAAGGTTTATGCCAAGGACGTTCTATTTTGTTAAATTGGATATTTGTAACTACCTGACGGCAAGCAGAGTCTAACGATTCACACCAAAACTCGCAGGCGTTATCAACCACTAAAGTACCTATCTTTCCATGACACGGCCAATCACCTGTTATATCAGAATACCTACTTACGATAGACTCCTTTGGTATCATTGCTTGCCTTATAGCCTGCATTACAGCGATATAGCCTGGGCTTTTAAAACCAATATGAAATCCAATAATGCACCGGCTATATACATCCATCAGTAATGTTAGATTGGCCCGACCCAAAGGCACGAGTGTTTCATCATCAAGCAAAATTACATCCAATGGAGTGTGATCAATTTCTACTCTTTCTAAAGGTCTTAGAGGTAAGGTGTGGCTATCAACTTTGGCAAACTCAATATCAGCAAGTCGTTTGCCATATCTATCCACCATCAGATCATATTGAGGTAAGCTGTCTATTCGGTTTTTGAATGCTTTGTAAGACAAAGCTTTTAAAGGCGTAGAGATAACCGAATCGTTCTCCAATGTTATGAGGTCTTTGTAATATCTATACACCGCCGCAACAGATAGGCGCTCTTTTGTGCGATAGCGATTCAGAGCCATCTCGAAAAATTTGTCTGTCTCTGAAAGTGTATTTCTATTGCCCTTGCGGTCGTGCCTCGGGACGAGCGAAAGTATGTTTCCGCCTGATTCTACATATAGCTTGTGCCACCTTGCTAACGTTCGCCATGAAGGAACCTTTTCCCCTTCAAAGCTTGGGATATCTTTTAACAAAGAAGTTAAGTTTTTCTCCGTCCATCCTCCAATCAATCGTTTTGAAATCCATTGCAAATATTTAGTTCGAGCAACTGCGGTTTGTTGGATGTTTTTAGGATATGTAGCTAAATCTCGATTAATTGACTTCGGCTCAATGGGCTTAAATAGTGCAGGCTCATTAGTAAACTCATCTTCAAAACCAAAGTCATCTTTATTCATCACGCCATACCAGTGAATCTAAGCTGAGCTTAGAAGAAAGATCTGAGCTAATTTTACCAAGAGTTAACAGCCTACAAATTGAAGAAAAGATATCACCCACGGTTACTTTGATAAGTTGGGTAAGTTCACCAACACGAAGTTTTTTATAACGAGCAAGTAGATTAAGAATAGTAAGTTGTAACTCTGTAAGTGCTTGATACCCTGCATACTGATGTAATAGCTTAAGATTATCCAGCATGGGTTCAATACAAATCTGTGCATCTGTCACTAAGACAAGATCAATTCCGAGATCTTCTCTAGCTGTTTTGCGTTTTTGAGAGAATCGAGCAATAAAGTCTGAGCTTTCCGTTTTATATTTAGGTTTAATTTCAATCAGCTGCTGTTTATTTGATGTATTGGTGAGCAGAAAGTCGGGGGTATACCTGTTGCTTTTCCCTTCAAATTCATACATGAAACCCAGGGGCTGCGCTTCAAAACATTTTATTTTAGGGGAATATTCAAAATGAAAGCATGCATCATACTCGAGTGAGCTTTCGACTAAACACATACAATTGTTCTTTGCGCTGGCAAATTTGTATAAGTTTTTTACTCTGGAATGTTTGAGCTTCCGCCTAATCATTATTAGATCCAACGATTTGTGCTCATTAATAATTAGACTATGACAGGTTATTATGCAAATTCTGACAGGTTTGAAGGGCTAATATGACAACTTACACTTCAAACAACAAAAATAAAAATTTGGGTGGTAGTCTTACCAGCCACATCCCGGCACACAAGTCACAAGCTGTGGCTGCTCCCTTCCGGGCCTGACCAGATTCACCTGCTATTGTTGCGAGAGGACCAATAAGACTACCATTGAGGGCCTTGTTTGGCGCGGGAAGGATTATCTCTAGTTTCGGGTATAGTTTCAAGGGAAAACTGGGTTAAATAAGCCAACTGCTTAAACATCCAGCAGTTGGCTGTTGGGATTGCTACTTATTGAGCGACTTTTGTAGGGCTTCTAGGCGCTGTTTTACTTTTTTCATGTTCTCTGGGCCCATGCGTAAAAACTGCTTTTGCGCCTCAGATAGTTGCTCCCACTCTGGATAAGCATAACGATACGTTACGGAGTCTTTGATAAGCGGAATGTTACTCTTTGGAATTGGCGTGTTTAAAAGCTCGGTAATGGCTTTATCTAGCGTCAGGTTAAAATCTTCTCCATCATAGCCAATTTCTTCATAGGCTTGTGAGATAAGCGGCTTAAACCTGTCAAATAAGCGTACAATTTGCGCCGTGCTCATGCTCGATAAAAGATCAACATACGGTGTATAGCGCTCAAAACTATTTGGGTCGGTCACTACAATATCACCCTCAAGAGCCATAAACGGTTCTTGTGGTTTTTTCACGGGCATGTGTTTTTCAGCGATTTTACCTTTGGCAAGATTGTCCACAAACACCACGCCACGGCGTACCATATCGTCACTCACCAACAGTGCTAACGCTTTTTCACTCATCAGCTGCGCTACGCTTTGTTTTACTACTTCATCGCTGTTATCCAGCGCTGGTAGTTCAGGCTCTTCTGGTGTGGCCGTTTCTACTTCTAGTGGCGATTCATCACGCTGAGCTTGTGGGGGTTGTTCAACGGGCTCCGGGGCATTTTCTGGCTCAACATCCTGTTGTTGTGACTGTGCGGTATTGAGCTGTTGTGAGCTTTGCGGCTGCTCAACGACGTCTTGAGAGAACTTGGTATTTTCTTGCTTGTGCTCATTTTGTTTTGATAATACAAAAACCACTACCACCACTAATGCAACCAAAACGCTGGCTGCCAGCAACAATTGACTGCGTGACGGACCCTTTTTGTGAGTATGCTCCGAACTGGGCTCTGACATAACCGCTCCATAAAATTAGCTTGAAAAACAATATTCTTTTGAATATTTAAAAATTAAAACATAAAGTAAAAGTGAAAGCACTTATACTGCGATGATAGCAAGACTATTATCTACTGATGAGCAATATAGTCAAAAGTTCATTATTTTTCGAGGATATATGAATTTAAAACAACGCAAAGCTAATCGTCCAAAGGTCGCCTTGCTGCTTACCGGTGGTGGCGCTCGAGCCGCCTATCAGGTAGGTGTGCTCAAAGCATTAGCGCTGAGCATGCCACGCACTGCACCACTGCCGTTTCAAATCATCAATGGCACCTCCGCAGGCGCTATAAACTCAGCGGCGCTTGCTTGCTATGCCTCTTGTATGCACTTGGCTGTGCGCAAAATTGAATGGGTATGGAAGAGTTTCCACTCACACATGGTTTATCGTAGTGACTTTCTCGGGGCATTTGGCTATTTGATTGCCAATGCTATGCGTAGTTTTCAATCAAGCCACCTTAACCATCCACCTGCAAGCTTACTTGATAATTCACCGCTGCGTAGTTTGTTAAGTGAGGTATTAGATCTCGGTCGTATTGAGCGAAATATACATAAACAGTTTATTGATGCTATTTCTATCACAGTATCGAGCTATTCCACTGGCCGTTCGGTGGCCTATTACCAAGCCAAAGATGCCGAAACCTGGCAACGAGCAAAACGAGAAGGTGTGCCCGGTCGTATTTCGTTAGATGTATTGATGGCCTCCAGCGCTATTCCTATGGTGTTTCCAAGCGTTCGGGTTAAACACCATTACTACGGTGATGGCTCCATTCACCAATTATCACCGCTGAGCCCTTCTATTCATTTAGGCGCAGAGAAAATATTTGTGATTGGTGTGGAGCAACCCAAAATACGCGCGCCTTTAGGATATGAGCCACATTTTCCGGGGATGTCAGCAATTGCTGGTCACTTGCTCGACAGTGTATTTAGCGACACGCTGCAATCTGACTTGGAGCGACTACAACGCGTTAATCGCACCATTGGCCTGCTACCATCTCGCGAAAAACACAATGAGCTAAAGGTGATAGATACTTTGGTGGTCAACCCAACCGTTAACTTTAGAGACATTGCCGAGCAATATTACGATGATATGCCGCTGGCCATTAAAGTGCTACTACGTACCATTGGTGTTAAACGCCACTCCAGCTCAAGTTTAACCAGCTACCTGTTGTTTGAGAAAAGTTATACCCAACACTTGATAGAAATTGGCTATCAAGATGGAATGGCAAGATTAGATGAAATGCGCGCGTTTTTAGAGCTCGATAGTAACAAGTGGCGTTAACCGTTCAACAAATATTGTTCGGCGCGCTCCACTCTCCTTGGCTTACCCTTGAGCACTAATACATCACTAGCTTGCAACACCATACTTTGTACTGGTGACGACAGCTCTTCGCCATTTCTGCGAAGCGCAGTAATGGCCACTTTTTGTTTATCTAGATTCAGCTGCTCAATGGTCTTATCAACAGCAAATGCTGACTCTGGCAGTGCTAACGCATGAAGGTATTCGAGCCTGTCTACGTTCGCCTCAAGCGGGTCTTGCTCATCTCCGGCAAAAAAGCCATGTAAATATTCGTAGCGATTGTGGCGCTCTTTACTCACTCGCTTAAAAATGCGCCGCATCGGCACCCCCGACATATGTAACACATGCGATACCAGCATTAAGCTTGCCTCCAAGGCTTCAGGCACCACCTCGGTTACGCCCAAAGCTTTGAGTGAATCCAAATAGCTATCATCGGTGGAGCGCGCCAATATTTTAACCTCAGGCGCGACACGCTTTATCGCATCGATCACCTCTTGGCTTTGGTTAAAGTCCGAGCAAGTGATGATCACCAATCGCGCCTTGTCGACATTGGCTGACTTTAATAGTGCTTGCGACCCTGAATAACCAAACATCACCGGCTCCCCTGCGGTTTGGGCTTCTTGGACCAACATTGGGTTGCGCTCAATCGCCACGTAGGGAATCGCTTCAGGCTTTAAAAACCGCGCAATCGTTTGCCCCACTCGCCCATAGCCTAAAATCACCACATGGTCGCTCAAGCTCTCGGTATTAATATTATGGTTGTAGTCGTTTTTATATCGTTCACCATTGATATTAAGCGTGCGTAGTATGACGGAGGTTCTATCAATCATGTAGGGAGTAATCGCCATAGATAGCACCCCAAGTGCCACTAAAAAGGATGCGCTGTTTAAATCCAGTAGATTGTGTTTGCTTGCCAGCGCCACAAGCACAAAGCCAAACTCCCCCATTTGCCACAGTAAAATCCCCGCGGCCACCGCATCTTTCTTCCGCTCTCCCATGAGCTGTGCAAGTAACGCGATGATCAATACCTTAAGTAGTAGCAATGCGCCTAAAGCCAAAATGATGTAGGCAATTTTATCCGCCACATAAGGCACATTGAGTTGCATCCCTACCGTGACAAAAAACAGCCCCATTAAAATATCTCGAAATGGCCTGATCTCGGCTTCAAGCTGATGCCTATATTGGCTCTCACCAAGCATCATCCCCGCCAAAAAAGCGCCCAGTGCCATTGATAGACCAAACAAATAAGTCAGCCCACCTGCACACAAGGCTACTACCAAGGTGGTCAGCACAAACAGCTCATCGGTACGTACCGAGGCTACTTCATTAAATATTTTAGGCAAGCACCATTTACCAATGGCCCAAAGTAATAAACATACAAATGCGCCTTTTGCCAAAGCAAAAGTCAAAGCCCCGATGAGTACTTGATTGTTTGATTGAGCAATCAGCGGAAAGGCAATCAATAAGGGCACAACGGCAATATCCTGAAACAACAACATACCAATCGCCAACTGCCCCCGACGTAAGTTGAGTTTGCCGCTTTCTTTGAGTATTTTAACAACCACAGCGGTTGACGACAGCGCCATCAAACTGGCTATCACAAACGCACTGAGCCAATCATAATTAAGTGCTTTAACAACAAACATGCCCACTATGGTGGTTATTAACACTTGCAAACTGCCAAGGCCAAACACCAAATTGCGCATTGCCATAAGCTTTGGAACAGAAAACTCCAAGCCAAGACTAAACAACAAAAACACAATGCCAAGCTCTGCTATAAAGTGCATTTCATAACTGATGCTCATCCAGCCAATGCCGTGACTGCCAGCTAACACACCTGTAACTAGATACGCCAAAATGGCCGGCAAGCCAACACGCTTAAATAGCCACACCAAAACCACAGCGGCAAGCAAAAGGGCAAAAACCTCGGCAAAAATGTTCTGCAAATGGCCTCCAAGGCGTCAAAAATCTGGAAAATAGAGAAAGTGTTTGTCAATTAAATATAGCAAGCAACTGTTTTTCAGCCAGTTTAAATTGTTGGCACAATTCTCGCTTAAAGTAAGACAATAGTAGTACATTAGGGGAATATTGAATGGAAAATGTCCATATTTTGGCTCAACGCGTGTCAACACGCGGCGATTATTTGCCGTTCAACACCGAGCAATATATCAACCGTGAGGCAGATCCCATCTATAAACTGATAGAAGAGTTGCAAACAACGCTTCATATCGACGAGTTATTAACCGTGTTTGCTGAACACGTACAGCGCATTATCAAACTCTCAGGTCTACAATTTCACTCATCGTTGGGTGTAGCGCAAATGTACAACAGTGACAATCAGCATACGCCATACAAGTTTGATCTTGAGCTCAACGAAGAGCATCTAGGCCAGCTTGTTTACTTCTGTCAGTATCAGCTAAGTGATGCGATAAAGGAGAAGTTATGCCGTTTGCACAGTACACTGCTTTATCCAATGCGTAATGCTTTGACGTATAACAGAGTACTAAAACTTGCCACTAGAGACTCGTTAACAGGCCTTTATAATCGCAGCCAATTTAGCGACAACTTAGCGCAGCGTATCGAGCGTGGCCGCCGCCTACAAAGTAATTTCAGTTTGATGTTGCTAGATTTAGACAATTTCAAGCAAGTTAATGACCGTCACGGCCACAGCGCAGGTGATGAAGTATTGATTAAATTTGCAGATATCTTAAAGCAATCGGTGCGTACCACAGACACGGTATATCGTTTTGGTGGCGATGAGTTTGCTATCATCATTGACGACCCGCAATTTACCACCAATAAGGTCATTGCTGAGCGCGTTATGCATGCAGTACGCCAGTGCCATTTGCTGTCTAAGTTTGCTGTCACAACCAGTATCGGCTACACACTGTCTAACATAAAAGACTGTGAGACGAGTATTTTTGCCCGTACAGACAAAGGCTTGTACAAAGCCAAAGCAGATGGTCGTAACTGCGCAAGAACTAGCTAGTAATTCTTTGGCAGGCTCTGCCTCCCTAAGTGGAGCCTGCAATTTTTAATGCTCGACGGCATCTCTTAGAAACCCTACGCGATAAATGATCAGCGCTAAGGCGAACCCAAAAAAGTAGCCATTTATTACCCAAGCCAGCGCCACAAAGTTACTCAACTCACTGACTATGATCAGCATTAATGGCATCAACAGTGCGAAAATAAAAAAGCTGCCACCTTTTTCATGCCAGTACAGCAGCAGAAAGGTAGAGCTTATAGCACCAAACAGCAATGAAAACAAAAGGTTAGACAACAGTGGTGCACCGTCAACCACACCTAACAGCGCAAACAAAGCGATATTGAACAGCAACGCCCAAGGTGCTTTGCTAGCCAACGATTTTCCGATTTCTTGATTATTCACTTTTTGTTACTTCCCATTGTATACCTTGTTGCGCATCGAACAGCGTATGTTCCAAATAAAACCCAACAACTTGTACTAACTGTTCGTTATAAAAAATAAGCGGCACATGGTCACGTTGCCAGCTCGGCACGCCCGCTTCTTTTAGCCAATGTCTTACTGTGTTGCGACCAGGCTTATTCAACGGTCTGATCCTCTCATTCATGCGGCCAAACTGTACCGACACTTGCTCATCACCCTTTGGTAAGCGGACTCCCCGACCAAGGTGAGGCGTAATTATGTTGCTATCATCTATTTTTACGCAGCGTGAATGGGTAATGATCTGTGATGTTGGTATTATTTGTGGCGTGACGACATACAAATGCTGTCGATATCGTTTAATTTCAGCATGCCCCAAAGAAATACCCAGCTGCGCATCTTGTTTGCTGGTAAAAGCCTGATGCAACAGCTGTGACAACACCACCTTTGCTGGCATTTTCAGGTTATGACTTTGTAGCCAAGCTCGCACCACATTGGCCTGCCGAGCATGGCTAAGCTTTGCCAACGCAACCAAATCTAATGTGCGCTCTGCGGTTTGACACAGTTGTAAATCTTGCTCAGTGATCTCTTCAATCAACAACTGCTGTTGCTGTAGTAATTCAATACTACGCAGGGCGCTATTAACAAACCCCTTGAAGCGTGACTTAAGTAACGGTAAAACTTGATTACGCAAAAAGTTACGGTCGAATCGATCGTCTTGATTGGAATGATCTTCAATGTGAGAAATGGTAAAAGTTTTTGCAAATGCTTCAATATCTTGGCGACTTACGTTGAGTAAAGGCCTGATACACTGACGCCCTGACTCAAGTAAAATGCTCGGTCGCATTGCCGCCAAACCGGTTAGCCCTGAACCACGCTTCAACCTTAGTAAGAATGTTTCCAGTTGATCATCAGCATGTTGCCCTAAAACTAACACGCCACCTGTAGCTGCAAGTTTATCAAGCGCTGCGTAGCGTGCCTCGCGCGCTTGGGATTCTAAGCTATGGCGTGCCTTTTGCTCGACCAACACTGAGGTGGCTTTAAATTCAATATGTAAAGACTGACAAAGACGTTGGCAAAACTGCTGCCACATAGGTGAGTCAGCCGACAGGCCATGATCGATATAAATAGCCTCTACCATACACTCAGGTTGCTCTGTGCGTAACGTATGGCACAGATGCAGTAGCACTACAGAATCAACGCCTCCCGACAAGGCTACACTCATAGGCCTGCGATTTGGGTTTAACGCATCAACTGCTGATAAAAACTGTTTGTATAGCGTGGTATCTTTCATAATTCACAACGTAAAAAAGCCGCTCATAGCGGCTCTTTTATTGTATCACTGGATCAGTGCATAAACACAACTGACTTTTAGCAATAACCAAAAGACATCAGTCTTTGATAGCGCTGCTCTAGCATCTTATCAGTGCCCAATTCTTCCAGTTCAGCTAAATCACGCTTTAGCTGCACTTTGAGGTTTTTAGCCATACTATCGTAATCACGATGTGCGCCACCTAAAGGCTCTTCAATGATGTTGTTGATCAGGTCCAACTCTTTTACGCGTTGCGCAGATACACCCATAGCTTCAGCAGCAAGTGGCGCTTTTTCTGCACTTTTCCAAAGAATTGAAGCACAGCCTTCTGGCGAAATAACTGAGTATGTGCTGTATTGCAACATGTTTACACGGTCGCCCACGCCAATTGCCAACGCACCACCTGAGCCACCTTCACCAATAACCGTACAAATGGTTGGCACTTTCAATGCGGCCATAACTTTTAAGTTACGTGCAATGGCTTCACTTTGACCACGCTCTTCAGCACCTACGCCTGGATAAGCTCCAGGGGTGTCGATAAACGTGATAATTGGCATTTTAAAACGCTCAGCCATTTCCATCAGGCGTAACGCTTTGCGATAACCTTCAGGTTTTGGCATGCCGAAATTGCGTTTAATTTTTTCAGCCGTGTCACGCCCTTTTTGCTGACCGATCACCATAACAGGTTGACCATCAAGACGCGCAACTCCCCCTAAAATAGCCGGGTCATTGGCAAATGTACGATCCCCTGCAAATTCATCAAACTCAGTAAAAATACGGTTGATGTAATCGCGAGTGTACGGACGAAGTGGATGACGAGCCAATTGAGAAACCTGCCAAGCACCTAAGCCTGAAAAGACCTTTTTGGTTAACTCAACGTTTTTCTCTTTTAAACGCGTAATCTCTTCTTCAAGGCTCAGATCTAAACTGCCTGAACGGCTAACATTTTGTAACTCTTTTATTTTTACTTCCAATTCTGCAATGGGAAGCTCAAAATCAAGATAATTGAGGCTCATGCTCTAAACTACCTAATTAGTTAAATTCTAGTTCTATTTCTTGCGCCGCCATTTGTGATAATCGAGTCAATAGATCATCAGTAGGCGTCACACACCATTGGGTTCCCAGCGTTAACTCAGCTAACGCGTCTGGACGTTGATACGTTATCTTTATCGGACACGTACCAAATTTATAAGGTTCCAGTACTTTTCGTAAATTTTCGAAGAAGTTTGCTTCAATTTGCACCATATTTAGCGTCATTTTTATCGCACGAATACGTTTCTCTCGTGCTTGCGCTATAGTGCAGACGTCTCTGGCGGTCATTGTAATGCCCCCAGAGAAGTTATCAAAGCTGACCTGTCCTGTTATTACCAAGATTTGGTTAATTTGCAGCAATTCTTGGTACATTTCAAACTGTTCTGGGAATAAGCGTACATCAATACGGGCACTCTTGTCATCTAAAGTTATCAAGCCCCAGCGATTCCCTTTCTTATTTATCAAGGTTCTAGCATTAATCACTAAGCCCGCAGCGGTAGACTGTACATCGCGGTTAGTCGGCTGCAAATCGATTAACCGACCCGACGTGTAGTGCTTTAACTCTTTTCTGTATTGATTGATAGGGTGACCCGTTAAGTACAAACCTAACGTTTCTTTCTCACCATCTAACCACTGATTATCGGTGAGCGGCAACGCGCTGGTAAAGGCTTGTTCTACCTGCTCAGGCTCTACCGCCAATAACCCAAATAAATCAGATTGGCCGAGCGATTCGGCCTTGTGGTGTTGCTCGGCTGATTTCATCGCCCCTGTTAGGCTAGCAAGTAATGTCGCCCGCCCAGGCTGGGTTTTCTCCGGTCCAAGTTTGTCCAAAGCACCCGCATAGATAAGCTTTTCAACCACACGTTTATTTAAGCGTTTGAGGTCAACTCGCGCACAAAAATCAAAGAGATCTTTAAACTCGCCGCCTTGTTCTCTCGCTTCTAAAATAGCTTCTACCGGTCCCTCACCTACGCCTTTGATAGCACCAATACCGTAAACAATTTCACCCTGACGATTTACGGTAAACTTATAAACACCTGCATTCACATCGGGTGGCAATAAGGTGAGCTTCATGTTCTCACATTCATCAACCAGCGTAACGATTTTGTCGGTGTTATCCATATCCGCAGACATTACCGCCGCCATAAATTCAGCTGGGTAATGAGTTTTCATCCACAGTGTTTGATAAGACACCAAAGCATAGGCGGCAGAGTGTGATTTGTTAAAGCCATATCCCGCGAACTTTTCTACCAAGTCGAAGATTTTCATTGCAAGTTCGCCATCAACTCCGTTGGCAATTGCACCTTCTTCAAAGGTTGAACGCTGCTTGGCCATCTCCTCCGGTTTTTTCTTACCCATGGCACGACGTAGCATGTCCGCGCCACCTAGCGTATAGCCCGCCAGTACCTGAGCAATCTGCATTACCTGCTCCTGATATAGGATGATACCGTAGGTGGGTTCAAGAATTGGGATTAGACTTTCGTGTTGCCATTGCGCGTCTGGGTAAGAGAGTTCCTCTCTACCGTGCTTACGGTCGATAAAGTTATCTACCATGCCCGACTGCAGTGGCCCAGGTCTGAACAGGGCTACTAATGCAATCATATCTTCAAAGCAGTCAGGCTTTAGGCGACGGATCAAGTCCTTCATACCACGGGATTCTAGCTGGAACACCGCCGTTGTCTCTGCGCGTAGAAGCAGCTCGATACTTGCTCTATCATCCAAAGGAATAGCGTTAATATCAACCGGCTTTTTGCCTTCGCGAGCTAGTCGCTCGTTGGTCATGTCTAACGCCCACTGTAAAATAGTGAGCGTTCTAAGTCCCAAGAAGTCAAACTTTACGAGACCCGCGGTTTCAACGTCGTTTTTATCAAACTGGGTAACTGGAAACTTCCCTTCTTCATCGCAATATAAAGCGGCAAAGTCAGTAATGGTTGTTGGCGAGATAACCACACCACCGGCGTGTTTACCGGCGTTTCGCGTACAGCCTTCCAAAATACGACACATGTCGATGAGATCTTTAACTTCTTCATCACCGTCATAAGCCTCTGGCAATCTTGGCTCAACATCAAAGGCTTTTGCCAAGGTCATGCCTGGATCGCCTGGGACGAGTTTAGAAATGCGATCAACGAAGCCATAAGGGTGACCAAGCACTCGACCCACATCTCGAATTACCGCTTTTGCTGCCATGGTACCAAATGTGATGATCTGTGATACCGCATCACGGCCATACAACATGGCTACGTGGTCAATTACCTCATCTCGACGGTCCATACAAAAGTCAACGTCGAAGTCGGGCATCGAAATACGTTCAGGGTTTAGGAATCGCTCAAATAGTAAGTCAAATTCCAAAGGGTCAAGGTCGGTAATTTTTAGCGCATAAGCCACAAGAGAACCTGCACCCGAACCACGCCCAGGGCCTACCGGTATATTGTTATCTTTACTCCACTGAATGAACTCCATTACTATCAAGAAGTAGCCCGGAAACCCCATTTGGTTGATAACGTCTAGCTCTATTTGTAAACGCTCATCGTATTCAACGCGTTTTTCTGCACGTTCTTGTTCATCAGGGAATAAAAATTGTAAACGCTCTTCCAATCCATCTCTGGATACCTTAACCAGAAAGTCCTCAATTTTTAAATCACCAGTCGGATAATCTGGTAAGAAGTATGTGCCCAGCTGTACCGTGACGTTACAGCGCTTGGCAATTTCAACGCTATTCTCAAGCGCTTCTGGAATATCACTGAACAACTCCAGCATCTGCTCGGGCGTTTTTAGGTATTGCTCTTTTGAGAAACGTTTTGGACGGCGTTTGTCTTCAAGTGTGTAGCCATCATGGATTGCCACTCTAATTTCATGGGCTTCGAAGTCGTGCTCATGCAAAAATACCACTTCGTTAGTGGCCACTACCGGCAAGTCTCGCTCGCAGGCTATAGCCACAGCCGCATGTAAATACTCTTCTTCTTGTGCGCGACCAGTACGTGTGAGTTCTAAGAAAAAATGATCTTTAAAATGTTGTTCATAAAACGCTAGGGTATCGAGCACCAGCTGTGGGTTGCCTTTAAGCAATGCTTTACCTACATCGCCATCTTTAGCACCTGAGAGCAGAATAAGCCCTGCTTTATGTTCTGCCAGCCATTGTTTATCAACCACTGGGCGATGAAATACATGACCACGTTGATAGGCTTTGGAAATGAGTAAGGTGAGATTTTTATAACCTTCGTTGTCTTTGGCCAGCACTACCAAGCGACTGGGTTCATCTGGAAATTCGTCGCTCTTAAGCCAAATATCTGCACCCACAATAGGCTTGATCCCTGCCCCATGAGCCGCGCCATAAAAACGCACCAAACCACATAAATTCATCTGATCGGTTATGGCAAATGCTGGGAGTGCGAGTTCTTCGGCTCTGGCGACAATAGGCTTAGTTTTGGCGAGCCCATCCACCATAGAAAAATCACTGTGAACACGTAAATGAACAAACTCTGGGGCAGCCATATCTATAGCTCCTTCAAGGCTAATATACGCTGCACTGGTTTAAAACTTTTTCTATGGTGTGGTGTAATACCATGCTCTTCTAACGCAGCAAAATGAGCTTTTGTAGGATAACCCTTATGTCCTGCAAAGCCAAATTCAGGATACTGAGCATCTAGCGCCAGCATTTCTTGGTCTCGTGCGACTTTAGCAATGATAGACGCGGCACTGATCTCTGGCACTAAACTATCGCCCTTTACAACACTTTGTGCAGGCATCATGAGCTTGGGTAGGCGATTGCCATCAACAAATACAAAATCAGGACCGATGCTAAGCCCTTCAACCGCTCGGCTCATGGCGAGCATAGTAGCGTGTAAAATATTAAGCTCGTCAATTTCTGCAACCGATGCTCGACCTATGCTGTAACTGAGTGCTTTTTGTTTTATTTCTTCAGCGAGTAGCTCACGCTTTTTTTCAGTCAGCTTTTTTGAATCATTCAATCCAGTGATAGGGTTATTTGGGTCTAAAATAACCGCAGCAGTCACTACATCACCTACCAAGGGGCCACGGCCGACTTCATCCACACCAGCGATGTACCGTACGTCAGGGCGCTCAATCTGCATTAATTAACTCCTCTACTGCATTTGCCGCTTGCTTGCTGGCATCAAGACGAATGTTATGGTGAATTTCGTAAAACTTGTCGATTAAAACGCTATTATCCCCTTTGAGCATGGGGTATAAAGCGTCCGCAAGCGCATCTGAGTTACACTCTTGCTGTAAAAACTCTGGCACTAAACGCTCGTCCGCCAATAAGTTTGGCAAAGAGAAATATTTGATATTGAAGGTGAAAAAGTTCTTGAAAATCCAATAGCTGAGCGGTTTAAATTTATACCCCACCACCATCGGCTTTTTATACAACATGGCTTCTAGTGTCGCCGTTCCTGACGCCAATAACACAGCATTTGCCGCAGACATCGCGGTACTGGATTGACCATCGAGCATCATGACACTCAACTCTGGCGTCGTTTGCTTTAAAATGGCTTCAAACTGCGCACGACGCTTTGCATTTACCAACGGCACGATGATTTTCAGCGACGGCAAACGCAACTTAAGCTTTTGTGCAGCTTGTAAATATGTTTCGCTCAATAGCCCGACTTCTGAACCTCGGCTACCCGGCAGTAAAGCCAGTACTAGGTCTTTTTCACTTAGCCCAAGCGCCGCACGCGCGGCGCTGCTATCATGATCCAGCTCAATTTCATCCGCTAAAGTATGACCCACAAACCTGCAAGGCACATCATGTTTATCGTAGAATGATTTTTCAAATGGTAACAGGGACAAAACTAAATTGGTCGCTTCGGCAATGCTATAAATACGTTTTTGACGCCATGCCCAGACTGAGGGGCTCACATATTGGACGGTTTTAATTCCCGCTTTTTTAAGTGGCTTTTCAACGCGTAAATTGAAGTCAGGGGCGTCTATGCCAACATAAATATCTGGCGGATTATCAATAAAGTATTGCACAAGTTGTTTACGGATCTTAAGCAACCTAGGCAGTCGACCCAGCACTTCGACAAGCCCCATCACCGCAAGCTCTTCCATGTCAAACAAGGTACGGCATCCTGCGGCCTGCATTTTTGGGCCAGCTATCCCAACAAACTCAGCATTGGGATATATCTTTTTGAGTGCGCCGATTAAGCCCGCGCCCAATATATCACCAGATAATTCACCCGCCACGAGGCCAATAGTTAACTTTTTGTTATTTATCATCACATTAATCTATTTTATAAATAAAAACGCCATACATAAGCTTTGTATGGCGTTTATCAGCATATAGGCCTTGCTATCGCAATATTTCGTTAGCGAATAATACCGCGATCCGAGGTGTCTAAGAAGTCTATCATTTGCTGTACGGCGGCATATTCAGACGCTTCTTGGCGCATCGCTGCAACCGCTTCATCTAAACTTAACCCTTTACGATACAGAGCTTTATATGCTCGACGCACAGCCATGATCTCTTCGCTGCTAAAGCCTCGGCGTTTCATACCTTCGGTATTAATTGCTGCGGGTTTTGCTGGAGTACCTGTCGTTGTCACAAACGGAGGCACATCTTTACTCACCCCTGAATACATACCAATGAAGGCATGCGCACCAACCTTACAAAACTGGTGAACACCTGTATTGCCCGCCAAGATGGCCCAATCACCTACATGTACGTGGCCTGCAACGCTGGCACCATTAGAAAAAATGACATTACTGCCAATCACGGCATCATGCGCTACATGGGTATAGGCCATAAACAAGTTATTGCTACCTATTTTAGTGATGCCTTGATCTTGAATCGTACCACGGTGGATTGTGGCACACTCACGGATGATATTATTATCACCCATAATTAATTGTGTTGGTTCATCCTTGTACTTTTTATCTTGGCAAGCTTCTCCCACAGAGGCGAACTGGTAAATATGATTACCAGAGCCAATGGTTGAAGGTCCTTTGATCACTACATGAGATTCAATGGTGCAGTTATCGCCAATCACTACATCATTCCCGATATAGCTATAAGGACCCACAGAGACGTTATCGCCTAGCTGTGCGCCTGATTCAATAATCGCAGTAGGATGGATCACTATTAAAACTCTCTTCTTGCACACATAAGATCGGCGCTACAAACAACTTTACCGTCAACTTTTGCTTCACCGTAAAACTTCCAGATATTACGACGCTCTTTTACAAATTCAATATGCAGATGCATCACATCACCCGGAAGAACGGGCTGCTTAAAGCGTGCGTTATCAATTGCTGCAAATAAGTATAGCTCGTTCTCGCTGCGATTCTCTACCGTTTTAAAACCCAGTAGACCTGTTGCCTGCGCCATCGCTTCGAGAATCATCACCCCAGGAAAAATAGGTTGATCTGGGAAATGGCCAGTAAAAATTGGCTCGTTTACCGTTACATTCTTAACGGCGTGTAAATACTCGCCAGCTTTATAATCAATAACTTTATCAACCAACAACATTGGGTAGCGGTGTGGTAATAACTTTAAGATTTCTTGGATATCAAAACCGTTCAGTTCGTTTGCCAAAGTAGCATCCTTTTTATTCATCTATCTTTTTTAGCTGTTCTGTTAAAGACTCAAGCGCCTTCAAACGCTGCTTAAAGTCTGTCAGATTGCGTAAATGAGCCATATTGCGTCGCCACTCTTTGTTGGTACTATGAGGCATACCAGAGGAGTAAACACCCGCCGTAGTAATCGATTTGGTGATCATGGTCATACCGGTGATAATAACACCATCGCAAATTTCCATATGGCCATTAATACCCACCAGTCCCGCTATTTGGCAATGCTTACCAATTTTTGTACTGCCAGCAACGACTGATGCACCTGCGATCGCCGTACCTTCACCGATCTCTACATTATGTGCTATTTGAATAAGATTATCTAAAATTACATTATCATGAATAATAGTGTCATCCAGTGCTCCGCGGTCAATCACGGTATTTGCACCCACTTCTACACTGTTACCAATAATAGCGCGTCCAACTTGAGGGATTTTTACCCACTTTCCCGCATGATTTGCATAACCAAAACCATCGCTGCCAATAACC
The DNA here is from genome assembly GCF_021654245.1 of Pseudoalteromonas sp. MMG022. Lineage (NCBI taxonomy): Bacteria > Pseudomonadati > Pseudomonadota > Gammaproteobacteria > Alteromonadales > Pseudoalteromonadaceae > Pseudoalteromonas > Pseudoalteromonas sp. MMG022. The sequence goes on along the minus strand of NZ_JAKFZQ010000003.1, from coordinate 54,451 downwards.
GCACCGGATTGAAATAAGCAATTTTTACCTATTTCAACTTCGTGGTACACACTGACATTCGCCCATAGTTTAGTGTTATCACCAATTTTTGCGCTGTTACCTACAAAACATCCTGCGCCAACCTGTACGTTGTCACCCAGTTCTGCGTTTGCTTCAATGACTGCATTCGCAGCGATAGAAACATTTTCCCCTAACTTGACCGACTCATGAACCACCGCACTTGGGTGCACGCCTTGTGCTGAGCGAGGCGTGGTATCCATGAGTTGTGCAAGCTTCGCATAGGCAATATAAGGGTTGTTAACGATTAATTTATTGCCTTTGAAGTGTTCGGCATCAGACTCACAGAGTATTACTGCACCAGCATGGGTGGTCGCCAGTTGAGCACGATACTTACTGTTTGCTAAAAAGCTAATATCTTTGTCTGTTGCCTGCGCGAGTGTCGCTATCTTATCGATTTGACACTCGCCGTCGCCAACTAGCGATGCATCAATTGATGCCGCCAGTTGAGCTAAACTATAACGTTTGGTCATTACTTTTTGCTTACCGCTTCAACAACTTTGTCAGAAAGGTCCGCTACTTTATCAGGGTTGAAGTAAATTGTCGTATCTTTTACTTTAACTTCATCAAACTTACCGCTTTTAGCAACATCTTCAATAGCACCGATGATTAGCTTTTGCACTTTTGCCAACTCTTCGTTTTGACGCTGTTTGATTTCTTGCTCTAAAGGACGGCCTTTCTCAGCAAGCTCTTTTTGCATGCCTTGAATTTTGTCACGTAACGTTGTCTTTTGCTCATCGCTCATCGTCGCGCTTTCACGCTGAAATTTTTCCATTTCAAAGCGAATGTCGCCTTGTAGCTTTTCTAACGCTTGACGACGCTCAGCGAATTCACCCTGTAACTGCTGTTCGATCTTAGCTACCTGAGGGATATTTTTGTAGATCTGTTGCATGTCTACAATGCCTACTTTATGTGCCAATGCACTTGCTGATGTTCCCATCATTAACGTAGCCATCAAACCCATTGCAGTTGTTTTTATAAGTGTTTTCACAATTAACTCCTTAGAATGTATTACTGATATTAAAACTGATCGTCTTGGTTTCGTCATCATCTTCTTTCTTAAGCGGATATGCGAAACTGATCAGCATGGGGCCCATCGGCGAGATCCACTGAACCGATAAACCGGTAGAAACCCTAAAGCGGGTTGGATCCGAGTAGTCCGAAAGCCTCTTGTATTGATCTTCATGTAAGTTTGAATAGCGATCTACATCAAACTCAGTATCCCATACGTTGGCCGCATCAACAAACAGGCTGGTACGTACAGAACTTGTGTTGTCTTCATCTAAAAATGGCGTAGGCACGATAAGCTCAGCACCCAATGTCGCCTTAGCGTTACCACCGATACGGCCACCTGGTACAAGTAAATCAAACTCGCTATCTCCGCCAATATTTGCAGTGGCGGTGCCATCTGGTAAAGTCGAACCAGGAATTTCTGTCATCCTACGCTGAATGGCTCGTGGCAATATGGTATTGCGTTCAAAACCACGTAGTTCGTTCTCAGAGATTCTAAAGAACTCTTGGAACGGCAATGTTTGCTCATAACCATTTGTTTCGCCATAACCGTTTCCGTATGCAAGACCTGCTCTTGCCGAGAAAACCCATTGATGGTCATTACTGATAGGCCAGTAGAAACGCGAGTCATAATCTACTTTGAAGTAGTTAAGATCCGAGTTTGGCGATGTCGCTCTAAACGTTAAACTTTGGCGAGAACCCGCTGTTGGGAACATGCCTCGGTTAACTGTCACACGGGACCAACCAGCACTTAACTCGTATTTCGTAAAGTTATATGCGCCATCAGGATCTTCTGGGTCTAAAAATGCCAGACGCAAAATACGTGTTTGCTCGTAATCTGCAATGTAATCCAGCTTTTCGTCTATCCAACGTACACCAAAATTGATTCTGTTTATCGCATTGATTGGGAAGCCAAAGTTTGTACCTATACCATACTGACGAGAGTCATAGCCGATCAAGCCCAATTTACTACCATCAAAGCTGCTGTAATAAATGCTGCTACCTTGTGATACACCATCTGGGGTGAAGTATGGGTTGGTATACGAGATACTATAGTTGTTCTGGCTTTTAGAGGTATTGATGTTAAATGCAAGCTGGTTACCCGTGCCAAGGAAGTTAGACTCACTGACACCCACGTTAAACTGCAAGCCACCGTAAGAACCATAAGCAACACCGGCTTGGAAGCTACCTGCTGGTTGCTCTTTCACCGTGAAGTCAACATCTACCATATCGTCAGCGCCTGGTAGCGGTTTAACTTCAAAGTCTACCTTTTCCATATAAGGCAACCGTTGGATCTGGAGCTTAGAACGCTCAAGATTTTGGTTAGACAACCATGCGCCTTCAAGTTGCGTCATTTCACGGCGTACAACCTCGTCAGAGGTCACTTGGTTACCATTAACAAGAATACGACGAACATACACACGTTTACCCGGATTTACCGATAAAGTGAGCTGTACTTCTTTGTTTTCATCATCAATTTCTGGAATGGTACGTACTTCAGCATTGGCATAACCAAAACGAGCGAGATAACCTTTGATAAATTCTTCAGAAGAAGTCACGATTGAACCGTTATAAAGCTCGCCCGCTTTGAGTGGAATAATACTTTTGACAAGCTCTTCACGACCCAACAAATCACCGATGAAATCATAGCCTTTAACGGTGTATGTATCCCCTTCAGTAATGTTTGCTGTTACATACACAGACTCTCTTTCTGGGCTAACAGATACCTGTGTAGAGTCGATGTTGAAACGCAGATAACCCCTATCTAAATAGAAGCTACGGATCTTTTCTAAATCGCCCTCAATGGTCTGCTTTTGATAGCGGTCGTTTGACATAAACTTCCACCAAGGCAAATCTTGCTGTGATTCAACCAGCGTAAGTAGTTCCTCATCTGAGAATAGCTCGTTGCCCACCAAGTTGATTTGGCGAATAGACGCGGCATCCCCTTCTTTAAATTCGAGCTTTAAACGCACACGGTTACGGGGTAAATCGATAATGCTTACCTCAATCTTGGCATTATATTTACCAATACTGTGGAAGAACTCAATCAACCCTTTTTCAATATTGTCTATCACCGTTTTATCCAACGGCTCACCAACACGAATGTTTTGCTGCTCTAAGCTTTCATTAAGCTGTTCATCTTTGATGTCTTTGTTGCCATCAAAGTCAATTCCCGCAATAGTCGGGCGCTCTTGAACCTTGAAGATGATTTGCTCACCGTCACGAAAAGCTACGATATTGTCAAAATGGCCAGACTTATATAACGCTTTAATAGTCTGAGAAATCGTATACTGATCGACAGTATCACCAACATTTATTGGAATATGCGTTAATGCCGCACCAAGTGCAACACGCTGCAAACCTTCCACTTTCAAATCTTCAACGATAAAGGAGTTTTGCCCTAATGCGGCAAAACTAGCGCCAAGTAAACTCGTTACTGCAAGATGTTTTTTTATAGGCATTTTATTATCTTTATCCTTTACAACAGTTAGCGCCCTAAGCGCTTTGATGGACGTCACTCACGCCATTCGAGCTACAGCCTCGAGACATCGTTAAGTAATGCAAAACAAGTTAAAGCTATAAGTACTAACGCACCTACCTTAAACCCTAACTCTTGTGTCTTTTCAGAGACTGGTTTTTTACGAATTAGTTCAATTATGTAATACATTAAGTGCCCACCATCCAAGACAGGTAGGGGCAATAAATTAAAAACACCAAGATTTACACTAATTAGTGCTAAAAAGCTTAAAAATGCAACAATTCCATAGCTAACGCTGTTGCCTGCACCAACGGCAATGCCAACAGGGCCACTTAGGTTTTTGACCGACACTTGCCCTGTAATGAGATTACCTATCATGTCAAAGCTCAGGCGGATCAACTCAAAAGTTTTCTCAGCGCCAAGCACCATACTATCCCATGGACCATAATGTCTAGTTTCGATATACCCGTCTGGCCATTTTTCAAGCAGTGGAATAACACCAAGAAAGCCCTGAGATGCACCATTTGGCCCAATTCGTTCCTGTGGTGTGACCGGTAAATCAACGACCCTGTCATCTCGAGACACACTGAGCATCAGCGACGTATTTGCAGAAGCTTGAATGCGCTGTACAAACGCCTGCCAATCCTCTATTGGCTCTCCATCGAGCGCAACTAAGGTATCATTAATTTGCAACCCAGCTTGTTGTGCGGCGGAATCATCCGCAATATGTCCAAGCGTCAACGTTAGCGCGGGTCTAAACGGCACAATGCCAACGGCATTAAGCGGAGCTTCATCCTGCTTGTCTAATTTCCAGCCATTAATATCTAGCGTTCTAATTGCGATTTGCTGATGGGCATCCTGAACTTTCACTTCCAGGCGCTTCTCACCAAGGTGCCGCATTAAAGCAAAGGTGACATCTTGCCAAGAACTGACTTCTTTGCCTGCCATAGTGAGGATATGATCACCGCTTTGCATGTTAGCCTTGGCAGCGATGGAGTTAGGCTGAACGTCGCCAACAAATGGTTTGGCATGCTGCACACCTATCATGTACATGGCAGCCAGTACGATAATTGCAAATAAGAAGTTAGCAATTGGCCCCGCAGATACTACAGCGATACGAGATAAAACAGGTTTATTGTTAAAAGCAAGGTGGCGTTTTTCGGCGGGGACATCATCGACACGTTCGTCCAGCATTTTTACGTAACCACCCAATGGGATCATGGCAATTACGTACTCGGTACCCTGTTTATCGTACCAGCGACAAAGCGGTTTACCAAAACCTATGGAAAACCTTTGAACTTCAACACCTGCTCGCCTTGCTACCCAAAAATGACCATACTCATGGACCGTAACAAGAATGCCTAAAGCAACAATAAATGACGTTAAGTTCCACAGAAAATCAACCATAACTTACCTTATTCGACTTACACATTCATGCGCCAGTGCTCTGGCTTGCGCATCTTGCGCCATGATTTCGTGTACCGAGTTTAAAGAATGTAGCGTGGACTTTTCAAGCACTTCGGCGTTTACACGGTAGATATCACAAAAGCCGATTTGTCGGCGCAAAAATGCCTCAACGGCAATCTCATTTGCTGCGTTGACGACCGTTGTAGCGGCTTGGCCTGAACGACATGCATCAATAGCAAGCGCCAAATTCGGGTATCGGGAAAAGTCAGGCTTGGTAAAGGTAAAGTCGGTAAGCGTAGCGAAATCGAGTGGTTTAACACCCGCGTCAATGCGCTCTGGATATGCCAACCCGTAAGCTATGGGCGTACGCATATCAGGTTGCCCCATTTGTGCGATGATAGAGCCATCCGTGTACTGAACCATAGAATGGATCATACTTTGTGGGTGGATCACCACTTCAATGTCCTCAGCTTGGCACGCAAACAACCATTTGGCCTCAATAAATTCCAAACCTTTGTTCATCATGGTTGCAGAGTCTACCGATATTTTTTGCCCCATAGACCAGTTTGGGTGAGCTACGGCTTGCTCAACCGTTACGTCTTTTAGCGTCTTCAAATCGCGGGTTAAAAACGGCCCGCCTGAGCCCGTTAACAAGATTTTGCTGACTCCAAACTGGCTGAGCCCTTGCTTTGCATCTTGTTGTAGCGTGTGCGGTAAACACTGATAAATGGCGTTATGTTCGCTATCAATCGGTAGTAAAGTCGCCCCATGTTGAGTAACTTTATCCATAAACAGCTGGCCTGACATAACTAGGGATTCTTTATTCGCCAATAAGACCTTCTTACCCGCCTCAACGGCTGAAAGTGTAGGTATAAGGCCAGCAGCCCCTACAATGGCAGACATAACGGTATCAACGTCGTTATGAGCGGCTATTTGCGCCATCTGTTCACTGCCGTGCAAAACTTCCGTAGATATATGCGCAAGATTTTCACGTAACTTTTTTGCCGCTTGCTCACAATCCATGATGGCAAACTTTGGCTGGTGCGTAACACACAGTTGCGTCATCAGCTCAACATTACGGCCCGCAGCCAAAGCATAAATACTATAACGTTCACTGTTACGTGTGATCACATCTATGGTGGATAAACCTATTGAACCCGTTGCTCCTAAGATAACAACTTGTTCTACTCGTTGGCTCATAAGGTTACCGTCCATGCGTAAAACAGAGCAAATATTGGCGCTGCCGCAGTAAGGCTATCAATTCTGTCCAAAATACCACCGTGTCCAGGCAGGCAAGCGCCTGAATCCTTTAAACCCACTTCACGCTTGAACATGCTTTCGAGCAGATCCCCAACAGCAGAAAATAAAGCAATAAAAACAGTCATTATCGCGTATATTGGCCATAGCTTCTGTTCCACCTGCGCAAAGTGGCAAAATATCACCACAAATATAACAGCAGTGATCACGCCACCGATAAGGCCTTCAATGGTTTTATTTGGACTCACATTCGGCATTAGCTTGTTTTTACCAAAGTTTTTTCCAGCAAAATACGCTCCAATATCCGCACTCCAAACAATACCGAGCACCACCATAATCAGCGTTGACCCGTATTGATGAGCCTGTTGATATTCCGCACTGCGCAATACATTAAGCGCGAGCCACAAAGGCACCAGCGTTAACAAGCCTGCCACAGCCCGCATTACGATTCCCTCACTCCAGGCTTTTGCCATTCGGGGGTATTTTATAACCAAGAAGGTAGCGACTAGCCACCACGCAAATGCCAATGTAAAAACATAGTTGGCATCAGCTTGCAAGCGTCCGCCTTGCCACAAGGTAGTGATAGGCCAGTGCCAATGCAGCAATAGCAGCACACCAGACATTAAAATCACAAAGCCACTACGCTGCTTTATCGATGATAGGCCAATAAAAGCGGACCATTCCCAAGCGCCGAGCAGTACAATCGCACCGGCAATAAAACTAAATAACGCAAGCGGTGTATAAAACACCAAAAGCATCGCCAGTGGCGCAAGTACCACTGAGGTTAAAATTCGTTGTTTTAGCAAACTAATTTACCTTTAACTTGTTGTTTTGGACGCAGCGAGTAGTTGTTTTATTTGATCGCCGGTGCAGCCAAAGCGCCTTTCTCTAGATACATAACAGGCAATTGCCTCTGAAAACGCCTCGTCGTTAAAATCTGGCCATAAAGTATCTGTAAAATAAAGCTCAGCGTATGCTGCCTGCCAAAGCAAAAAGTTACTAATGCGGTAATCACCGCCAGTTCGTATCAGTAAATCTAGTTCGCTTTGGTTTGCCATTGTAAGATGTTTTGAAATTTCATCTTCCGTGACTTGTTCTGGTGTTAAGCTTCCTTCCGCCACCTGTGTCGCTAACTTTTGTGCAGCCTGAGTTATATCCCAACGGCCGCCATAGTTAGCAGCAACATTAAGTTGTAGTCCAGTATTCTCACTCGTCAACTGATGTGCGGTATTAATTCGTTCCTGCAAAGATGCAGGAAAACGCGCTAAATCTCCGATTACCGTCAATTTAACGTTGTTTTTATGTAGTTTCTTAACTTCTTTTGTCAGGACTAATAAAAACAGCTCCATCAGTGTACTAACTTCATCTTCTGGACGACGCCAATTCTCGCTGCTAAATGCAAATAGTGTCAAAGATTCAATGCCCAAATTTGTGCAAAACTGCACAGCGTTGCGAACTGAATCGACACCTTTCTTATGCCCATATGTACGAGGTCGATTTCTCGACTGCGCCCAGCGACCATTTCCATCCATAATGATGGCAACATGTTTTGGCAAAGATTGCTGTGAAATTGTTTCAGCGTTTAAAACCATAATCCCGATTTAGATAAAAAAAAACGCCGCCTAGTATACCCCAGACGGCGTTGCAAAACTAATAAATTTACAAGGACCTGTTGCCCCTTCAAGATTGAAATTTAGCCAATCCAGAGAGATAAACGGGTCTGTTATTAGATTTCCATCAACTCAGCTTCTTTTGCGCTCAATTGTGTATCCATTTCTTTAACAAACTTATCTGTTAGCTTTTGAATTTCATCTTCTGCTTGACGTGCTTCGTCTTCAGAGATTTCTTTGTCTTTTAGTAAGGCTTTAATGTCGCCATTTGCGTCACGACGAATGTTACGAACCGCAACACGGCCGCCTTCCACTTCGCCGCGTACAATCTTAATTAAATCTTTACGACGTTCTTCCGTTAGTGGAGGAAGAGGTACACGAATAATAGTACCCGCTGACATTGGGTTTAAGCCTAAATCAGACGACATAATCGCCTTTTCAACAGCTTGTGCTAAAGACTTATCAAATACACTGATTGTTAGTGTACGTGCGTCTTCTGTAGATACATTCGCAACTTGGTTTAGCGGTGTATCCGCACCATAGTAAGAAACGGTAATTCCGTCTAAAAGAGCTGGGTGAGCACGGCCAGTACGGATTTTAGATAATTGGCTAGCAAGTGCTGCTACGCTTTTTTGCATGCGCTCCTGCGCATCTTTTTTAATATCGTTAATCACAATTCAATCCTAGTCTTAACTGATTATTCCGAGGCTGCAGAAGAGATCAAAGTACCCTCTTCTTCGCCCATGATTACGCGTTTTAAAGCGCCTGGTTTGTTCATGTTGAATACGCTCAAAGGCATATCGTGGTCACGGGCTAGCGTAAATGCCGCTAAGTCCATCACCTTTAATTCTTGATCAATCACTTCATTATACGTCAAATGACGGTAAAGTGTGGCGTCTGGGTTCTTCACAGGGTCATCACTGAACACACCATCTACCTTAGTGGCCTTAATAACCGTGTCGGCTTCAATTTCAATACCACGTAAGCATGCAGCTGAGTCAGTGGTAAAGAATGGATTACCCGTACCTGCAGAGAAAATAACCACTCGGCCAGACTTTAACAAGCTGATAGCTTCAGCCCAGTTGTAAGCATCACATACCCCGTTTAACGGAATAGCAGACATCAAACGAGCGTTAACAAAAGCACGGTGTAGCGCATCACGCATTGCTAAACCGTTCATCACAGTAGCAAGCATCCCCATGTGGTCACCCACAACTCGGTTCATACCCGCTTCTGCTAACGAGCCACCGCGTAAGAAGTTACCACCACCGATAACTAAACCCACTTCTACGTCGAGCTCTACAAGTTCTTTGATTTCTTGTGCCATGCGATCCAACACTTTTGGATCGATACCAAAGCCTTCATCTCCCATTAAAGCTTCACCGCTTAATTTAAGAAGAACGCGTCTAAAAACAGGTTTTCGATTGATAGTCATATTTTTCGGGCCATTTGTGAAAGTGAGATAAAAAATAACCGCGCTTATGATATTCATAAATGCGCGGCTATTTTAAAGAATTTTCAGCATCGAAGCAAAAGCAAATCGAGGAAACACCATCGGTATTTGCCTTTGCTACTGAACAAAATTATTCGCCTTTTGCAGCAGCGATTTGTGCAGCAACTTCTGCAGCGAAGTCTTCTTCTTTACGCTCGATACCTTCACCAACTTCTAAACGTACGAAGTTAGATACTGTAGCGCCTTTTTCTTTAAGGATTTCGCCAACAGTTTTCTTAGGTTCCATGATGAAAGCTTGACCAGTAAGAGAAACTTCACCAGTGAACTTCTTCATACGGCCAACAACCATTTTCTCAGCGATTTCAGCAGGCTTGCCTTCGTTCATCGCGATGTCGATTTGTACCGCTTTTTCTTTTTCAACTACGTCAGCTGGAACGTCTTCAGGGTTAACGTACTCAGGCTTAGAAGCAGCTACGTGCATCGCAACGTGCTTAAGTGTTTCTTCGTCAGCTTCACCTGCAACAACAACACCGATACGCTCACCGTGACGGTAAGTAGCTAGGTTAGCACCGTCGATGTACTCAACGCGACGAACGTTGATGTTTTCACCGATTTTAGCAACTAGTGCAACACGTGCGTCTTCGAACTGTGCTTGTAGTTCTGCAATCGTAGTTTTAGATGCAGCAGCAACGTCTAGTACAGAGTTAGCGAACGCTAGGAAATTAGCGTCTTTAGCTACGAAGTCAGTCTGACAGTTAACTTCTAGTAGTGCAGCGAAACCTTCGCCTTCTTTGATAAGGATTGTACCTTCAGCAGCGATGTTACCCGCTTTTTTAGCAGCCTTTGCAGCACCGCTCTTACGCATGTTTTCAATCGCCAGCTCAATGTCACCATTGGTTTCAGTTAGCGCTTTTTTACAATCCATCATGCCAGCGCCAGTACGCTCGCGTAATTCTTTTACTAGGGCAGCAGTTACAGCCATTAGAATATCCTCAAATATGAATTCTGTTTTAGGGAAGCGGAATAACCGCTCTTCAAGAATATCAAGTCTTCACCTCAATTAGATGAAGACTTGATGACAGCTAATTACTCAGCTTCTACGAAATCGTCGCTTTCAGCTTGAGCAACGATGTTGCTTTCACGGCCTTCAGTGATAGCAGCAGCTACTGCGCCAGTGTAAAGCTGGATAGCGCGGATAGCGTCGTCGTTACCTGGGATGATGAAATCAACACCATCTGGGTTCGAGTTAGTATCAACTACAGATACTACTGGAATACCTAGGTTGTTAGCTTCGCGAATTGCGATGTGCTCGTGGTCAGCGTCGATAACGAAGATAGCGTCAGGAAGACCGCCCATATCTTTGATACCGCCAAGGCTCTTCTCAAGCTTTTCCATTTCACGAGTTAGCATTAACGCTTCTTTTTTAGTCAGCTTTTCGAAAGTACCGTCTTGGCTTTGAGTTTCAAGGTCTTTAAGACGCTTGATTGATTGACGAACTGTTTTCCAGTTAGTCAACATACCACCTAACCAACGGTGATTTACGAAGTACTGATCACTTTGAAGAGCTGCTTCTTTAACTGCTTCGCTTGCAGCGCGCTTAGTACCTACGAAAAGAATTTTACCTTTGTTAGATGCAGTGTTCTGTAAGAACTTAAGTGCATCGTTGAACATAGGAACAGTTTTTTCTAGGTTAATGATATGTACACGGTTACGAGCGCCGAAGATGAAAGGCTTCATCTTAGGGTTCCAGTAACGAGCTTGGTGACCGAAGTGAACACCAGCCTGAAGCATATCGCGCATTGAAACGTTTGCCATTTTAATTTCCTCTAATAAGTTAGGGTTAAGCCTCCACATATCCCATAGCACCAACATGCTCAGAAATTACCAAGACATGCACCCAAGTGTATGTGTCGATATGTGTGTGTGTTAATATGAATGTGTTTATCTTAAATACAAACAACCCCGTAAGATTTATTTGTAAAAAGACGGCGCGCTTTATACCATATAAAAGTGCATAACTCAACGATAAGTACAAAATTTGTGCGTTGTTGCTAACTTAAAAATACCGACTTGGAGTGTCAATGAGTGCAGTGATTAAAACCCCTGAAGAAATCGAAAAAATGCGTATTGCTGGGCGCTTAGCCGCAGAAGTATTAGAAATGATTGGGCCATATGTGAAGCCTGGGGTCACTACAGATGAGCTAAATACAATTTGTCACGATTATATTGTTAACGAACAAAATGCGATACCAGCCCCACTGAATTACCATGGCTTTCCGAAGTCAATTTGTACGTCTGTGAATCACGTTATCTGTCATGGTATTCCTAACGATAAACCGCTAAAAGAAGGCGACATTATTAATATCGATGTCACCGTAATTAAAGACGGCTACCACGGCGATACCTCGAAAATGTTCTACGTTGGTACACCCACCATTCAAGGTAAGCGTTTAAGCGAAATCACTCAAGAGAGCCTTTATCTTGCCATTAAGATGGTTAAGCCTGGGGTACGTTTAGGTGATATTGGTGCCGCGATTCAAAAGTATGCTGAAGGGTTTAATTACTCTATTGTGCGCGAATATTGTGGCCACGGCATTGGTAAAGAGTTTCATGAAGAGCCACAAGTTATGCACTATGGTAAGCCGGGCACCGGTGAGATGTTAAAAGCAGGCATGTGTTTAACCATCGAACCTATGGTCAATGCTGGTAAGCGCCAATGTAAGTTGCTAAAAGACGACTGGACTGTTGTAACCAAAGACCGTAGTCTATCAGCTCAGTGGGAACATACATTATTGGTCACTGAAAATGGCGTTGAGATCCTTACCCTGCGTAACGACGAGACAATTGATAGAGTGATTGAACACTAGGAGCCTTAGGTGGCACTGCCTAACAGAGTAAAAAAGCTGCTCGACAATGCCGAGCAGCTTAATGATTATAAAGATTGTTCTGCTTATTTTTATAAATGGCTACACAACGAGTTTTCTAAGCAACCTGTACGAAACCTGATCAACGCTCGCGCTGAGTTTATTGACCGCCTGTTAATCAAGTTGTTCAACGACACAGGTCTTGCCCAATACCCAGAAATCGCCCTGATCGCAATTGGAGGCTATGGGCGAGGTGAGCTTCACCCTTACTCTGATATCGACTTCTTACTGTTGGTACAATCGCCACCCGATGAGCAACTTACCAATAATCTAGAGGCTTTCGTGACGTTATTGTGGGATCTCAATCTAGAGATTGGTCACAGCGTACGTACACACGAGCAAGTTCTGGAACAAAAAAAGCAAGACGTTCACTTTACTACCAGTCTACTAGAAAGCCGCTTGATCTGCGGCAATCACATTGAATTTGAGCGTTTAAAAAGTCACATCATGGAAACGCCTATTTGGCGCTCTGATGAGTTTTTTCTCGCCAAGCTCGATGAGCAAAAAGTTCGCCACCGAAAGTGTCATGGCACCGCCTACAACCTTGAGCCTAATGTCAAAGAGAACCCCGGTGGCTTGAGGGACCTACAGACTATTTTCTGGGTCGCGAAAAAGCACTTCCACGCTGAAACCCTCGAAGAATTAATCAGCCACGGCTACCTCACCCATGAAGAGTACCAAGAACTTTTAGAATGCATTGAGAATTTGTGGAACATCCGCTTTGCGCTACATTTAGCGGCTGGTCGCAACGAAAACAGACTGCTGTTTGACCATCAACCTAATGCAGCGGAGCTACTGGGCTTTGGTGCCGAAGGTAAAGCCTCAGTAGAGCGCATGATGAAACGCCTGTTTCGGATCATGAGTCGGGTTCGCGAAATGAACCAAATGCTGTTGTCTTATTTTGAACAAAGTATCCTGCCAGATAGCGCTGAGCAGACCGCAGTACCGCTGGACAGAAACTTCGAACGAGTTGGCAATAAGATCCGCGTTAAAAACCCTTCGGTGTTTTTCAGACGTGAACAATTGTTTGTTCTGTTTGAACATATTGCTGACAACTCTGAAATCATTGGCATTGACCCTAACACTATCAGAACCATGCGTCAGGTACGTCGCAGACTGCTTGGCGACTTACAAGATTATGCTGGTTGTCGAGACGCGTTTTTGCGCCTGCTAAAGCACCCCAACGGGATGGGCCGCGCATTTACACTGATGCATAAACACGGATTGATCGCTGCCTATTTGCCACAATGGCGAAATATTTTCGGTCAAATGCAATTTGACCTTTTCCATGCCTACACGGTCGATGAGCACACGCACAAACTCGTAAAAAACATTTATCAGTACTTTGATAAAACCCAGCCAAGTGACTTTCCTATTTGTAGCGAGATAGTCACGCGGATGGATAAACCAGAGTTACTGTACTTAGCGGCAATATTTCATGATATTGCTAAAGGTCGTGGTGGTGACCACTCAGAATTAGGGGCGGTGGATGCCCAAGCGTTTTGTAAAATGCATGGCTTTACCACCTCAGATTCACGTCTTGTCGCTTGGCTGGTCAAAAGTCACCTGTTGATGTCTGTCACGGCACAACGCAAAGATATCAACGATCCGGACGTCATCAATGAATTTGCCTCACAGGTTAAGAACGAGCGTCAGCTCGATTACTTATACTGTCTAACCGTTGCGGATATTCGGGCGACCAACGACAATTTGTGGAACGATTGGAAGAATACCCTGTTGCGTGAGCTGTATTTACATGCTCAGCGAGCATTGCGTCTTGGCCTTGAAAACCCCATGGACATGCGCGATCAAATCCGTGATAAAAAGCGCCAGGCTAAACAACGACTGATTAATAAGGGCTTTGAGGAAGAGTTTATTGATTTGAGCTGGTCACGTTTTAAAGCCAATTATTTTACGGCATTTAGTGAACAGCAAATCTCTTGGCATAGTGAACACTTACTTAAGTCAAAAGACTTGAGCCAAGCAAGCGTAATGGTCAGTGAAAAGCCACTACATGGCGGCACGCAAGTATTTGTATATAGCCCCTATGAGGCCACACTATTTGCCAAACTAGTCAGCGTCATTGGCTCTAAAAAAGCGCAGATCCAGCACGCTCAGGTGATGACCACCAAAGACGGTTACGTGGTATTTAGTTTTGTGATCCTAGAGGTGAACGGCAATCCGATTGCCAGTACCCGCGCCAACTCTATCCGTAGGGGGATTGAGGCGGTATTACAAGACCCTAAAAAGAAGATACGGCTCAAGAAGAATCGCTCTCAGCGCTTTAAAGATTTTAATATTAAACCAAAAGTTATTGTGCGACCTCATGCGCGCAGTGACAGAAATCTTATTGAAATCCAAGCGATTGATATCCAAGGTTTACTAACTAAGATCGCTGAAGTATTTCAAGCCAATTCACTGCATATTCATGCCGCGCGGATTACAACCGTGGGCGAACGTGCAGAAGATTTCTTTGTGGTATCAGATGAAAATTACAAAGCGCTAAGCGAAGAACACAAAGCCGAATTACATCGTGATTTAATGAAAAAATTAAACGCAGAATCCGAATAAAAGAGGACATTATGTCAGATTTAAAATTAATCATTGAACAAGCGTGGGAGCAACGCGACAGCATTACACCAACGCAAGTATCAGAGCCTGTTAAAAGCGCAATCACCCAAGCGCTCGCACTGCTAGATTCAGGCTCAGCTCGTGTAGCTGAGAAAATCAGTGGCGAGTGGGTCGTACACCAATGGTTAAAAAAGGCGGTATTACTGTCATTTCGTATTCGTGACAACCAGCCTATGCACGATGGCGTAAGCCAATATTTTGATAAGGTGCCTTTAAAGTTTAGCGACTATACGCCTGAGCAGTTTAAACAAGGTGGTATGCGCGTTGTGCCTAATGCGGTTGCGCGTCAGGGCAGCTATGTGGGTAAGAACGTGGTGTTGATGCCTTCTTACGTTAACATCGGTGCTTATGTGGATGAAGGCACAATGGTGGATACTTGGGCAACCGTTGGTTCATGTGCTCAGATCGGTAAAAACGTACACCTGTCAGGTGGTGTGGGCATCGGTGGCGTACTAGAGCCACTACAAGCGAATCCAACTATCATTGAGGACAACTGCTTCATCGGAGCGCGCTCAGAAATCGTCGAAGGTGTAATTGTTGAACAAGGTGCAGTGATTTCAATGGGTGTGTATATTTCTCAAAGCACACGTATCTATGACCGTGAAACTGGCGAAATTCACTATGGCCGAGTACCAGCCGGTGCTGTTGTGGTGCCGGGTTCATTACCAAGCAAAGACGGCTCACACAGCTTATATGCTGCTATCATCGTGAAAAAAGTAGATCAGCAAACACGTGAAAAAGTAGGCATTAACGCCCTACTGCGTTCGGTGGATGAATAACCTAATCGGTTATTCATAAAAAAAGCGCCAAATGGCGCTTTTCAAACTGTTATTTATTATTACAGAGCTGCAAACACATCATCTGTTTTAGCGGCACACACAAAATCGTTTTTGTGTAGGCCCTTGATAGAGTGGCTCCACCAAGTCACAGTCACTTTGCCCCACTCAGTTAATAGCCCTGGGTGATGACCTTCTTCTTCAGCCATCGCGCCTACCTTGTTGGTAAACTCAAGCGCTGCTTTGAAGTTCTTAAACTTAAATACACGCTCAAGCTGCATGATGCCATCACGTACTTCAGGAACCCAATCTGGGATCTGTTTAATCAATACCGCTAGTTCTTCATCTGACACTTTAGGCGCATCCGCACGACACGCTTCACATTTTTGTGCACTTAAATCAGACATCTAATAAATCCTTAACTTGCTAACTTTTCTTTAGGTGGAAATTTTGGCTCGAATAAGCCCAACTCTTTTGCTTCTTCAACCAATGACATGATATCCATTTGTGAAATATCAAACAAATCATGGATTGAGTTAATGGTGTAGTACACAGGTTGCATAATATCAATGCGATATGGTGTACGCAGCACGTCCAAGACATTTAAAGGTGAAATCTCTGGTGTGTCAGTGTAAACATACTGAGTTTCGCCAGGGCTTGATAAAACGCCACCACCATAAATACGCAAGCCTTTTTCGGTTTGCATTAGACCAAACTCAACTGTAAACCAGTATAAACGCGCTAGATACACTCGGTCTTTTTTCTGTGCGGCATATCCCAGCTGGCCGTACTTGTGCGTAAACTCAGCAAAGTCTGGATTAGTCAGCATAGCGCAATGACCAAAGATCTCGTGGAAAATATCAGGCTCTTGTAAGTAGTCAAACTCTTCTCTGCTGCGTATAAACGTCGCAACTGGGAATTGTTTGTTTGCTAATAGACGGAAAAACTCATCAAAGTCGATAAGCGCCGGAACAGGGGCCACTTGCCAGCCAGTTTCTTTACCCAGCACTTCGTTAAGCTCATGTAGCTGTGGAATGCGATCATGCGGTAGGTTGATCTTCTTCAACCCCTCCATGTACTCATCGCACGCTTTGCCTTCAATACACTTTAGTTGACGAGCCACTAGCTCTGACCAAATTTCATTCTCTTCATCACTCCAAGCAATGATGCCATTTGCATCGGGTTGCTTAGAAGTATATTTGCTCGATTTAGCCATTTTAACCTTCTTTTTACATCGGTCGATCTATGATGATCGCGCCTCAACTTGTTACTACGATACTATGTAAAACTAACGAAAAGTGTAATAGCTGACGCTCACGACGCCATCTGAACAAACCACAATTTTGTACACCTTAAATTACAAATTTGTATTAAAAAATAAACACCCGCCAAATAGGCGGGTTTTATAGGCTTTCAGTGTAAATATAAATTTACATCAAATCACCTCAAAAGCGTTCTCTAAGTCTGCAATGATATCTTCCACATCCTCTAGTCCGACAGAAATACGGATCAGACCATCTGAAATACCAGCCGCTTGACGCTCTTCTGGTGTATAAGGAGAGTGTGTCATTGAAGCTGGATGTTGAATCAATGTTTCAGGGTCGCCTAGGCTCACAGCCAGTGTGCAAAGCTCAGTCGCATTGATAAATGCTTCACCATCTTGCAAGCTGCCCGCTATCTCAAACGCTATCACCCCACCTGCACCTTTCATCTGTTCACCCAAAAACTTATAACCTGGGTGAGAGGCAAGTCCAGGGTAGTAAACCTTACTCACTTTCGGGTGCTTTTCTAAATACTCAGCCACCTTTTGGGCACTTTCACAGTGACGAGCCATACGAACAGCCAAAGTCTTTAAACCACGATTAATGAGCCACGCGTCGTGTGGGCTGATGGTCGCGCCAATATCTTTAAGCACGGTAAGTTTAATCAGTTCGATATGTTCTTTAGTACCACACACGATACCCGCTACAACATCACCATGCCCATTGAGATACTTGGTGGCACTGTGGATGACAATATCAATTCCGAAATGTTTAGGCTTTTGTAACAGTGGCGTCATAAACGTATTGTCGATCACGCTAATCAATTGATGTTGTTTTGCAAAGTCGCCCAACATTTTTAAATCCAAAACTGTCATGTTCGGGTTTATAGGCGTCTCCGCGAAGAGCATTTTGCTATTTGGTTTTAAAGCCGCTTTAAGCTCCGTTTCATTGGTCATATCCACAAACGTTACCTCGATACCAAACTTAGGTAACATGTGTGCAAACAACGCAAAACTACAACCGTACAACGCACTTGACGCTATTAAGTGGTCTCCTTGTTGTAGGAAACTTAGCACCGAAGCCGATACAGCCCCCATACCGGTTGCAGTGGCAGCCGCATCTTCCATCTCTTCCAGCTGTGCTAACTTTTGCTCTAATTCTCGTGTCGTTGGGTTGCCAAGACGTGTGTAAATGTAACCGGCTTCTTCTCCTGCGAAGCGTGCTGCACCTTGTGCCGCATCTTTAAACGCAAAAGTAGATGTTTGATACAACGGCGCAGTAAGCGCACCATGTGGGTCTTCAAAATGTTCTGGGCCGTGAATACATTGCGTGTTGTCGTGATACTTCTTCATAAATTAACCTGTTAACTTATTATTCTGTAATTGATTTATCTAATAAATAAGTCAGCGAGGTAAAATTCACAAGCAAGCCAGACGCTAAGATGGCTAGCTAGTCCCACTTGCTCATGGGGAGGTGTACATAATTGTTGTCACCTACTCGTTTTAGTTACAGTCTCTGTACGTTTTAATAGTGTTTTAACTAACTGATCGACCGTTGATTTCAGTAAGTTTGGTTTTTGTTCGAGGCGTGGCAATGGCCGACATAGCTCCATCGTCTTATATCCTAAGCGTGCAGTAAACACGCCTGCACTTAAGCCCTGACCTGCTCTGGCTGAAAGCTTGCCTAATAATTCTGCGCCTAAGCTTGTCGCAGCGAGATCTGTGACAAGTTCCGCAGCCCCCACAAACACCATTTGCTTGAACAGCAATTTGTACAAGGTGATACGACTGCGATAGGCTAACTTAATGCCGTAATGTTTGGTGATTGCTTCTATCAAATGAATACCACGCCATAGCACCGCGAGCATATCAACCAGTGCTAATGGGCTCATCGCCACCAGCAATGCACTGGTTGTAGCGTGTTGACTGATCATTTCTTTGGCACGCTGGTCTTGTGTCTGTAACAAGCTTGATTCGTACAGTTGTAACACTTCTTTGTCTGTATGATGGGATTTAATAGCTGCTTTAAACTCTTCAACCTGTTGCTTGGGGTGATGTTCAAGCAGCGGGCTCAACCAATCCTGTGCTTCTCCGATTTGGGTGCTATTGAGCAATCTCTGGCCATCTTGGCGATGTTGCTGATGGTGTTTCAGCTTTCGTAATGCGCTTGCTTCTTTAATAATGAATAGCAACGCACTCATTACAGCTAGCCCCAATACGCTAATGTAAAGTATTGCCAATAACCAAGAGTTTTGCAGTGCTTCGACAATGCTATAGACGCTTTCAACCACCACAAGGGTGAGTAGACTAATAACAAAGTAGCCGAACAAACCTAATCTTCTTTTTGGTTTTTGAAATACCTGCTCAAGCACCACCTCTTGTTCAGCTTCCATCCCCGTGCTTTCATCTGCTGCTGTATCTATGTGCTCACCTTCTAGGCGTTTACCCGACTCTAGCGGCGGCTTACCATGATCAGGCTCAACACTGGTCGCAATACGCCTACCAGCGCGTAACTTCTTGACGTCATTCATGCTAATTTATCTCCGATAAGAAATTGTAATGCGTGGTCAAGACGAACATGGCCAAGTTCTCCCTTTGAAGCTTTTAGCGGCGAAAATGATAAGAACTCAAAACCCTGCTCAGGCCACTGCTGAGCAGATAAGCAGTGATTTGGTGGTTGTGGTGGTAAGTAAGTCGTCCAACCATCCTCTGCCAATACTTTGCCATAAACACATTCCAATGACTGACCATTTTCTTGTACTCGTTTGACTTGCGTACTTTGTACTGAAGAAATTGCCATTGTATCCACCGCGACCCCTGCAAAGCGCAGATCATTACTGTGCGCTCCCAACATATCGTTGAGCAACAAGGCAATATCCGCCTGCTGTGATGGGCTAACATGATCGCATTTATTAGCTGCAAACAGGACCTTGTCTATTTTTGGGTAGAACAGTCGTTTTAGTAGCCCTGACTTGCCGTAATTAAACACTTGCATCACATGCCCAATCGCTTCCTTTTGCTCTGCCAATGTATCTGGCCCATCGTTGAGGGCACTCAGTGCATCAACCAGCACCAATTGTCTGTCAAACTGACAGAAGTGCTGTTTATAAAAAGGTGTAACCACTTGTTGTTTGTAAGCTTCAAAACGCGCTTTTAGCTGCTGATATTGACTGTTATCACCACCTTGAGCCTGAGCATCCACCGGAAAAAATAGTAAAATAGGCGCGCCTGCTAAGTCTCCGGGGATAAGCATTCTGCCCGGTTGTAGTTGGGCAAGGTGGGTATTTTTCTTCAGGGCAGCGAGTACTTGCTGGTAGCTCTGTGCTAATGTTTTCAGTATCTGTTCATCGACTTGCTCTGCGCTGTTGAAATCTGCCAACAATGATAAAAATTCTTCACTATAAGGCTTATAGGCATCTGCTTTTAGCAAGGCCAACATGGCCTCACTCCAAGTTTGGTAGTCCTGTGACATCATGGGCAGATCAGCCAACCACTCTCCTGGGTAATCAATGAGCTCAAGATATAACGTGCTAATACCAGATAGGTGCTGTTTAAGTCCATGTTTTGTTTCAAACTTAATCGCCAATGTTAAGGTGTTGATGCGTTCAGTGGATGGTGGCCATCTAGGCTCATCCGCAAGTAAACATGAGATAGCACTTTGATAATCAAAGGTAGGAATATCCAGCGCTCTTTGCGGAACTTGCTTAGCTGCAATAAGGCGCTGTTCACGGACCACATCAAAAAAGGGAAGATTTTGCTTATTCGCCTGACTGGTTAGGTGCTTAACTAAGGCCGTGATGAATGCGGTTTTGCCACTACCGCTAAACCCCGTCACCGCCAGTTTTACATGTCTGTCTAGGCTGCGATTAATGGCTTTTTGGGTACTTGATTTGATTTTTTCGAGGGCATTTTGAGTAATAAGCTTAGCTTTCATGTTTGTTCAGGTTCCCTCTTTATTTGGTTTCAAGCGCTGTGGCGCACGCACGCCACATTAGCTTTTCAGTTCAAGACTACAACTTATTGATCTCTCTGCTCACTGTAAATTCGCTAGAGGTCACGTACTTCTCCATATTTTGAATACGGTCATCTAAACGAGTCAGGCGCTCTTTTAAGTCAAACAATGCACGTCTTGGCGGCTCACCCTTTTGCCAAACTTTAAATTTAACAGAGATAGGGTCCTCATTGTTTTTATCACTCTTAAGAGACTCTGAGTATGGTTTAGTATCTAAGATAAACCAACATGCAATGTAAGCTACAACAAACAAAGGTCCACCTGAAAGCAACACTGCGGTAATGACCAAAATACGTACTAACCACAATTCCATATTAAAGTAATCGCTTAGTCCCGCGCATACCCCAGCGATTTTGCCGCGTTTCGGGTCTCGATATAGCTCGCGCTTTAAACTACTCATACTTGCGTCTCCACTGTGGTGCTTCTTGATCAAGCAATGCTTCAAGTGTCTCAACACGTTCAGCCATTTTCTCGGCTTTGTTGGCAAGCTCGATAAGCTGACGATGTTCGTGTTCGCTCAACCCCTGACTTACCTGCTTTTTACTGCGATAGTGTAAAATCAACCAAAGTGGTGCAACTACCGCCATAAAAATAATAATTGGTGCTACTAAAACGTCTAAGTCCATAATTTATTACTCCACAAGAAAAGGCATAACCTTGCAGTTGGTATCTACTGAATTAGTTCAGCAGATACCAGTTAAGTTCATTTGTTATTAGCTAGCTTTTTCTTCAGCTCAGCCAATTCATCATCAATTTTTTCATTTTTCTGTAAGTCTGCAATTTCATCAGCCAGCGACTTCTTACCTAAGTCGTATGACTCAATTTGCGACTCTAAACCGTCAATCTTACTTTCATAGCGTTCAAAACGGTTAAGCGCATCTTCTACTTTTGAGCTATCAAGTGCTTTTTTAACTTCAAGACGCGACTCTGCAGAGCGTTGACGCAATACGATAGCTTTTTGTCTTGCTTTGGCATCTGCCAGCTTTTCTTGCAAAGTTGTTACTTCTTGCTGCAATTTTTCGATGTGTGTTTCAACATGCTCAAGTTCAGACTTAACACTTTGTGCCGACTCTTCAGACTTTTGTCTTTCAAGCAATGCAGCTCGAGCTAAGTCTTCACGGTCTTTGCTCAATGCTAACTCGGCTTTTTCCTGCCACTGTTGAGTTTGCGCATTAAGTTGCTCAACACGACGCGTCAGCTCTTTCTTTTCTGCTAATGTTTTAGCAGATGTAGAGCGAACTTCAACTAATGTATCTTCCATTTCCTGAATGATAAGACGAACCATTTTTTCTGGATCTTCGGCTTTATCTAAAATGGCATTGATATTAGAATTAACGATGTCTGCAAAACGAGAGAAAATTCCCATAATCTTTACCTCTTTGGTTTATAAATTTGAATTGCTGACTGGTTATGTATCAAATTACTTGCCAACTTTTCAAAACCATAAAAGAATAACAATATCATAAGGTTAACTGATTTTAAAAATAACTTTAGTTCAACCCATTTTTGAAATACACTAACAGTTAGCAAAAATAACTAAGAGTTAGGCAATATGAGCCAATTTCGCCAACAGGATAATTTACTCGGCCAATCTGATAGCTTTTTAGCTGTGTTGGACCAAGTGTCACAACTGGCGCCACTTGAGAAACCCGTTCTCATCATTGGTGAGCGTGGTACAGGTAAAGAGCTTATCGCAGCAAGGTTACATTATTTGTCTGAGCGATGGGAACAGAACTATATCAAACTTAATTGCGCCGCGCTCAATGAAAATTTACTCGAAAGTGAACTCTTCGGCCATGAAAGTGGCGCATTTACCGGTGCTAGTAAGCGTCACGAAGGTCGCTTTGAGCGCGCCAATGGTGGCACTTTATTTTTAGATGAATTAGCAAACACCTCAGCAATGGTGCAAGAAAAACTGCTTCGCGTTATAGAGTATGGTGAATTTGAACGCGTAGGTGGCAAGAGCACGGTAAAAGTTGATACTCGTCTCGTGTGTGCAACTAATGAAGATTTACCTACCTTAGCTGATAACGGTGAATTTCGTCACGATTTGCTCGATAGACTGGCCTTTGACGTAATTACTTTACCCCCACTTAGAGCACGTCAGGACGACATCATGTTATTAGCCGAGCAGTTTGCCATTAACATGGCCCGCGATCTCAACTGGTCTCTGTTTAGCGGCTTTACCCGTAAGGCCACCGAGAAATTGTTAGAATACGACTGGCCCGGCAATATTCGTGAACTAAAAAATGTCATCGAGCGCAGTTTATATCGCCACGGCAGTGAAAGTTTACCGGTACACAATATCGTTTTAGACCCGTTTGAAAGCCCGCATCGCCCTACCCAGCGCGTAAAAGCCACAGTGATGCCACAAACAAGTGCCCCCTCAGCGGCAACGCTAAGTCAAGCAGATACTGCGCAGACGTCAGAGCCACAAAGCAATGCTTCAACAGCAAGCTTTCCATGTGATTTAAAATCGCTTTCTAATGAATTTGAAATCGACTTATTACAAAAAGCACTTAAACATAGCCAATTTAATCAAAAGAAAACTGCACAAATGCTTGGTTTAACGTATCATCAGCTACGTGGATATTTGAAAAAATACAACTTATTAGACTCGGGTCAAAAACAAGAGGCATAAGCGTGCGTAATTTGCTGTTAGGTGTATTGTGTACCTACTTGCTAGGCTGTATAGATGCCAGCCAACAGACTATTAGAAAAACCCAAGGGTTAGTATATTGCTCTGAAGCAAATCCAGTGTCGTTCAACCCACAAGTGACGACCACAGGCTCAACCATCGACATCATAGCGAGTCAGCTGTATGACACCTTATTGAGTATTGATCCGGAAACCGCTGAATTTCAGCCCGAAATCGCCCATTCTTGGCAGGTCAGTGACGACGGTAAGATGATCACATTTTACCTACGTAAAGATGTACAGTTTCATCATACCGATTACTTTACCCCTACTCGTTTGCTCAATGCTGATGATGTGGTGTTCTCTTTTCGCCGGTTGTTTGATGTGTATAACCCCTATCACTTTGTGGGCGACGCAAACTATCCCTATTTTCAAAGTGTAGGGCTAGATCAACTGATTCGTCAGGTTGTGAAGGTGGACGATTACACGGTCCGCTTTGAGCTATTCAATGCAGAGAGTAGTTTTTTATCTAACTTAGCTACTGACTTTGCGGTGATCCTATCGCAGGAGTATGCTGATCACCTCGCGGCGCTTGAGCAAAAATCGCTATTTGATACCTACCCGATAGGCACGGGCCCATACAAATATAAGAGCTTTTTGCGCGATAACCTGATCCGCTACCATCGTAACGAGCACTACTGGAAACACCCTGTACCAATGCAACAACTGGTTTTTGATATTACCACCAACGGTACTAGCCGCATTGCCAAAATGCTAACCAAAGAATGCGACATCACCGCACACCCAAGTGCGACACAATTAAGCGTACTGGCCGCTCGTGATGATATTCGCGTGGATAGAGCACCAAACCTCAACATTGGGTATTGGGCATTCAACACTGAAAAGCCGCCTTTTGATAACCTGTTAGTGCGCAAGGCTTTGGCACATTCTGTCGATTTTGAAAAAATCATGCAGGCGGTATTTTACGGTAATGGTATCATCGCGCGTTCCCATTTGCCGCCTTCGTCTTGGGCGTTTAAAGCGCAAAACAATATGCCAACTTATAACCCTGAGTACGCCAGACAACTGCTTGTCGAAGCAGGATATAAAGACGGTTTTAGCATGACCCTGTGGGCAATGCCTGTATCGCGTATTTATAACCCCAATGCTAGAAAAATGGCCGAACTCATTCAAAGTGACCTCAAGGGAATTGGCATATCAGCACGCATTGTTGAATATGAATGGAATACATTCTTAGAGCGTATTGGTCAACATGAACACGATAGCGTGTTGTTAGGATGGGCGGCTGATACGCCAGACCCTGATAACTTTTTCAGTCCATTGTTAAGTTGTACCGCCACCTTTAGCGGAAAAAACCCAGCAAACTGGTGTAATCCAGAGTTTGACCTACTTTTGACCCAAGCTTTAGACACCACAGATGTTGAGTTACGTAAAACTTTTTATCATCAAGCACAGCAAATGATTATTGAGCAATTACCTTTAGTGCCAATTGCACATGGTATGCGCTTTCAAGCCACCAGCGCAGATGTTAAAGACATTTCTCTTCGTCCATTTGGTGGCATCTCTCTAGGTAAAGCGAGGCGCGACTGATGTTATTTGAATATTTGCTCAGGCGCTTATCTTTGCTGTTGTTCATGATATTCACGTTAACCGTGTTTACGTTTTCTTTGAGCTATATGTTCCCAGGTGAGTTATTGACCAATGTCAGTGGTCAAATGAATCCATCCTTCACGCAAAGCCAACAATTGACTGAAAAGTATCACCTCAATGAGGGGGTGATTGTCCAGTATTTGGCTTTCTTGCAGCGCATCTTGCAAGGCGATTGGGGCGTATCTTTGTCATCTGGACAAAGCGTATTCGACCATGTGGTTAAGCTTTTCCCTGCTACTTTAGAGCTATGCGTGTACGCGTTACTGGTATCAATCTTCGTTGGCATCCCTGCGGGAATTATAGCGTCGGCCTATCACAAACGTTGGCCCGAGAAGGTCATTAATTCGCTAAGTCTACTTGGGTTTTCGGTGCCTATATTCTGGTTAGCATTATTACTTATCATGGTATTTTGCCTAGGACTCGGCCTGTTCCCCATGTCAGGTAGAATTGGCCTACTTTATGAAGTGGAGCCCATTAGTAACTTTATTTTACTTGATATTGTTTTGCAGGGGTTTCCCTATCAAGGCCTCGCATTTGTGGATGCTTTGCATCATTTGGCTTTGCCTACCATCGTGCTGGCGATGTACCCAACGACTGTGCTGATCCGTTTTACCAGAGACTCTATGCTCGATGTGTTGGAGCAAAATTATATCAAAACAGCACGCGCCAAAGGTCTCAATCGACGCCAGTTGATCATGCATCACGCCCTGCGAAATGCGCTACTGCCAGTAATAAAACAAATTGGCTTGCAGTTTAGTACCTTGATCACCCTTGCCATGATCACTGAAGTGATTTTCTCTTGGCCTGGTGTGGGCCGCTGGCTCATAGATAGTATTTATCAACGCGATTACCCTGCCATTCAGGGTGGCCTGCTGGCGGTATCAATGTTTGTCATTTTAGCCAATATGCTGGCTGAGTTTAGTCATACTTTACTAGACCCATTATCGAGAAATCAGGCCCATGGCAAAGTTTAGTTTATTTAGCGAAGAGTCAAATCGCTCGCCACTGTCTCGGTTGTGGCGAAAGTTTAAATCTAATCACCCAGCACTGGTTGGGCTTTGGGTCTTTGTTGCCTTAACACTGTTGGCTATTACTGCACCATTTATCGCGCCGTATGGTATCAACCAACAACATGGTGACGCCTTGCTACTACCGCCATCGTGGCATGAACTTGGTGATGTGCGCTTTATCCTCGGCACCGATGATTTGGGTCGTGATGTGTTATCAAGATTAATGAATGGCGCAACATTTACATTTGGCCTGTCCATCATCGCCGCGCTTGTGACGACCTTAATCGGTGTTGTACTAGGTACCTTTGCGGGGATCAGTAAAGGGCTGCGTTCTAGCCTACTCAATCACTTGTTAGACATCACGTTATCTATCCCTTCCCTACTACTGGCTATCATCATTATTGCGGTGTTAGGTCCAGGGTTACTCAACACCGTGTGGGCGATTATTTTTGCGCTGTTACCCCAGCATGTTCACTCGGTCAGAAACCTCGTGGTAGAAGAGCTCAGTAAAGATTACATCAGTGCGTTTCGTCTGGATGGCGCATCAAAGTGGCAAATTCTTATCCGTGGGGTTTTACCAAACATTTACGAGCATATCGTGGTTATTTTCACCATGGCTTTATCTACCGCAATTTTGGATATTGCCGCACTGGGCTTTTTAAAACTGGGTGCACAACCTCCCACAACCGAGTGGGGCGCAATTTTGGCTGAAAACCTCAGCCTCATTTATCTAGCACCTTGGACGGTTGGCCTGCCCGGTGTGTTACTATTTATTGCAGTATTATCTACTAATCTAGTAGGTGATGGCCTTAGGCAGGTACTCAAAGGGCGAAAGGTGGATTAATGCAGTTGCTCGATATTCGAAATTTGACCATAGAATTGCAGACCGAAGAAGGTGTGATCCGCGCCGTCGATAGAATCAACCTCAGCCTAAAAGAGGGAGAGGTTCATGCCCTTGTGGGCGAATCTGGTTCTGGTAAAAGCCTAATTGCCAAAGCCATTGTGGGTGTATTGAACAAGCGTTGGACGGTAACGGCTGACAGAATGCACTGGCAGGGCGTGGATCTTATGAGGTTGAGCCCTGAAAAGCGCCGTAAAATTGTGAGCCGAGATATGGCGATGATCTACCAAGAACCGAGCCGGAGCCTAGACCCTACCGCTAAAATATACGATCAGGTTGCCGAGTCGATACCTGACAGCAGCATCAAAAGTAACTTTTTCTCACGCAGCAGCGAAAGAAAGAGCAAGGTTAAGGCACTGCTACACAAGGTAGGGATCAGAGACGACAAAAAAGTAGCCAGCAGCTACCCACACGAGCTCTCTGAAGGGGTCTGTCAAAAAGTCATGATAGCCATGGCTATTGCCCGTAGCCCCAAACTGTTAATTGCTGATGAACCAACTACCGCCCTTGAAAGTGTTGCTAAAGCACAAGTTTTTCGCTTACTTAAAAGCCTTAATCAGCTGAAAAACATGTCTATTTTGATGATATCTCATGAGCTTGAAGAGATCACAGACTGGTCACACGCCATGCATGTTTTATATTGTGGTCAGATGGTTGAAGCGGGTCCCACCGATAAGGTATTTTGCACCCCATTTCACCCTTACACACAAGCACTGGTAAAAAGCCTACCCGACTATGCACAAGGGCTTGCCCACAAAGAACCGTTTTATGCACTTAAAGGCACCATTCCTCCGCTACAGCATTTGCCCATAGGCTGCCGACTTGGACCGCGTTGCCCGCAGGCTCAAAAGCAATGCGTCGTTACGCCAACACAGAGCAAAGTACACAGCCATACTTACGCATGCCACTTTCCACTGATGAAGGATAAGCCTAAATGCAACCACTCCTAAAAGTGCAAGCACTAAACAAATCGTTTTGCACACGCGCGGGTGTATTTAAACGCACGCATGCTCAGGTTCTGACCAATATTTCCTTCTCTGTGGGAGTGGGTGAAACCCTTGCCATTATTGGTGAAACCGGTTCGGGTAAGAGTACCTTAGCACGGGTATTGGCAGGTGCGGATCATGCCGACAAGGGGCAAATACTACTTGACGGTGACACCATCGAAGATGATGGTTTACGTAACACACAATGTCGCCATATTCGGTTAATTTTTCAAGACCCAACGCGTTCGTTGAACCCAGGTCTAACCATTGGCGACATGCTGGATGACTGCCTACGCCTAAATACCGAACTGACCATACAACAACGTGATAAAAAGATTAAACATACGCTCACTCGTGTAGGTTTACTTAGTGAACATTATGACTATTACCCACACATGTTTAGCGGCGGGCAATTGCAACGTATCGCACTGGCAAGGGCACTCATTTTAGACCCAAAGGTGGTGGTATTGGATGAAGCGCTATCGTCGTTAGACCCTTCGGTTAGAGCCCAGACCGTAAACTTATTGTTAGAGCTACAACGCGAGTCAGGCTTGAGCTATGTGTTGATCACCCACCACTTAAGTTTAGTAAAACATATGAGCGACCAGCTATTGGTGCTAAATAAAGGAAAAGTCGCCGAATACGGTAATACCCAAAGCATTTTTGCTGCTCCTAAATCACGCGTGATGCAACGTCTATTGAATGTGTAACACGTAAACTGTGCCAGTGACCACTGGCAACAAACTCTAGCTGTGACCACTTTTGGCTCTGTATCAGCGCTTTTCTGCTCCCCACCGTCACTGTTAAACGTCAAATGAACACAAGGTTAACCTTGTTTGATTTTGTGTTAAAAAAGTGTACACTGCGACACAGGTTTAGTGACAAGATTGGTCTTAAAATAATTGTCGCGCTTATATCAAACATGGATAACATTGCGCAGACTCATCAATACACAGTCACCACAATTTCACTCGTCGCTTGTTTATAAAGGGAATAACATTAATGGCGCCTGCATTAACTGCCAACAATCAGGCTAAGCTTTTCCATCTCTTTGTCACGTATTTCCTCACCTACTACAGACGTATGAAAAATCTCATTAATAAAAATAACGATACAACTTTGTTAACAAAGACCCATTTACTCGTACAACAATAAGGAGGTATGTATGCTGATAATGAAAAACTTAGCCAAAGTATTTTACGCCGATAGGATTAAAACACAGGCGCTACATCCATTTGATTTACAGGTAGAACAAGGAGAGTTTGTCAGTATCATCGGCTCTTCAGGCTCGGGAAAAACCACTTTTTTGAATATTGCAGGGCTTTTGGAAGAGCACAGTGAAGGCGTCTATCTACTCGACGGACAAGACGTGACCACCATGAAAGACAAGCAAAAGTCAGCGTTTCGAAATGAGAAAATTGGCTTTGTTTTTCAAAGCTTTAACCTCATTCCTGAGCTAAACCTATATGACAATGTAGATATGCCACTGCGCTATAGAAAGTTCACAACAGCAGAGCGCGACAAACGTATTATGCAGGCACTAGAGCAAGTGGGCCTAGCTGGCAGAAAGCATCATTATCCAAACCAGTTGTCAGGTGGGCAACAACAGCGAGTAGCCATTGCCAGAGCCATTGCAGGCTCTCCTACGATGATCCTTGCCGACGAACCAACCGGTAATTTAGACTCGAAAATGGCACAGGGCATTATGACATTGCTTAAAGACATCAACGCCCAAGGCACCAGTATCATTATGGTCACCCATGACAATGAACAGGCCGCTCAAGCCAACCGTATCATCCAAATCAAAGACGGCCATTTGAGTGAATTACAAACGCTTGAAAAAGCCATTGCATGAGTAACGAGCCATGATGACCTACTATTTTAAGCTAGCCTGTTTGGGCGTGCGTAAAACCCCGTTTTTGAGTTTTTTAATCGTCGCCATGATAGCCATTGGCATTGCTGCAACCATGACGACTTATACCGTCAGCTATATGATGTCAAAAGACCCAATACCAACAAAAAGCCAAACGCTCTTTAATGTACAGCTTGATAACTATACTAAGGAATATGCCATAGAAATGGGCGACAAGTTGGGCTACACCATCACCTATCAAGATGCGGTTAACTTACTCAAGTCAGATATTCCAGTTAACCAAGTGGCGCTTAACTCCACTAAAGAAACGCTTTCTAACCCCTTGCGGACAGATCTAGATACACTCAATGTGATGGTACGCACCACAACACCCGACTTTTTTAGACTGTTTGATGTGCCATTTACTTATGGTAACGGCTGGGACCAACAAGCCGAAGATGATGCTGCACAAGTGATTGTACTTACTAAAAAAATCAACGACCAACTCTTTAATGGTGAAAATTCAGTGGGTAAAACAGTTGTCTTTGCTGATAGAATCTTTCGCGTTGCAGGCGTGCTCGATTATTGGTCCCCCATTCCTAAGTTTTATAGCACCGCAGTGGATACCTATAACGACCCATATGATGTATTTATTCCTTTAAATACACAGATTAAAAATGAGTTTTACTCCGCCTTGAACTCCGATACTTACTGCACGCAAGAGCCAGCCGACGGTTCTTTTGCAACACTGCTCACATCTGAATGTACCATGATAAACATGTGGGTTGAGCTGCCAGATGAGCAAACTAAAGCGCAATATAAAGACTTTCTCACCAGTTATGCCCAACAGCAGCAAGCCTTTGGTCGCTTTCCTAATAGTACCCGCTCCAAGCTACTCAATGTAAAAGAACGTTTGATTGATGATGATATGATCCCAAACGAAGGTCAGCTTGCAGTGTGGCTTGCGGTGCTCTTTTTGATTGTTTGTTTGCTCAACTGTATGAGCCTAATGATGGCGAAATTTTTTGGCCGTTCACGAGAGGTAGGCCTTCGCCGAGCGGTAGGTGCCAGCAAGCAAGCCATTTTTATACAGTTTTCTGTTGAATTGGCCCTATTAGGGGCGCTCGGTGGGCTACTGGGACTCGCACTAGCACAGCTTGGGCTTAACATACTCACCGGCATTTATTACTACATGCCCGCAGGCATTATGCAGATGAACCTGCCTTTGGCTGTCACGACTTTGTTGTTAGCACTGCTGTGTAGTTTGCTATTTGGGCTTTTCCCAGTATTAAAGGCGAGCCAAACCACGCCATCTAGCCAGCTTAAGAGCCTGTAGGAGCGAGATATGAAAGACTTTTTCCCAATTTTAAAATCGCTTAAAAAGCAAAAGATTGCGCCAATTCTGCTCGCATTACAAGTTGCGATTACCTTTATGGTGTTGGTCAATACCGCCTACATGATAGGTGAGCGCAGCAAAAAAATGCAGCGCCCAACTGGTTTAGATGAAGCCAACACATTTTATATTGTTACCAATTTCTTAAGTGAGCCGCATCAAGTAATAGCGGAGCAAAACGATATTCTAAGACAAATTAGGGGGGTTGAAGGTGTAGTAGGCGCAACTGCTCTCCCTAGCTTGTCCTTGGTTGGCTGGGGGCGTTACACCGACTTCTACTTAGAGCCAGAAGGCAATAGCGTTGGCTATGGTGGTTATTTGAGTAGCGACGAGCACGCATTAAAAACCCTTGACCTTGAAATGATTGCTGGTGAATGGTTTGTGCCCAGTGATATTTTAGAAACGGATAAAGAAGGGACTTTTCTTCCGTCTCAAGTGGTCGTAACCCAAGCCTTAGCACAAAAAATATATCCTAACAATTGGCGTGATATTGTCGGTACTACACTCTACTTTAACGGCGCGCCACACCGCGTAAAGGGCGTGATAAAAACCCTACAGAATGCTTGGCAGTTCTGGTCTGCTGTTGATGCAACGGTACTGGCAGGTGTGAATGAAGCTCAGCATACATCTCCCAGTCACATCGCGATACGCACCCAACCAGGCAGACTAGAGGAAGTGATGAACAACACCGTTGATACGCTGCTCAAAACCCCTGGTCGTAAGATTGAGAAAATGAGCACAATGCGCGAAGTAAGACAAAAAGCCTACAAAGAAGATTTAGCCACCAGCAAAATACTCACCGCCATTGGTTTGGGGCTTGCCATTATCACAGCGCTGGGCATATTTGGTCAGGCTCGTTACAACGTGAGCCGCAGAACCCAACAAATTGGTACTCGCCGCGCGCTGGGTGCTAATAAATGGGATATTGTGCGCTTTTTTATGGTTGAAAATGCGGTTGTTTCAAGCATCGGAGTGGTGATTGGTTTGCTCGGCGCTATCATTCTCAATAATCAATTTGTTGAGCTGCTATCAATTAACCCCGTACCACTGAGCTATTTACTAGCAGGTACCGTGGTGATTTTTATACTTGGGCAACTGGCGGTTATCTACCCTGCCACCCGAGCCAGTAGAGTCTCCCCCGCGATCGCCACCCGTGGTGCTTAGGCTTATAACTCAAACTCGTTAGCATGTGAATGCTAACGAGCTGCTTGCGTACTGATAAATGGATTTACTCCGATAGTAAACAAAATGTTGATTTTTTAACCCTATTGAAATAATCTGTCCCTAAAGCCCTGCACGGCTTAAACACTGTTTATTACTGGCATTACTAAAGTTACAAAACCATTTTTTGTTTTACCAGAAGCCACCATTGTTAATATTATGTATATTTAGATGCGGAAAAATCTCCCCATCGCAATAAAAAGGGAAAGGACGTGATTAATGGTGACGATCTAAGGTCGATGAGGTTAAAAGCCGGCATTTCTCAGGAGCAGATGGCAAGAAAACTGGAGTGCGACCGTAAAACAATTAGTAACTATGAATTTGGGGTAAGCGATATTCGCTCCAAAGAGCTATTCAAATGGTTTTTATATTGTAAAATCGACGTTGACTCATTGCTTAACCAAATCAAAGGCCTAAACGATGAAGTTAGCAGCTCTGAGAAATCAAAATTACAGGATGATGAATAATGAAAAGAGCCAACTTGCTAAATATGTTTAACATTGGTTCGACTAATGCTGAAGTTAGCCCAGAGAAGTTAGTGAGTGATCAAGGTTTTGAGTTAAGTCATAGACAATGCTCTTTTATCGCAAGCGCTGGGCCATGGAAGCCACCAGCTCCTTATCAAGCCAGCAATGTGCTTCCTCTGCCACTAACTGACGCTCAAGATGGATAACAATATGAAGTTTTCGCAATTAATGATGCTTACTATTATTTCACTGGCCATATCTTATATTATGATCGGTAACCCAAAAGTGACATCTGAAATTTATATTCTAGTAATTGCACTCACAGCTCTTTATGGCGCTATCAAAAAAGAACCTAACATATTACATATTTCTGTGCTTTTGCTGCTGATAAACTTAGTTGAATACATCATTTTCGCTTATGAAATAATTAACATAAACAGTTTTTTTGATAATGAAGTATTATACGGCAGCCTAATCTTTGGTATTCAGCTTATAATCAGCATACTTTCTATCTTTATTTTTGTCTTAAGAGTTCAAATATCAAGAGCTATTTCTCATTCAAGTAAAATTGAATTAACTTATTTTGATGGTCTATTCCACTGGGTATTTATTTACTTGTCTTTGATTTATGTACTCGCAATCCTTGAAAACCTCGCTAGACATTTACTAGGTTGGCATAATATTACGCTGATCTACCACAGTTTCGAGTCTCTCGTTTACATTGGTTGGGCGGTCTCTTGTGCCCTACTGTTAACCATGGTGATTGTGACAGAGAAAAAGCATAAACAGCGAAGATTTGAACCGTCATAGGGAGTGATATGATCAGTGGCGACGACCTGAGGTCAATGAGGTTAAAAGCGGGTATTTCTCAACAAGCAATGTCACAAAAGCTCGAATGTGACCGCAAAACGGTGATCAACTATGAGTTAGGGGTAAGTGATATCCCTTCTAAACTGCTATTTAAGTGGTTTCAGTGTTGTAAGCTCGACCTCAGCGCACTGATGAACCAGATAAAAGCTGTTCGTGGTGAGGCATCGGGTAATGGCCAATCAAATTTACTAGATTTCGTCACTTTGGTACTGATCTTAAGCCCTCTTTGGGGGCCTAAGATTATGATGGAGATATACATTGCTGCGATTACTTTAACCGCGTGTTATGGGGCCGTCAAAAAAGAGCTAAATGTGCTTCATATCGCTTTAATATTGTTGTTCATCAATCTCGTGGATTATATCGTTTTTGCTTTTGGCATTGTTGATCTAAGCACTGAGGGTAAGGATGAAATACTCCACGGTAGCTTAGTTTATGGAGTGCAATTATTAATAAGCATCTTTGCCATTGTAATGCTGATCTTAAGAGTGCAAATATCAAGAGCATTCTCTAACTCTAGTAAAATTGAGCTAACCTACTTTGACGGTCTATTTCATTGGACATTTATTTACTTATCTTTGATATACGTACTCGCAATCGTTGAGCTCTTTGTCCGGTATAGACTAGAAATGCATAGCGTTACAATCATCCATGATAACTTTAAATCACTCGTCTATATCGGTTGGGCTATCTCCTGTGCGCTACTTCTAACCATGGTCATCGTCACCGAACAAAAGAATAAGTTACAAAAAGCTGATTCTTTATAGTATTACGGCCTTTGAGTAATCGCTTTGAGGCCGAGTCACAGTGATAAATCGTGCCACACATGCTGTTTTGCTCTTTTTTATCCACAACATGGTACTTTGCACGTTAAACAGGTTGTCACTTGCAAATCTCAGATACAAACAGAAGCCACAGCTTACTATTCTTTAAAAGATCTTTACCTTCGTCAGGAAGACAACATCTTTACATGAGCAATGCTGTCACCCTAGTTGTTCAAACAACGCCCTTTCCTAATCTCTCTTGTCATTCTGAACTTGTTTCAGAATCTAATAAAAAGGCCATCACTTGATGTTAGAGCCATTCACTTAAAAGATCCTGACCTTCGTCAGGATGACGGCATATATGTTTGACGCACTTGTCATGCTGAACACATTTCAGGACGAGACACCTTAAACAAAAAAGGCCGCAACCTAAGTTGCAGCCTTTTTAGATTCAAGCAATAAGATGGTTATTCAAAGAACAATTTATCGCGCTCTTTTTTGCCCACTTCGTTCATCGTCGCGGCATCAAATAGACGACCATTGATCATGGTGTAAGCCACCTTATCTGTATTACGAATGTTTTTAAGTGGGTTGCTATCTAGTACCACTAAATCAGCAAGTTTACCGGCTTCAATAGAACCGATATGTTTGTCTAGGCCCACATACTTCGCTGAGTCTAACGTTGCTGCACGCAGTGCTTCGTGTGGCGTCATACCACCTTGAGCAAACATCCAAATTTCCCAGTGTGCTGCTAAGCCTTCACGCTGACCGTGCGCACCTAGGTTCACCAAAATGCCTAGCTCTTGTAGCTCTTTGGCAACGCGTGCGTTGTTTACGTGGTTATAGTGATGATCAGGTGATTTGATACGACGCATAGAACGCGGTAACAACTGGTTCTTAGGCACAAATTTACTCAATCGTGGGTGGTTCCACACATCGGTTTTATCGTACCAATAGTTTTCACCCCAGATACCACCATACGCTACACCCAATGTTGGCGTGTAACCCACTTCGGTTTGCGACCACAATTGCTTCACATCATCATAAATATTGGCAACTGGAATTGAGTGTTCAACCCCCGTGTGGCCATCTACTACCATGGTTAGGTTGTGTTGTAGCAGCGATCCCCCTTCTGGCATCACCATCATGCCCATTTCTCTTGCTGCTTCAACAACTTGTTGACGCTGCTCACGGCGAGGCTGATTGTATGACTTAACACTAAACGCCCCCACTTTTTGTAAGCGCTCAAGGTGGAACTTAGCATCATCTAACGAGTCGATGTGTGCGGTGTAACCCGGTACATTGGCGCCGTATAAAATAGTACCCGTTGAGAAGATACGCGGTGCTACAATCTTACCCGCCTTTTGCATTTCGCTGGCCGCAAAGATTTCTGTGGTATCGTTTGAAGGGTCATGGATAGTAGTCACACCTAGCGCTAACCCTGCTAGGTTCTTCCAGTTTTGCTCTGGAATGATCTCCTCGCTGGCTTGCGAGCCGTGAGCATGAACATCAACTAATCCAGGCATAATGGTTTTGCCTGTTACATCAATCACTTTAGCGCCTTTAGGAATAGCAACATCACCGACACTACCTACTGCTTTGATATGCTTACCATCGGTCAGTACCACACCGTTTTCAATCACTTTATCGCCTTGCATGGTAATGATGTTAGCACCTGTCAGCGCAATCATGCCCTTAGGCTCTGCCATGTCTTGTTTAAAGCCAATGTCAGTACCGCTTTTTACTTTGAAGTCAGCGTCTTTGTCTTGCTTTATGTCAAACATGCCATCAAGGCTTGCATGGTATAGCTCAGGCCCTAAGCTCCAGTAAAGCTTGTCACCTTTGGCGCTCCAGCTAATATTCTCACCCGCACGTACAGATAACTGCTGCACTGGGAATTGCTTGTCATTTGGAGAAATTGAGATGGTTTTACCAGTTTGCACAAATGGTGTTACAAACACTTTGAAACGCTCAGCAAATGCCAGATATTTACCATCTGGTGATACACGATATTCGGTTGCATGCTCCGCGTCATAAAGCGTGCGAGACTTTTTCGTTGCTAATTCAATCGCGCGTAACTCTGGGTTTTTGCCCTGTGCCATCACGTAAATTACATCGTTGCTATCGGCAAATTGTGCTTGATAGCCCACTTCACTGATAAGTTCTACGTCACCACCATTGCTTGGCACTTGGTATAAACCAGGCTTTAATGACCATTCAGGCGCCAAAATTGAGCTGCCGCGAGACTTACGAAACACCACGGTTCTACCATCAGGGCTAAATGTCGGCTCAACGTATTTACCCGGCTCTTTGGTGATAACTTTACCACTGCCGCCGCTTGCTGAGACTACACGTACACTGCCCTGCTCATTGTCATCCCAAGTGGTATAAACAATTTTCTTACCATCACGAGAGAACTGTGGGAAAAATTCAAAGTGACTGTTTTGCTTGGTCAAGCGCTTCACTTTGCCCGATGCTAAATCGCGCGAGTAAATATGGCCCATGGCTTCGAAAATAGCCGTTTCACCATTTGGTGAAACCTGCACATTACGTAACATCTTCACGTCAAACTGAGCTTGGTCGATGTCTTGTGCAAAGCGCAGTGCTTTTTGTACTTTCTTGGTGGTATTTACACTAAACTCGATGGTTTCAAACGATTTGTCATCAACCGCCACTTTATGAATTTTACCACCCGCCCAGAATACCAAGCTTTCGTTATCCGGCGTCCATGCAATTGTTGGGTATACCCCATGAATCGCCCAAGTCTCTTGCATGTCACGCTCTAGGTTGCCATACAATTTGGTTTCTTTGCCCGATTCTAAATCATACAAGTACAGACTTGATTGGAAGTCATCACGTTTAACATACGCAAGGGTTTTACCATCAGGGGATGGTGTAGGTCTAATTGCGCCACCCATGCCAGATAAGATAACTTTAATTTCACCCGTCTGTCGATCAAAGCGCTTGATCTTATAAATACCCGCTACCGAGTCTTTTGAATAGTGGAAGGTTTTGCCCGGTGTTGCATCGTGCGAAAAGTACACGTAACGACCGTCTGGTGAAAATGCAGGTTCACCCAAGTCTTTTTGATCGTTTTCACGCTTCGTTAACTGTACGCCGCTGCCACCTGATTTGTGGTACATCCATACTTCACCCGCGCCCAAAGAACGTGATGCTGTAAAGTGCTTACGTGCCACAAGAAAGTCGCCGTCTGGGCTCCAAGCTGGGCTGTTCAACAAACGAAATGTTTCATTGGTCACAGCTCTTTGCTCTGAACCATCGACGTTCATTAGCCAAATGTTGTCACCGCCGCCCTGATCCGAGGTAAAAGCGATGTGTTTGCCATCAGGGCTAAAACGTGGCTGCATTTGCCAGCCAATATCACTGGTAAGTTGCTTTGCTTCACCACCTGAAATTGGCATGCTGTAAATATCACCCAACAGATCAAACACTAAGGTTTTACCATCTGGACTCACATCCACGTTCATCCATGTACCTTGCGTGACGGAGATCTTCGCGTCTAAAAACTCACCTTGAGGGGCGTCTACTTGCCATTTTTGCGATTTTTCTTCTGCTGCATAACTGGCTACACTGCTTGTGCCCAGTGCCAATGCGATAGAGAGCGACAGTGCGCTATAAAACTGCTTTTTCATCATTCTTATACTCTCAACTAAAATTTGCACCATCACAGCAAAAATTAGCTAAAGTTGCCAGTAAAATGCCATCAATTACAGATTTATACGGCTATTGTCTAGATTTACTCTCAATATCGCTGCCACTGTGCTGGGTCAAACTTGAAATAGCGCATTAACAGACGGTATAACTCGGGATCATACTCTCTCAACTGTGCTGGCTTTTCGATGAAAGTTTCAGTGAGAACAGCAAAAAATTCCGCCTCATTGGTGGCCCCATAACTGTGCATCACATGAGGCATTTGATAGGCCACATGGCTTTTTAAATTGCTGTATGCTCGATTGAATACTCGTGCCCAATCAGCGTAATCCTGCTTAGATGGCAGTTGTGGCGTACCATTGGTTTGTCCTGTTTGTTGATCCAACTGATGAGCGAACTCGTGAAACACCAAATTATGACCATCTCCTGGCAGGCGGTTACCCTCCAATACATCGTGCCAGCTCAACACCAATGTGCCGCCAGGCCAAGACTCCCCCTGACGAACAGAGGTGTGATAGTTCACTAAGCCCGCTGCATCTTGACTGGTTTGCGGCACATAGTAGCTACTTGGATAGAGCAAGACTTCTTTAACATTTGGATACAGCGGCCAAGACTGGTTAAGCACTAACAAACACGCATCCGCCGCTACAATCAATTCCATTGCACGATTCACCCGCAGTCCATCACGGCCTAAAATACGCTTTTCCCCCAAAAACCAAGCGACATGTCTTTCCAACGCAGCTCGGTCAGCATCAGTCATCGCACGGTAAATTGGCATGTATTGTAACAGCACCTGTCTGTCTGGTTGGCTCAGGGTTATCTCTTTATACTTTCGCGCCCAAAGCAGGTTTTGAATGTGTTGCCAACGCCAATACAACACCACAAAAACCACCAAAGCCAACAACAAAAAAACATTTATCATATTGATTACTTATTCATCTTTTTAAACATAGTTGGTACAAACTACGGCATTTTCAATACAGCTTTGATAATATTTGCCTGTGTGTGACTTTTATCTACGTGCCTATTTATGACTTTACCTATTGCTGCCATACAATCTGACTTTCTCACCACCCTCGCCAATAATCATGTGGTGGTCAGCGCAGCAACAGGCTCGGGTAAGTCAACGTGTTTGCCTTTGTGGGCCCGTGCGCAAGGACGAGTGCTGGTGATTGAACCGCGTCGCATTGCCTGCACGTCACTGGCAGAGTACCTCGCACAACAGGACAATACTGAGCTTGGCTATCAAATCGGCTATGCCATTCGCTTTGAACAGCACTTTACTGAGCACACGCAAGTGGTGTTTGCCACACCGGGTGTGGCGCTACGCTGGTATTTTGAAAATCAATTAAGCGATTTTGACGTAGTTATGTTGGATGAGTTTCACGAACGCCGTTGGGACATGGACTTATTACTCGCACTACTTAAAGTACACAACCAGCACCGTTTAATCGTCACCTCAGCGACGCTGAACACCAAACCACTTATCCACTATTTACAGGCAGCTACACTCCATTCCGAAGGCAAAATGTTTCCCGTTGAGGAGCGTTTTATCGCCAATGACTCGCGCGCCATGCCCAGCAAATATGATTTAAGTGAACGTGTGCGTGAGGCCTGTGAACAAGCGCTCGATAATACCGATGGTGATATTTTGGTTTTCTTGCCCGGCAAAGCAGAGATTCTAGCCGCTGCGGGCCAGTTATCACACCTTGATGCACTGGTCGTACGCTTGTATGGTGGCTGTAATCCACAGCAACAACGTTTGGCATTGAATGCCCAGCAGCAACAGCGGGTTATCTTAGCAACTAATGTGGCCGAAACGTCTTTGACCATCCCTAATGTCAGCTGTGTGATTGACTCAGGGCTTGAGCGCCGCACACATTTACGTGGTGGTAAAACCGTACTCAACCTTGAAGCCATTGCTAAAGATTCTGCCAAACAGCGCTTGGGCCGCGCAGGAAGAACCCAATCAGGCTTATGCATTCGACTCTACGGTGAACATGCGCCGCTTATTGATACCACCCCCCCAGAAATACACCGTGAAAATCTCACAGAATTGGTACTCGCGGCCGCTTGCTCTAGCGATGGCGTGGATAGCTTGCCGTTTATTGAGCCATTGCCGCAAACCTCTAAAGCAGCAGCAATCACGATGTTGACCCAAATAAATGCCATAGATGCGCAGCAACGCGCCACTGCACTTGGCAAGCAACTTTATCCACTACCGATTGATGCACAACTTGCCTACTTAATCTGTGCTATGCCCAGTAAGTCTTTACAGCAGGCCATGGTTGATGCTATCTCAGTGCTAAGCGTACCGGCTCGCGTTTATCAACTGCCAAGTTCACCCGAGCAAATCGACGCCTTGAACAAGCGCTTACCCAATCACTGTGATTTAGAATTT
The DNA here is from genome assembly GCF_021654245.1 of Pseudoalteromonas sp. MMG022. Classification (NCBI taxonomy): domain Bacteria; kingdom Pseudomonadati; phylum Pseudomonadota; class Gammaproteobacteria; order Alteromonadales; family Pseudoalteromonadaceae; genus Pseudoalteromonas; species Pseudoalteromonas sp. MMG022. Next base: position 13,731 of record NZ_JAKFZQ010000003.1, on the reverse strand, counting down.
GTCATCGCCCTAGTGCGCGAGCAGTTAGAAGACATCAAAGTAGAACCTGATGCCCTAAAAGAGGCTCAACAATTTAGTGATCAGCTACGTATTGCCTTTGATCTGCCACAGCGTAAACACGCAGCCAGTTATGATAGAAATCAGCTCATTGAAGCGATTGCCAAAGCCAAACCTGATTGGCTATTCGTCAAACGCAATAATCGCCGAGGCGCGTTTGGTAATGGCGAAAGTGAAGTGATCCCTGCAAAAGAAACACGCATTAACGACAACTGCAAAGCCATGCTCGTGCTCGATACCTATGCCCTAGCAGGTAAAGGTACTAAACAAGCCATGACATTGGCCACCTTAAATGCGCCTGTTAGCCTGAGCTTGATTACGTCGCTGGGCCTTGGTGAGCAACAGTTTATTGATGCCTGTCTGGTTGATGGCCGAGTGATGGCAAAATTCAGCTACGCGTATGCGGGGCTTGAACTTAATGAGCAACTCGTCGAACCTGCTGGCCAGTTGCTTATCGACGCCTGTGTTGCGCTGATATTAAAAGGTGAACTACTGGCCCCCGCTGGCAAGCAGGTTACACAATCACTGGCGGAGCACCAGCTTTACTACCAAGCACACGGTAACACTGTCGATGTCCTCACCGCACAGCACTACCTACAGAAAAAGCTACCAGAGCTTGGCCTGCAAGAACAGGAAGATATAGAGCTGATTGAACCACAAGATTTATTCTATCAACAACTTGAGCCTTGGGAGCTTGAGCCATTCATTGAAAAACACCCACCACATGTACAGCTCAACGATCTATTGATGCAGGTTGAGTATTCGTTCACAGCTAAACGCATTGTTTTAAACTATGTCAGTGGTAATCGAAAAGATGCCCCAAAAAAGTGGGAGCTGCCAGCTTGGCCTGGCTTTAAAGTCAGGTACAAAAAAGCCAGTAAAGTGGTAGATGTAAAATAACCGATAACATTGTAAACAGACAAAAACAAAACAATCTAATTACTCCGTTATTTGGCACAATAACTGGTAAAATTTTGCATATCTGCTTAGTTAAACAACAAATGTATTCAAAAAAGGCACTTAAAATGAACAGCTTTGCTAATTTTTTATTGCCAATTCTGCATATCTCATTGTATAATGCTCGCCCAATCGAATAGCAGCTTTTGCTGGCCTTTCATTTTTGTAATTTGTCGTATTTCGCTTATAAATTTATGCAGTCTCCCATGGATGATTGCGTTTTTGCGCGCGCGTTTTACAAACAGTTCGGCTAGTGGTTGCATTCACGGTTGGCGAGTCCCTCGCAGAAACCAAACACACACGAGATTTAAAACATTAACCGTTTCTGAGGAACAAATATGAGCACCACAGTACGCAATTTAAACCCTGTCGCAGGCGCATTGGCGTTAGCATTTGCAAGCTTAGCTTCAACATCAGTGATGGCCCAAGAGCAAGAAGCACAAGCCGAAAAGTCAAAAATGGAAGCCATAACCGTAACCGCGACAAAGCGCTCACAAGTTATCTATGAAGTACCAATTGCAATGAGTGCGTTCTCTGGTGATGATTTAGACTCACAAGGTATCTCGGATATCACTGATGTGGGTAAATTTGTTCCAAACCTAAATATCACAGGCTTCTCAGCGGGTCACAACTCTTCAGCTAACCCGTTTATCCGTGGTATCGGCTTACAAGATCACTTGATCACAACAGACCCTGGCGTAAGCGTTTATGTTGACGGTGTATACCTTGGTCGCCAAGTTGGCCAAAACTGGAACCTAGCAAATATCGAGCGTATCGAAGTATTGCGTGGTCCACAGGGTACACTGTACGGCCGTAACTCAATCGGTGGTGCTATCAACATCATTACCAAAGCGCCTGATCAAGCCGCTGTCACTAAGGTAAGTGCTGAGGTGGGTACTCGCGGTCGCCTTAAAGGTAGCATTTTTACTAACCAAGCTGTTTCAGAAGACTTAGCCTTTAATTTTAACATGGGCTTTAACCGTCGTGGCGGCATTGGTGAGTTTGTAAACTTGCCAAACGCTGAATACGATGTAGGCGAGAACCAAGAATTCCACGGCCGCGTATCTGTAAAATACAATGCCAGCGAAGATTTACGCTTAGTATTCACCGCAGATGCCAATGATGGTGAAGGCGGTACACGCCCTTACACAACGCTAATAGACGAATTGCCAAATGGTCGTTTGTATCAAAATGGTTTACGCAATGAGCAAACCACAGCAGACCCATACGACAATGCAACGAGCACCTATGAAACATCAACGGTTTCAAACAAAGCGAACGGCGTATCTTTAACCGCTGAATACGACATCAATGCTGACTTTGGTACCAAGTTTATTTTCTCTAAGCGCTCAAGTGAATACAAAGCGGGCTTAGATGATGACAGCACAGCGGTTGCACTTGACCATTACCCAGAGCGTGGTACAGCTGACCAAACGTCTGTTGAATTACAACTAACGGGTTATTTAGGGCGCGCTGACTTTGTAACCGGTGTGTACTGGTTCAATGAAGAAGGTTCAAACCGTCAAGACTCTTCAGAAGCAAGCTTTAACGGTGGCCCAACTAAGTTGGAGCTTGATCAAGAGACAACCAGCCGTGCGGTATTTGTTAACGTCGGCTATGATGCCACTGACGATTTACGCATCTCGGGCGGTGTACGTTACACAGAAGACGAAAAATCAGCTTCTACTAACGTATTCGACCCTGTTGGCACTATCTACTCAAGCCGCGAGTGGGATGAAATTTCTTGGGAATTAGCAGCCAATTACACCTTTGAAAATGGCTTAAACTGGTATGGTACCGTACAAACTGGTTATCAATCAGGTCAGTTCCCAGCTCGCCCTTACTTCTTAATCGGTCAGTTCTTCGGTGCCGGTGGTTTTGATAACCCTGAAGCGGCTGCCATCGTACGTGCTAACAACGCATTTATGGCCAGCGATAACATCAGCGCAATTAACTACGAAACAGGCTTTAAAGGTCAGTTGACTGATGATTTCAGCATGAGCGTCGCATTTTTTAACACTGAATACGATGACCTACCGTATCAGGTAAACGTAGTAACAGACGCGGGCTTTGACACCAACAACCTGATTGTTGAACAAACATCGCGTGGTGTGGAGTTCGAAAGTACTTACTATGTGACTGATAGCTTTACGTTACATTCAAGCTTTGGCTTTATGGACGTTGATGTGCAAGAGCAAAACGGTGTAAAACCAGTTGCACCACTCACACCTGAGTGGACTGCATCAATCAGCCCATCATATGAATTTGGCTTAAGCAATGGTGCAACTGTCACTACGCGTTTGGACGTTTCTTACCGTGATGATATGTATGGTGAACCAAGTTCAGACCCTCGCCGTATGACACAAATCGACGCACGTACTACCACCAACTTTGATATCTCATACGCGCCAGCGAACGCTAACTGGGATATCTCGTTATATGGTCGTAATATTTTCGATGAGCGTTATGATGATGCACGCTTGAACACAGGTGACTACATCCTAGTGATCAAGAGCAACGATGCAAGCGAGTTTGGTGTACGTTACAAAGCGACATTCTAAATACTTGTTTCATACCTTGAACGCAAATTGCCAGCATCCATGCTGGCAATTTTGTTTTGGCCTTTTGCCAGTCAATAAACGACCTGTAGAACGCCCAAGACGTACGCCGCACTAATTGGTTAGTTTCACTTGGCTGACTTGAGCGGGATGGTAATGGTAACAGTGACCCCGTGTGTTGGGTTGTTGACCAAACTAATACTGCCATTGTGTTGCTCAATGACGTTCCTACAAAAACTCAGCCCAATCCCTTGCCCTTCCTGTTTCGTGGTAAACAAAGGCACAAATAGATTTTCTTCATTAGCGAAACCATGACCATCATCAATGACTTTAATGACAGTATTGTGATTATCTTCGCTTAACACCAAGTCCACCGTTTCTGCCCCCGCTTCCAGCGCATTTTTAACGAGGTTAATCAGGACCTGCTCCAAAATGGACCTATCAGCCCAGATCCACCCCGACTTAACGGTAACGTGCAATGCGCGCTGTTCAAACAGCCCTTTAACTTGTTGTGCCAACTGTTTAGCAAAAACCTGCTCATAGTGTAAATTCACTTCTTTGGTCAAAGAGGCATAACGATTAATGAAGTTCTGCAGTGACATACAACGCTCTGAAATCAGCGCTAAGGCGTCTTGATCACGCTGATTAGTTGCACGTGCAGACAAGCTCTCAGCGATGCTAGAAACAGGTGTTAATGAGTTGCGTATCTCATGCCCCATAACATTCACCATCTGTCGCCAAGCTTTGTCCTGACTATTGCGGATTGTTGACTCAATATTGGTAAATATGAGCAGCTGATAAGTTCTACCCGCATCAATAAAGATGCTATGACTTATCTGCCACTGCTGATTAATTTGCTGTTTGTTTGTCAATAATTGCCATGTGTTGTCAACTTTAAGCAAGCCCAATAATTTAAGTGAAGCATTGCGATACCGCTGCCATGGCTGACCATCGTATAACAAACTAAACGCGCCATTGGCATACGACAATTGATCTTTTTGATTGATCACCATTACTGGGGTCTCGAGCTGATCTATCAATTGGTAAACCAAGAACGCATGTTGGTCATAGCGTTGCTTTTTAATCGACAGTTCTTCACTTAACTCTCTTAAGTGCTGATGAAATTTACCGACCACTCCGAGGGGAAAAGCAGGCTTAGCATATTGTTTGTAATCTTCTTGCTTAATTGATTCTATATGTAACAAAGCGCGGTGAAAGCTCAATAAAATGCGTTGGCGAAAGTACGCAATGGCAAATGTATAGCAACACAGCATCACACACATCGATAACACAACTTGCCACGTTAGCCACGCAAAATACCAAGCACAAGCCAGCGTTACCGCCGAAAATAGTGCCACAAACAGCAACAACCAAAACGCAATAAATGCTTCCAGCGTTTTATCTTTGAATGTCATCATATTTTTCCAAGCGTCTGTATAGCGAAGACTTAGTAAGACCTAGCAGATTCGCCGCCTGGGTAATATTGTTGTCACTGGTTGCAAGGGCTTGTTTTATCAATTTTCGCTCAGCTTGTTCTAGTGTCATCATGGTGATGGTATCGTTAGGCTGATGATCATCATTAACTGGCGTTATCATTGACAAATCTTCAGCACAGATCTGATCCGACTGAGATAGCAATACCGCACGCTCCATTAAATGGCTAAGTTCGCGAATATTCCCCGGCCAAGCATAATTGCATAGGATATCTTGTGCTTGTTCAGTAAGCGTAATAGTGGGCCTTTGATATTTATGCGCAAAGATTTGAATGAAGTACTCCGCAAGCGGCACGATATCCAGCGTACGCTCTTGCAAAGACGGCACTCTAAATTCCAAGGTATTTAACCGGTAGAACAGGTCCTCTCTAAACTGCTCATTATGGATCAACTTTTTAAGATCGGCATTAGTAGCGCTGATGATACGGGTATTCATCTGCTGTGTATGGCTTGACCCAAGCACTTCATACTGTCCAGACTCAAGTACTCGCAGCAGTTTAGCTTGCTGTGAGAGTGGGATATTCGCAATCTCATCTAAAAATAGCGTGCCATGGTTGGCAAGCTCAATGCGACCAATACGATTGCTTTTAGCATCTGTAAACGAGCCCTTTTTGTGCCCAAACATTTCACTTTCAAATAAAGTTTCAGAGATAGCACCCATATTAACGGAAATAAACGGCCCAGATTGGTAGTTTGACAAGGTATGTATTTTCTCGGCTAACTGACTTTTCCCCGTCCCATTCTCCCCCGTCAGTAGGACATTCACATCCGTTGCCGCAATATTGTTTATTTGTTTCATTAACTGCAACATACAGGGAGAACGCCACGCATAGCCTTGCTGATACTCAGGCTCCAAACGCTGCTGTAGCTTTTGATTTTGCTGTTGTAAGCTTGATAACGTAAGTTGGTGCTTGATAATTTGCAACAAACGCTGGTTTTTCCAAGGCTTTTCAATAAAGTCTCCAGCACCAAGTTGCATTGCTTTTACGGCAAGTTCAACGTTAGACCATGCTGTCATGGCAACCACCGGAATACTATACTCTGACTGAGATAACCAAGATAAAAACTCAATACCTTCCTCTCCAGAGGTAATATCCCGAGAGTAATTCATATCAAGTAATATCAAGTCAATATGGTTGTGCTTTATCGCATCACGCGCCTGCTCTGGACTGTTGGCCTCAAGTGGAGAATAACCATTATCTTCCAATACAAAGCTGGTACTTAGAAAAATATCGTGTCGATCATCGACGATCAGAATACAAGGTTTACTCAAGACGTTCCTTTCTTGCTTTTTGTTTATTATTGAGGACGTGGTACCTATAAGGCCAATAGCTGGCCACTGTGTGAGATTATGATACACAGCTAGATAATAGGGTCAAGATAAATACAGGGAGCATCAGTATCGCGCCCAATGATTGACGTGCGAGATTGATAAGCACCACGGCGGGTATTTAACAGGTTTGATACCCTACGCTATGGCGCAATATAAAAAGCATACAGGCGCGAAGCTGGACTGCTTTACGCCTTGATATAATTAAGAAGGTTAATCAGTAGTAAGTACTTCTTCACTTTCCTCAACGGTATTGTTAACGTTAGACTCTCTGTTTGTTGGTGTGGTTAGGATCTCGCCATCCAACAATTTAAACTGCTTGGTCGCCCTGTCTGCGTATCGAGACTCGTGAGTTACCATACAAATAGTAGTGCCGTTTTGATTCAGTTGTTCGAGTACATCCATAATTTGGTCACCCGTATTAGAATCTAGGTTCCCTGTCGCTTCATCAACAAACAAAATAGCAGGGTCTCCCACCAAGGCTCTAGCGATTGCTATACGTTGCTGCTGACCACCCGATAGTTGGTTAGGTTTATGTTGTGCTCGATGAGTCATGCTGACCATTTCTAGGCATTTATTCACACGCTGTTCTATCTCTGTGGTGCTCATAGCTTCACTTCTATAGCGCAGTGGGAGTGCGACGTTATCAAACACTGATATTTGATCTATCAAGTTAAACGATTGAAAAATAAAACCAATTTTACTATTCCTAATTTCCGCAGCCTCATCTAGTGACAAGTTAGAAACGTCAACACCTTCTATCTTATATTCCCCACTTGTCGGCATATCTAGCAAACCTAATAACGAAAGCAGTGTCGACTTACCACAACCAGAAGGGCCAGATATTGATACATAATCCCCCTTATAGATAGTTAGGTTAACGTCTTTTAATGCGTGCGTCTCCATATCCTCTGTTTCAAAGACTTTGGAGATATTTTTCATTTGGATCTTAATTTCGCTCATATCTATATTCCTACTAATTTTTCCATATTCTTTAAGGAGTTATTGCCAATTCTGGTGCTGTACTTTTCAGGTTCGATAAATCTGAAATTATGAAAGCATCATCTGGCTTTGCGCCTGATATAACTTCAATGTATCGACCTGCTATTTGGCCTAGCTCTAAAGTTGTTAGTTGTGCTGTTGAGCTGCCTGAAGTTAGGCGGTATAAATTTATTTTGCTATGTTGCTTTACATTGACCGGACGCTCAATGTAAAGCACCTGTTGCAACTTATCAGCGATGATTGAAGCGTCTACATTCAGCTGAGGACGTGCACTAGCAGGTAATGTTTCAGGCAAGGCAATTTCTATTTCTACCGTATTGTCCTGAACAATAGGCTCAATACGTGAAACCTTGCCAACTATTTTGTCCCGTCGCGTATCAACAACCGCTGTTTGGCCAACAACAACCTGCTGTACTTGACTTTGTGGCACTCGAACTAAAGCGATTAGATCCGTAACGCTGCCTATCAATGCAACTTCCTGACCTTGCGTTAAGCTTTGCCCCAGTTCCACTGACAACCTTTGCAAAACACCTGAAAACCCAGCTTTTACCTCCAATGCATCTAGACGAGTTTGTCTAATCTTCACCTGACCTTGCTGTTGCTTTAGTCGCTCTTGTTGAATATTTACAGACTCTTGATGAACTAGTTTCAGTTGCTCGATACGTTTTTTAAGTATTTCAATTCTCTTCGCCAGTTGGTTTTCTTCCAGCACCGACTCTTGATAAGCCAATTGAGATACAATGCCTTGTTCTATTAGCTTTTCTTCAGCTTTGCGATTGAGCGTTGCAGACTCATAACGCGCCGTCAACTCGGCAAGATTCGCTGTTTCATTCAGTATTTCCCTCTGGTTATTTAACTTCAGTTGCCGCAAGTTAGCCATAATCTGCAATAACTCTTGCTGAGCATCCTCAACCTCCTGAATTAATTCAGGGTTTTCTAAGCGTACAATCACACTATCAGGCTCCACATGAGCACCAGGTTTCAATACAACCTCTTTAACCGTAGCTGGCGTCAATGCAGTCAGCAATTGTTGTCGATTGGAGCTCAATACCCCAAAGCCTTCAGTGACAACTTCTAGATCACCCAGCTTTACCTTCTCAACAAGTACATCTTTACGAGATACCGAGACCGTTCCAGCCGCTTTCAAAGCCCAAGCAATTAAAGCGATTACGACAAGTAATACTACCGCCACTAATTGATATTTGTTTGCCAACCATTGTTTTTTGGGCTTCTTTTTAACTACATCCATAATCCCGAACCTTTTGTTTAGCTAAAGCTTGATTACTGACTATCACGTAACGAGTGAATAGGCATAACATTAATAATTGAGCGTAGAGGCCAATAACACGCAAACCATGTCATTAAACTGATAAGCGCAAGTGTCACGAAGAACATCGCCACCGTCCCCATGTTTACGTAGCTGCTTAACGCTTGTGCAAAGCCAATGTATAGACCGAGTAAAATGATTAGGCTTGCAACAAGGCCTATCACAACTGAACCCGCATTATCTTTTATGATTAAACTAATCACATCCTTACGTGATGCACCGATTGCAAGACGAGTCCCCAGTTCAAACTTACGCATTTGTGTGGCGTAGTTAAGAATACCGTACAAGCCAATAGTGGCTAACAAAAACGTCAAGGTTGCTAAAACAGAGCTGGTGATAGCCGTAGTGTACTGAGTGAACAACATCTGACTTTTCTTCTCCTCTAATGTATCTAAATCTTTTAGATACAACTGGCTGCTCACTTCTTTGAGAATTGACGCTATCATTTCACGAGACAAGGTTTGGTTAGGTTTCATCTTTAAAATGAATTGACGCTCATCAGCAGATGTCAACATATAGGCGCGCATTGGAATGTCTGTTTCATTTGGAACTTTAACGCCTTTGACAACCCCCCCCACACTCAGTAAATCACCGCCAACTGAGATTTTTTTACCCAACGCACTACCTTCACCTGCCAACCTTCTTGCGTACACATCGTTGATAATGATGCTGTAGTTTTGATCTTTAAAATCTGATTCACTGAAGAAGTTACCCTCGATCAGTGTTTGCCCCGTCATGTTGAAGTACCTATCGTCAATATAGCGACTTTGAATCGTCAGGCTTTCTTGAGTTTCTTCAACTGTTTGAATACGCATCCCATTGATTTCTAGCGGTGAAATAGCCTGAGATACATCATCAACTTGCGGTAAAGCCTGAAGTCTATTTCTTAGCTCTAACATAAGTGCTTGAAGCTGCTCGCTCGACAAATTGCTAGATCCGTTAACATTGATATTAAAAGTCGTAATATCCTTTGTTTCAAAGCCCAATGGCTCTGTAATAATTTTTAAAGAGTCTTTCAAAAGACCAATATTGATAAATACCAGCGTCGTTACAATCGTCACCTGTGAAATCACCAGTATCCTTCTCACTTTTTCAGAAACTTGAACACCAGTGCCCTTACCACTTGACTGTAGAATAGAGTTCAGCGCTTTATAGTTAACGATACCAGCGCTTAAACGCGCGAAAAATAAAGCGATGATTAGCGCAATAAGCACAGCAGATACAAAGGTAAATCCGTTTAATGCCAGCTCATCGATACGCGGAAAGCTAGACGCTAAGTAATGTTGAAGTACCCAAAAACCACTGTTGGCAATAACTAACGCCAACGCCAGAGATGCAAAAACTAATAATGCCGACTCTGTAAGTAACGAATGGAATAAATGACGCTTTTTAGCACCCACAACAGCTTGGATTGCTAATTGACGCTGCTGTTCAGCCGTACGAGACATAAATAAATTAGTAATATTAGTACATGCAATCAGTACCAGTCCTGTTACACCCGCCAGTAAAAGTAGCACCGTATTAGTACTGTCTCCCAATATTGCTTCTTTAAATGACTTCAATTCCATTTGAATCGTCCACCCCTTAAAGCGTGCGATATCTGATACGTTTTCTTGCCAGTAATTATTGAAAGGTCCAGTGAGGGTTTGCTCAATCTGTGAAGGTGCCATTTGACCATCAAGTTTACCAATAAAGTGTAATCGGGTGATAAATCCACCCCAACGGTTTCTCCAATTATCACTCTGGTGGTATGAGTTAAAATCCCAAGGTAAGTAGATATCAGTTTTACTGCCTGTACCAGCAAGCTGAGGTTCAACGAATGACTCAGACAACACACCCACAACCTTATAGTTGTTCCCGCTGACCGTAATGGTTTTGTCTAATATTTCGCTATCTAAGTTAAATTTTTGCTTCCATGTGTGATAGCTCAAGATGGCGACGGGATTATAGCTTTCTTTGTTTTCAGTTTGCTCAAATGCCCGACCAAGGGCCATTTGACTGCCCAATAACGTGAACCATTTAGGTGTTGCATAGATTGTCTTGACCGTTGGATGAGTCGGAAGCGAGCTTAGTACACTTTCGCTATAAAGCGCTATGGCCGATTCACTAAACACAGTTTGCGTGTCATATAGGTGAATTAAACTAGGATAGTTATACGCCCTACCAAGCACCTCTGCATTTTTATCTTTAACCACTGAGTTGAGCTGGTATAAAGCACCTTGTTCGGGGTAAGGTAGAGGTTTAACAATTACGATATACGCTAACGTCAGAATGCATAATAAAGCACCCAAACTTATCCCCAGTGTTGCAATGACAGTGGCTGAAAAGCCCTTTTTAAGGCGTAATCCAGCCCAAGCTTGCTTTAATAGATAAATACTTTGGTTCATCCTTTGCTTCCTGTTTTATACGATTTGACTCAATAAAGCCATACGATCAATTTTCAACAATAAAACTAATATTGCGAATAACATGCCACTTATAGCCACTTTTCAACGTGTGTTCGGCCTGCTAAAATAAAGAATTTAAAACCATTTAAAACAACAAGTTAAACCAACCCCTCCATACAACTTCGTATTTAGCTTGTCACCCTACAACGCTTAGAAATAGCGTTTCAATTTCAATAGACCGATATCGAACACTTACAGCCCGATATCGGACGGTTAATACCAATCAATGACCACCCCAAACATGAATACAATTGTGGTTATTGAATCAATCATCAAGGCAAACGTGAGCTCCTAAAGTCACTCCTAGAGATACCAAAACACAGCGCGAAGTGAAGAGTCCAGCTACTGATATCAGTGATTTAGAGATGAAAATAAAAAGCCGCAAAGTATCGATAATACTTTGCGGCTTACACTTAACAGAAACTAGAGGTCAATCAGGTTAACCTCCAACAAACATCATACAGTTTGAATACAACTAGAATACCTCCTGAATATGAGGTTGCGTCAATATCGAGAAGTGATCAGCTGCAACATCTACAATCGTAAGTGGCTGCATCAACAAGTCATTCCAACCATAATCGTCAGGTATATGTGCTCCATCAAAAGAGTGTGTTGCTCGATAAAGACTTATATTCAACGTGCTTGGCAGTTTGGTTGGCAAATAAGTGAGATAACAGTTTAAATTTGCCTTATACACGCTGTAATAAGTAACAAATTGTGTTGGCGTCATATCAACACCTTGGCTTTGGAAGCAACTGGATACATACTGCCCAAGCTCACTGTCTGTGAGCGACTGTAAATGTTGTATATCTAACTCTAAGGCCACACCGAACTGTTGTGCAAAGTTAACACAAACGCTATACAACTCTTCCATTTGTGTATTTTGCCCACCATATCGTTGTTTAAACTGTTGCTTAAATATAAGCGGTGTGTAGGCGTCAATCAGTTTTAACGAAGCAACTGACTCATTGTTTAGCAATAGCTGTTTCGCCATTTCAAAAGCCACCACACCACCATAGGAATGCCCTACTAGATGATAAGGACCACTGGGCTGAACTTCTTTTAGTGCCGCAATGTTTTCACGCGCTGTGCGTTCCACACTTTCCAATGGAGTCATAGTGCCATCTAAGCCTATTGCTTGTAGTGCATATACAGCATAAGTACCACCCAATGCTTGCGCCATTGGCTGAAGCGACAACACATTGCCTCCTGCTCCTGGCACAACAAATAGGGTCTGCGCCTCACCCTCGTCATGTAAAGGTACAGTAATGCTAAAAGACTGCTCTTTTTCTATGGTGAGCCGCTCACCTAGCTTTACTATATTTGGTGTTTTAAATAGCTCTGCTAACGATAACGTCTGTTCAAAATGCGCACTAATTTTTGCCATAAGTTTCACAGCAAGTAACGAGTGTCCGCCGAGGTCGAAGAAATTCGCCGTCGTGCTGATTTTATCCGCTTCAATACCCAACAGTTGTGAGAATATACCTACTAGAGCATGCTCTGCATCACTGCATGGTGCTACATACTTCCCTTGTAAACTCGCACAATCTGGCTGTGGCAGCGCTTTTTTATCTACTTTACCATTTGCAGTCAAAGGCCATGCATTCACTACCATAAGTACACTTGGCATCATGTGATCAGGCAGAGACTTTTCTAAGCGCTCTTTAATCTCAGTAATAAGCTGAACCTGACCCGCCTCATTTAACGTGTTACTGGCTTTGATATAACCAATCAACTGTAGCGAACCCGCCAGCTCTTTGGCCATCACCAATGCAGATTCCACTCCCTCCTGCACTGCGAGTTGCGCTTCGACTTCACCCAGTTCAATCCTAAACCCTCGGATCTTAACTTGATCATCCACTCGTCCAATAAACTCTAAATTGCCATCTGGTAAATAACGCACTAAGTCACCGGTACGATATAAGCGCTCTGAGCTATTTGGATGCGTGGCATCATAAAATGGGTTGGCGATAAAGCGCTGCTCACTCAACTGCTGACGATTCAAATAGCCACGAGCTAAGCCATCACCACCAATGTATAGTTCACCTATGCTTCCAAAGGGTACTAAGGCATTTTTGCCATTTTCGCTCAAAATATAGCACTGCACATATGCTAAAGGTCGGCCAATCATTGCTATCTCGGTGCTGACAAGTGCCCGTGTACTGTTAACCGTGCACTCTGTTGGTCCATAGACATTGAATGTCTTTGTTCCACGCTGACGATAATCCACCAGTTGCTGCCATAATTTACTCGAAATTGCTTCTCCTCCAACCATTAAGTTGGGTGGTGTAAACTCTCCCCAGCCATCAATCCAATGCTGTAACAAGGTTGGCGTACAATCTAGCAACTCAATATCATGTGATTCTATACACTGTCGCAATAGCGCAGGATCTTTTTTACACTCATCACTGAGAATAATCATTTTACGGCCACAGAAGAGGAGAATGATTCCCTTTACCGAGCCATCAAATATGTAATTTGAGCTCCAACCGATCGTATTTACCTCATCAAACCAAGATGGAATTTCGCTTGCCAAAGCTTGTACACTGCGATGCTCAAT
>NZ_JAKFZQ010000029.1:0-44393 GCF_021654245.1 Pseudoalteromonas sp. MMG022 | reverse complement strand
ACACAATGATAATACCGCGTATCCGACAAACTGATTTGTCGCTTCCTTGCTAATCCCATCGTTCACTCCTTGAACTTTGAATTTGATCTGAATTTTGAAGAAACTAAAGCTTAGACAAACCACCCCAACATTCCAAGTTGGGGTGGGTGTCCACGTTAATTTAGGTGTTCCAAGTTGGGGTGGGTGTCCACGTTAATTTAGGTGTCCACGTTAATTTTGAAGAAACTAAAGCTTAGACAAACCACCTCAACATTCCAAGTTGGGGTGGGTGTCCACGTTAATTCGCACGTTAATTCGAGATAATTCGAGACACCTGTAAGCTAGAGTTTTCTAATTTTGCTCGGCAAGCTGCGAGTGACAGATCACGGGAAAAATTTTTCACGGACACCCATTTTAAAAAAACCTTCTCAAAACCCAATTAGACAACCCACTAACCTCACTTCGCTTATATTATCAAACCGCATACCTTCGCTATCGATTTCCTGATGTTCGTTTGGAGTGCTGAGACGTTTTGCCTGTGATTTGGCCATGACTCTTTCTGCCCCAAAAATACGCGAATATCGACTTTTAATACCCTATCAATGGGAGTAACAAAGTGGCTGACTTTGCCCTATTGTTACCTCTGTCACTTAAGCACTCATAAAATTTCTTGCTAAGAAACCTCTTTTTTATCAACCAAAAAGCGCGTTTTCATTGGAAAAAATCGATTTGTAATCGGCTGTAACATACATTTATTTACATACCTGCTACATTTATTTAGGTCTACAAGGATTGATGTACTGACGTTGTCGCGTGAAGGACCATGCGTGCTATACATGCTCAGTTTAAATCCATTAACAAGCAAAACGATTTATATCGCTAATCATGCAAGGAAGGCATCTGTTGTTGCCAATGCTTTGTCGCTTACCTGCTTGATTTGTGACGCACAAACATTATCAAGGAACTATCATGACCCATTACAAGTTTGGCAGTGAGATTAAGAACAAATCGATACCTAAAAACGTAAAAGTCGCCATAGTTGGTGCTGGTATGTCAGGCCTTTACAGCGCTTGGCGATTAGAAAATGAAAGTAACATCAACGATTTTGCTATATTTGAGCGCTCAGATCGCACCGGTGGCCGCCTAGATTCAGACCTTATCAACTTCAAAAACCAAAAGTCAGGCCCAAATCAACCAAGCACTATCACGGTAAAAGAAGAACAAGGCGGAATGCGCTTTCTATTCGATGGCATGGACGATTTAATGGCGCTGTTCTTAAAGCTAGATTTGCAAGACCAGATTGTGCCATTCCCAATGAACAGCGGCGGCAATAACCGCCTGTATTTCCGTGGTGCAGGGTTTTCGGTCAGCGAAGCGGCAGACGATGAATATGCGATTTGGTCAGCTCTTTACAATCTAGACCCAGCCGAGCGTGGCATGAACCCAACCGAGATTGTGAATGTCGTGTTCAACCGTATCCTACAAGTCAACCCACACTTTAGCGAACGCCCAAAAGTGAAAGGGCCAGAATTTTGGCAGAAATTCCGCTTAGACTGTCAATGGAATGGTAAACCTTTAAATGAATGGACGCTTTGGGATCTGTACTCTGACATGGGTTATTCTCAAGAGTGTATCACCATGTTGTATCGCGCACTGGGGTTCAACGGTACATTCTTATCAAAAATGAACGCGGGTGTTGCTTATCAACTCTTGGAAGACTTTCCAGCGGATGCGAAATTCCGTACTTTCAAAGATGGTTTTAGCACTTTGCCCAATGCGTTGGTAGATAAAGTCGGCACTGAGCGCATTCACCTACAAACCGAAATCGAAGCCATCGATTATGACGAAGAGTGTAAAGAGTATATTCTACGCTACACCCATATCGATGAACATGACCAAGAGCACCGCGGTCACATCCGAGCTGAAAAAGTCATTTTAGGCCTACCAAGGCTTGCTTTAGAGCGCTTATTTATTGGCTCGAACGCATTTCACCGCTTGCCAAAGCCAGAGTCACAGAAAATCTGGAACACCTTGCAAACAGCCACCAATCAGCCTTTGCTAAAAATCAATTTATATTACGATACGGCTTGGTGGGCAACAGGGATTACAGGTCGTCCTTCGGTTGAATTTGGCCCCAACTTTGCGGATTTACCAACAGGGTCTGTCTATCCATTTTATGCAGTCAATGACACCCTTGCAGCCGCATTGATGTACGAAGAACGTCGTACCAACCCAAGTAAAGAAACCCAAGCTAAACTGGATGAAATCAACGCTGAGAAATACGAGCGTCCAGCGGCATTGACCATCTATTGCGATTATTTGAATATAAACTTTTGGAGCGCGTTGCAAGACAAGGGCGAGCTGTTCCACAATCCAAATCAAGATCGCTACGTGCAAAGCGTACCATCAGACATTTACCCAGCATCTGTGGCTGTGGTTGAACAAGCCACCGCGTTTTTCAAGAAAATCTTCGACACACACTATGTGCCAGAGCCCGTGCTTACCAGCGCTCGCATTTGGGAAGGTAGTGTGGATTTCGATTTACCGCAGAGCCAGCAATTTGGCTATGGTGTGCATCAATGGGCCGTGGGTGCCGATGACCGAGCAGTAATGAAAGAACTGACCGAGCCACTACCTAACCTATTTACCTGTGGTGAAGCATTCTCTGACTATCAGGGCTGGGTTGAAGGTGCGCTACGTTCAACCGACCTTGTACTACAAAAAGGTTTTGGCCTTGCACCACTTAGCGAAGTGTATGAGCAACAAACTGGCGTTCCTCCTTCAATAGCAATCACCGCTGTATACGAAGAAAACGCCTCGAAACTTATCCATGAGTATATTGACCCACAACTGAGTCTCAGTGATGCACCGATTGATCATACCTGCGATAAACGCAGCGTATTGGGTGTAAACCTGACTTACTTCGACAAGATTTAAGAGCGCTCGTAGGAGGTGGCACACACCTCCTACTCAACACACAATCACAGAGAAATATTATGAACAATGTAATCAACGACTACTGTGTTGCTGACTATCTAAAAGCACGTCTGGAAGAAATTGGTGTCGAGCAAATGTTTGGCGTTGCAGGCAATTACACCGCCGCCCTACTTGATACCATACTGGCGGATGATAACTCCCCCATTAACATATCAGGTAACGCCAATGAGATTTGTGCGGGTTTTGCGGCCGATGCGTATGCTAGATTAAAAGGGGTCAGTGCGCTTTACGTTACCTATAGCGTGGGTGCATTTAGCTTGCTCAACACCATCGCGGGCTCATTTGTAGAGCAGGTTCCTGTTATTTTGATCAACGGTGCGCCTACCAATAAAGAAGATCAAATATCTAAACAAGCAGGGCTGCTGTACTCTCACACTACCGGCTATGACTTTGTGGATATTCATATGTTCAAGCCCATCACGGTAGCGGCTGAGCGCATCACCAATGCGCAACAAGCACCGTATCAAATTGATTCAGCCATCACCGCCATGCTGACGCAAAAGCGGCCAATCTATTTTGAAGTGGCCGAAGATGTTTGGCGTACTCCTTGCGCTAAACCTACCGGCAAACTTAGCTCTGGCGCAAAGGCAACCATTACGGTGAGCGAAGCAAGTAATGCAGCGCAAGCCACGGTTGAGCTAATGTTAAGTAAGCCAAACAGTATCTTTTGGGCGGGTATTGAGCTGCAGCGGTATGGCCTGCAGGATAAGTTTTTGACCCTGCTAGATATCCTTAACCGCTCGCATACCTTACCAAATCAGCATATCCACTTTGTTACCACCGCCTTGAGCAAGTCAGTTATTGAAGAGACTCACCCATGGTTTGAAGGCTGTGTAACACTTAAAAATGAAGAAATTGCCGATCTAGTAGGTGAAGACGGTGCCCTAATCGGTATTGGTGCGTGGACAACCGGCAAAGACACCGGCAATGAAGACATTCGCAGTGATAAAACCGTACTTGCTGCACATGGCGGTGTGTTTGTTGGTGCCAACTTCTATCCATCTGTTCAACTGGATCAGTACCTTGATGCGCTGATTGACAAGTTCACAGAGCTTGCCAAAGCCGAACCCGCTAAACTAGCTGGGCTTCGATTAACCAAACAATTAATGAAAACCGCAAGCCTAGCGCCAAACAGTGATAGTACGCTGGGCTATGACAATTTCTTTCACGCTATGAGCCAGTGGATCAGCGAAGATGACGTCATGGTAGTCGATGCGGGATTTCCCCTGATTGGTGCACAAGGGGTTAAGATCCCAAGCCGAAATGGCTTTGTAGCACAAGCCGCTTGGTTGTCTATCGGCTACTCTGTACCTGCAGGTACAGGCGTAAAATGTGCGTTTCCCGATAAACGCTCAATCGTTGTAGTGGGTGACGGTGCTTTTCACGAGACCTGCCAAGCCGTGGCAGACCAACATGCCTACGGGCAAAACACCGTGGTATTTGTTATAGCTAATGGCATTTACGGTATAGAACAGTATTTAGTAAACCCCAACCCATTTAGAACGCCGCCAGTTGATTATGACGACAAGCTACTAGACGATGTTTACGCTTACAACGAGTTACCTAGCTGGAACATTTCTAAATTGACCGACGCTTTTGGTGGAGTTGGCAGAAAAGTGAGTCATATGGGTGAGTTAATGGCGGTGATGGAAGAAATTCGCTGTAACCCAGAGAGTAACTTCTTGGTAGAAGTGGTGATCCCAAAAGAAAACGTGCCACTTTCTATTGCCCAAGAGGCTAGCAGTGCGGTAGGTGAAGATGAAATTGAAAACCCAAATTGGCCACCTGCTGGTAAATTCTAATCTCTCATAGCAATTGCTTTTAGAAGCCCTGTCACATATGTGCGGGCTTCATTTCTCTCCCTAGCGATTGTGCTCCTTTTTACACCCACCTTAACGCAGCCCCTACACCCAAATAGCCTCAGCTTTTAATCATTCTTCATTTGATATACATTATTACCTGTTTTAGAAAACACACTTTAAATCAATTATTTCTAAACTCATTTACTTTGGTCTCGCATTTATATAAGGAAGCACAATGCAATTCATCGTCACAGCCTATGACCACACCGATAGCGACGCACTTAACCGCCGTTTAGCCTGTAGAGAAGCCCACCTTGAAGGCATCAAACGCATGATCAAACAGGGGATTTTTTTAAGTGGTGGTGCCATGTTAGATGATCAGGGAAAAATGATAGGTTCATCCGTTCATTTACAGTTTCCAACCCGAGCCGCGCTTGATGAGTGGCTGGCCCAAGACCCCTATGTGAGTGAAAAAGTATGGGACCGTATTGAAGTTTGCGAGGCTCGCTTAGTACCGCTCGAGCAGTTTAAATAGCGACAAGTTAGCTATTTTCATAGCCAAGCCCTTTGATTTGACTGTGGAAATACTCGCAGTACCCCAATGTAGGAAAGAACATGAAAACATTCATCGCTTTGTTAGCGTTTGTTACCAACATTTGCCAAGCTAATGTAGAGCGCTTTTCAATCACCTCTAAAATCATTGATGAAACCACTACCGTGCGCGTTTCACTCCCCGATACCTATACCCACTCCAGCTCATTTAGTTACCCACTATTGATTGTGCTCGATGGCGCGACCCAGTTTCCACACGTTGCAGCAAGTACACAGTTTTTAAGCACCTATGCAATTTTGCCAGAAATGGTCGTGGTGGGCGTAAGCACCCACAAACGTCTACAATATTTCACCCCAACTGAGCATGAGGAATTTGTAGGGCGCTCTGGCCAAGCTAGCGCATTTAAGGCATACCTGCACAAAGAACTACTCCCAAGCCTAAAATCTAAATATCGGATAGCGCCGTATTATGTGGTCTCAGGACATTCTATGGGCGGACTATTCACCAGCTATTTGGCACTGCAAAACGAGAGTGAGTTTAACGCGCACATCGCAATTAGTCCCAGTCTCTGGTGGGATGAAAAAACACTGATGGATACTTATTTGTCAACCGAGCAACTTACCCAGCCAAAGCGCTGGTTTTTGAGTATGGCCAACGAACCTGGTGAAATGAACGACTCATACGTTGCCATGCTTGATGCCTTAAAGAAGAAGCCAGTCAAAAATTTGTACTGGTTTAGCCAACGCTTTGCTGAAGAAACCCACGACAGCACGCCATTGATTGGCAATGCTCAAGCACTCAAGTCACTATTTCATAATTGGAATGCAGTACCAGAGGTTGACGTGATGTCACTGCAGCAACTACAGGTTTTTTATCAACACATAAGCGGCGAGTACGGTTACAACTTCCCGTTATCAGCACATCAATATAATGTGTATGGCCTCAAAGCGGCCTACGAAGGAAAAACCGCTTGGGGTGTTGAGATTTTAGAACAAGGCGTAAAACACTTTGCTCAATCGGAAATCTTATGGGATAGCTTAGCGACGGCTTACAATCTTGATAGCAAGCCTGTTAAAGCGTTATCAGCCTCAAAGCAAGCGCTGCAACTGGCCAAAACAAATGACTCTATTTACCTTCATGAGATCACAAGCCAGAATAACCAACTGATGTCTAAGGTAGAATCGTTGAATGGCGTAGAATCACTGTAACAATACCAATAGAACAAAGCCTAAGTAACCGATGGTTTACCTATCAGTTTGGGTAAACCACCTACTACTTTTTGCCACAATTTGATAAAAAATTCATCAAATCTAGCTATCTGATCCATGCTTTGTCTAACAGGCTCAGTGGCTACTCATGAAAATTCTGTACTTTCAACTGACTGCCTCTAATTAAAGTGGCAGCAATTATTTCTACTTAACCTGATGATATCGATTTGCCGGTCTATGGCGCTCAAAAGAGTAAACTTAATAAGCCATTTTGCGTGATTACCTCGAACAGTACACTCTCTGTATCCCACCAACTTAAGTTTGTTTGACCATACTTAGCGCGACGCTTTGTGTACAACTCCTCTGTTCGAGCACAACACCTTACAGTGGCAAGTACACGGCGCCGAAAAGGACTCCGTCAAGGAGATTCGTTAACCGGAATAAGGAAAGAGCCGTAATGAAACGCTTATTAGCATGTTGCTTGGCTGCGTGCGCAATATCGAGCACAGCAGTACAAGCACAACTTTACAAACCAACGTTAACTCAAGAAGGTAATCAGTGGATGATCACATTCCACGATGACCGTTCTTCTATTCATGCTCGCTGGGCCACACAAGGCCTATGCTTTTATTTTGTGGGTGTGAGTGGTACACATGAAGTCTATCGTTGGGTTTCAAACACTTACCCCAACTGGAATGGCGTAGCCGAAAAAGAAGGTGATCAGGTCTTTATGTATGGTGACTTCTGGAACGAACGCGGCCATGATGGCATGGAGTGGGAATTAGTTACTCAAGTCAAAGACTCGCGCCCCGAAATCGGTGCTGGCCACTGGCATGAATGGGTGGAAAACTCCGCGTTTGGTAGCCTCTGGTTCTTTGGCAACGCGCATTTTGAACGAAAAGGATATTGCAGTATCAGTCGCCAAGGCGTAACAACGAAAAGTACCAGTGGCGAATCTTATGATGACGATGTAGGGTTACAGTTATCAGAACAAGCGATGGAAAGATATAACACGCTAGAGCCACCAAGAGATGAAAAAGGCAGGTTGCTCTCACCTATGGGGCAAACTGAGCAGCAATAGCGAGTGCAATAAGATAAGCAAACGAGGCAGCCTGTTGGCTGCCTTTTTGGTTATATGTCTGATCAACAGACACCCGGTGATGTATAACATACTGGATAGCTATGTTGGCACATCCAAGGGGCAGTATACCCCCCACCCACCTGCTGAGTTTGTTGATCATTGAGTTGTTTTTTGGTGTTTAAGTCTTTGATAGATTTTTTATTCAGTTTTATTTTCATTGTTTTCTCCTTTGTTGACTAAAAATCAGCCTAATAAATTAAGAAAACATCATAAAGTGAATAAAATTCAAACCGCACCAACCTTAAATAAAATGCCTTTATAGACTTAAATATTATTAATATTCAGAGTCTAAACCACGATATAAAAAACAAAGTAAAACCGAAAAAAGCAAAGCATTATTAATTTTTATACAAAGCTCTGATAAAAATTAAGGCACCAATTAAAACCCATCATGGTGCATTTGCACTAATTCAAGAATCAAAATTGTTTACTCGCCAATTAGAGATGTTAAATATTTGCCAAAATGAAACTTATTCCATTTCTCTCATTACAACCACGTAAGGCCATCATAGGGCTTTTGCTTTAATGTATGAAGGCGGCTTTCTAAATTACCTACATGCAATTCAAGCTTGTGCCCGTCAGGGTCTAAGATATAGAGAGAGTGTCCATCACTTTGATTTTGCTTCCATTGCTTTACATCAGAAGATAAGACGCGACAACTAAAACTTTCAAAATCTGAAGGCGACACAGCAAACGCAATATGAGTGTAATCGTCCCTTGCGCAAGGTTCATCACAACTCAGGCACAGCCAAAGTTCCCCAATAGACAAGTAAGCACCGCCGTGCCATTTAACATGGGCCTTAAACCCCAATACATCCGTATAAAATGCTAATGAACGTGTCAGGCAGCTCACTGCAAGCGTGATATGGTTTAATCCTTGAATCATATTATTTGTATGTTGTAGCGACTGAATTAAAGCGCCATATTGACTAACAGTATTTTTTCAACGGTTCATTGAGGAAAATCATCCAACCAAACATAAATAGAGCTTATTCACTATCAACATACAATTGATAACCAATAAACTCTATTTAGGATCATTTACTTGGTTGCTTTTCTAATGTGTTAATACTCACATGAGGCCATTTGATAAGACCTGGGCCTATTGGGCTATCAAAAAATTCTAACAAAACCGTTTGTGTGTATTGCAGCAGCATTTTTGGTTCACCGTTTGGATGCTTTTCTTTAAGCTCATAAATCCAAAAGATAGAACTCACTTCTGTTGCATTTGCTTGTCGGGTGATAAACGGAATGTTGTTCACGCCGCCACTGGCCAGTGCTGAGTCAACTTTCAACTGCGTCACACTTGCTACTTTGTCTTGCTGGAAGAAAGGTAAAATCGCTTGATTAAGCAACTCGTTGGGCTTTGTTGGGTCAAACACACCTTGGAATAGATGCTCATGGAAGTGCAAATACGGATGCAGGTATGGATTGTCCAAGTCCTGATTGACGCCGATTGGTAACCCACTAATGCTAGGAATGTCGAAGCCGGTATGGTTTTTTTGGCTTTTTCCCAGTGCCATCACAGCATCGCCATGCGGAATGCTAGACAGACGGGCTATATCTAAGTCCCCTGTTGTGTGATCTTTCATGTGCAGCCATAAACCCGGTTCATGGTGGATAGCAAGCCCAGGCTCCCCCGCCAAACCCGATTCTGGAAAATCAGCTGCTGCAATTTGCTCGATTGCTTGGACATAATCCACGGTAAATACTTCTTGATCGCCTCTCATGCCACGATTAGGCACATTTTTGTCGACCAGTTGGAAAGTGAGTGTTTCGTTGTATTGGTTATTGAGTAAACGGTAATCATGATTACCCGATGGAAAAGGTACTGCGATCATGTTCCAACCATGCCCATGAAACTGCCCCGAGTTTTTCCACACGCCAGGTAACTGGCTCAGTGGCCCTAACGCGGGCTCTGGGGTGCATGTGCTCGTAAGTGAACGTTTTGAAACTTTTTGCTCTGTGTGACCTGAATTAGACATATTCCCTCCTACTTTTCAGCTCCGTTGCTACAATTAGCCACTTATGTGTAGTTCAAATAAGTCTGAATTGCTATTACATCTCCTTACAAATAAGGCGCTTTAGCGCGCCTTTATGATATGTAATTGTTTTTGCCTGCCATTTAGATATTTGACACCATCAGCATTAAAAAATGCATCTTCTTCTAGCATGATGCGAATTTGCTTTTGCCACGCTTCTAGATAAACATCATTGCTCAATTCTATTGAGTAGGCCGTATTTAAGTGTAACGGATAGTCCCCGTCACCAGGCTTAACTTGTTGCGCATCCCACATGCCAATTGTGGTGCCTGCCGCATGACCATGCAGACCAAGAGGATGTGTATATATGGTTGGTTTCAGCCCTCTTTCGATTGCTGCTTCGCGTGCCATTTTCAGTACTTCGTTACCTGTTCTTCCTGCCTTAAATTGTTCAACTAACGCGTCCTGAACTTGATTGCCCGAGTGTAACGCTGCTTGAAGATATTCAGGTGGTGACGTTTCGCCTGCTTTTAATACATAAGCGTGCTGCTGTGTATCAGTGTGTAATCTCAGATAAACAATACCAAAATCAACATGCAATAAGTCGCCCGGTTGAATGACATTGTCTCCATCCACGTTGGTAAAACTGGACTCATGGTCAAATTGACGTTTATCAGCGCGCTGAATCGACACGCTAGGGTGAAACCAAGTCTGTAGCTTTAATTCTCTAACGCGTTCGCGCAGCCACCAAACCAAATCATCGGTGGTGGTTTGCCCAGGCTCAATCACCTCGTTAGAAAAGCCTTGCGCAATAATTGCCTGCGCAATGGCAACGGCTTGTTTAAAATAAGGGATTTCTTCATCGATGCGCTGCTCAAGCCAACCAACCGCCAAACGTTCGGCCGAGGTTAGACGCTGCTGATATTTAGCTGGTAATTTGGCCAATAGTTTTTTCTGGTCGCTCACCACCAAGCCATCTGCGTGAGCCCAGTGCTTCGAGGTATTCACACCGATACGCTTAGGCTGGTACTTGTCTATCAAGTCCACCAGTGCCTGCCACTGATCGGGTTGCGTATGTTTATCCCACGCACTTTTGAATACATTACCAATTTTATAAGGGGCAACTGCATAGGCATTGACCTGCCCTTGCTTATCAAGAGCAAAAACCAAAATTGTGGTGCGCCGTGCTGACAGCCACGTGGCTGGCAGCATGGTTTTTAGAACTGGGTCTTCGTTGTATTCACGGCTAATCAAAACCCACATATCCAGATTGGTTTGCTTCATTAGTTTTGGCAGCAAAGTGCTGACCCGCTTGGCGGTCAACTCATCAATCACAGCAGCACGCTCTTTCATAGGCAAGATGCTAGAAAATAGCGCGTCACTTGCCATGCTAAAGCCACTAAAAACAATTAATGTCAGAAACTTGAACGGCAATAATGTGCGATATAAGGATGAAAAAGGTCTACTGCTGGGCATATTCTCACTCCAATTATGAAACATGTACAATTATCAGCCTATGCAAACTACTGACCTGCCACAATCACAATGAGATGAAGCCCCCATATTTACAGTTAGTTGAATTTTTTGGTTTTTTTAGGTACGAAGGTAGACTAGCTAAAAAGCGCTGAGCACATTAAGAGGCGCTGCGTATATCCAACTACTTAATGAAGATAACGCTACGCCTTAATCAATTACACAGTGTGAAAAGCCGTTTTAAGTTCTTTCATTTTCAAATAACCAAGCTTTAGCCTGTGAATACTCACTAAATTGCTCAACTTTTGCACCAATAAACCAACCTGCGATTTTAGCCAACGCGTCCTGCCAAGGTTGTGCGCCAATTAAAGCGACCTTTTCAAAATGAGATCCATATTTTAGTGCCAATTTAAAATCATCCCACGCAGCGTGCAATTCCCACCCTTCTAGGTGGGTCATATCTGCCAACACTTTCACGTGTGGGTGCTTTACCTGTTGAAAGGCGCCTTCAAGCATCGGAGTAATGGTTTTATAGTCTTCATGAGTAAGCGTACCAAATGCCTTCATGTGAATTACAAATTCGTCATTCATGCGACCAATGCCAATCGAAAATCCGTGTTGCTGTGACATACTTAATCTCCAGAGTATCAGTCAGTCCCATAATGAATTTAGCTGTACTTTGTAGACTCTACAAGCCGCAATACAAGCAGCTTTGATCGAACGCATTGTTTAAGGGGATTTTTCATATCACCTACCTGTTATTGTTCCCCGCTGCATCATTCACTTGATCAATTGCACGTGCCTTTTTAGGCAGATTACTCGCCAACGTGGCCCCCCCTAAAATCGTGGAGCTCGTCTTGCCCGAGTTGAGTCCTGTGATTCCTGCCCCCGTGGCAGCAACCAGTTCCAGCACATGTAAACCTGAATTTAACCATTTTAGCGCTTTCATACGTTTTGGATGTTTATGGTTACCCTGTTCATCCTTCACGTTCTGCAGGTAATCTGCATACGCTGTAGTTGCGCTTCGAAACGCTTTGATTGCACCAAACACAATACCAAAGACATTACCAGAGAACGCACCACCGACAATTGCCGAAATGGACTCTAAGGCGCGACATGCATCCATGATTGCCACTGCTGATTTCGATGGTTTGCCTTGACTTGTGTACGTTAAAATACCACGCAATATTTTTGAACCACCCACAATAATGGCTGCAATCGCAGGCACCGACAGAGCAAAATGGCTAGCAATTAAAACCGCCACCCCTGCAGCAAGTGTTAATCCACCCTCAGCAATTAACAGTCCTCCTTTGACCTTATGACCTAGGCCTGCAAGTTGTTTTGTGCCAAGTTCCTTGTCCTGAAATTGCGTAACAATGATGTTTTGTCCATGCTCGCATTTGCCATGTAACTGAGCCGTGGCCTGCTCTGAATGTTGCCACCTTTGATAAGTTTTGCGGCTCATGACGGCGTAGCCAATACCTTCAAGGCCAACGCTATCCATTGATTTAAATTGTGCAAACTCGCTGGTCTTCAAACGCTGCTGTTGTAAGGAAAAATTGGCTCCCGCGTATCTGTCATGGCTTGCACGCTGCAACGCTTTATTGCCCATTACTGTGGCTTCATGCTCAAGCGCAGCATTGTCGTTAACGTTCACGCCGTTAACTTGAGTTGTTGGTTTAACACGCCCTTGCGCCTGTTGGACCACATGTCCCAATTCATGTGGTAAATGATGCGATTGCCCCGGAGCCAGATGAA
The DNA here is from genome assembly GCF_021654245.1 of Pseudoalteromonas sp. MMG022. Lineage (NCBI taxonomy): Bacteria > Pseudomonadati > Pseudomonadota > Gammaproteobacteria > Alteromonadales > Pseudoalteromonadaceae > Pseudoalteromonas > Pseudoalteromonas sp. MMG022. The sequence continues at coordinate 31,500 of NZ_JAKFZQ010000029.1, read as the reverse complement.
TGTCACTGCCTTGTGCATAAGCATGCGCTTGCACCATAGCGGGCTTACTAGAGTTATAGTGCACTTTTACATGATCCAAGCTCATGCCAGATAACGATTCCATCCCTGACTTTAAATTATCAGGCAGCCCTGTGGTATTGCGCTTTTGTCGCTGCACTGATGCCGGCCGATTATCAGCCAATACGTTTGCTCCTTGCAGCTGAGCCGCTTGTTGGGTGCTCGCTTTTTGTTTTCGTTGGTACTGCCGCTTGTTATCACTCATGTCACTATCCTTACTCTAAAACCAGTGGTTTATATCCGGCCCTGCTATTGCCTTGCGATCATTAGTTGATGCCTACGTCTTATTCAACGTAATGCCTCCATACCAGAGATATTGATTGTCTTATTATCCTTTTGAAACTCTTGACGAATACTCTCTAGTAAGTCGGCCTGATAGACCACACGTTCATCTCTGCGAATGGCCTGTAGAGCACATTGGCGTAAAACATTAATGATTTGTCCCCCAGCCAGCTCAAAGTCCTGAGCAATCCGCTCAAGGTTAACGTCTTCGGCCAGATCACAAACTTGATCAAAGGCGTTTTGCCACAGCTTTAACCGCTCTTGTGGTCCTGGGATGGTAAACTGCACCATATTTTGGAAGCGTCGGGTAAACGCATCATCCATATTGGCACGTAAGTTGGTGGCCAAAATGACCGTCCCCGGAAAATCTTCAATCCGCTGCAATAAATACCCTGTGAGCTGATTGGCGTGGCGATCATTGGATGAGCTCGTTGCGGTCCGTTTGCCAAACAACGAGTCCGCCTCATCAAAGAATAAAATCCAATCTTTGTAGCTGGCGACATCAAATACACGTGACAAGTTTTTCTCGGTTTCACCGATGTACTTTGACACTATCATTGATAGGTCAACACGGTAGATTTCCCGCTCTGTCACTTTTCCAAGCAATGCCGCAGTCATGGTTTTCCCGGTTCCCGGTGGTCCAAAGAATACCGCGCGATAGCCCGGTTTTACTTTTCTGCCAAGCTGCCAGTCCGTCATCAATACATGACCGTATGACAACCATGCTCGAATTTCATCGACTCGTTTCATTACCGCGTAATCAAGCACCAAATCGTGCCACTGATGAGGGCTTTCTAAGGCATGCGCTGGAAAACTGGTACTGAGCTCAGGTTGTACATGATTACCCGTGAGTAAGAAGTTTAACCAGTGTTCAGTGATTTTATACACCCCAGCCCAGTGCGGTAGCGCGGCATCGGCGCTCATCAGCTCAGTCACTTGTTCCGCCATAAAGCGGTGACGGCTCGACAACAGCCTGTCAACGTATACGCGCCATGGCGGATCGTTGCCTGCAATCAAAAAGTTTAGTGTTTGCCCTGTGGGTAAAAAGCCACCAAATGCTTTGTCACTCACCCCACCAAACTCACTAAATCCCCTGTCAATGAGCTGATTGACACCAAACAGAATATCTAACACCTCAGGCTTGATGGCAGGCGCCATAGCCAAAGCCAAAGCTAACCGCTCAAAACTGTCTAGCTCCCATTCGAGCACGAGGTCTTCATATGCGCTCTGTTTCTGTTCAACGGTAGGTGGGGCTAATTCAAACCAATGGTTTTCATGCCCTTCCTGTTTTAGGTAATTACAGATCACTTGATTGACGACAGAATGTAACCAGTCCATTTCTCGATACAGTGCAGCCAAATTCTGTTCCAGTGGATAGCTCATGGTGCAACCTCCTATCGCTGGGTTTGTGTTAACAGCAAAACATCATCCAACGTGGCATCTTGCCATTGGAAAAAGTCCTGACAGGTGTTGATGTTTAATTGCTCGGTTGTCGCCAGACTTAATAAATTTGCATGTAACCAATTGTCGATAGGTAACTGAGGTTTAAAGGTGCCTCTTTTGTACAAATCATATAAATATTCATCAAATTTACGGTCACTAATGGTGAGCTTTTTCGCTTTAAAAAAGTAAATGGGTCGCTCATTATTGTGCTCAAAAAACGCCAACCCACTGCTGTTGGTGATGTTACAGTGTTGCTGCTCAAACAGGCAGCGACTGTGTTCACGCTCTCCTTCCAGCATAAGCTCTGCCCCATCCGTTGCCGCCACAGCCAAGCCCCACTGGTACATCCGAGCCACCGCTGTAACCACATAAGCTTGACGAAAAGTATATTTACTTTGTGTTAGCTTCACGATTAACTCAGGCGCAAGTTGTGACCAATTACGCATGTATGTGGCCGAGGGATCATCTCCATAGAACAGGTAACCGCCCGAGGCACTAAAGCGAAAGGTCTGCTGACGCTTGATAAGCTGCTCTTCTAACTGCTGCTCTACAACGAGACTGTCATCAACCTTTAAACACGCCCGAGCATGACGCCAGTCATCTTGTCTGAGCGCAAAAGGTTCATTGGCGTGAATATGGTTCACTAAATCAAGATCACACCCTGCATTGAGTAGAGTAAGCATGCGCCCTTGATGAATTTGAAACACATCGCCCAGCTCTGCTTGCGTGCCAAACGGATGCACTGGGATCCAGCCACTGTCGTTGTAGCTGTCGAAGAAGAAATCTTTGTATATCATTGCTGACTCCTTGCCAAACCTAGGCTTGGAACTTGTTGTACATCTTACTCAACAAGCCCCTGCCCAGTGCCCATCTTTAAGCTGCAAATGCTGCGGCTTTAGCGGCTTCTAAGCCCGCATTAAGCGATGCTAAGGTAGCTTTTGCTTCAGCCAGTTGTGCTTGTGCATCTTCTAGCTGCGTGTTCGCCATATTACTGGCTGACAGTGCTTGCTTGTAACTGTCTGTTGATGCTTCATATAAATCTTGCAACAAGTTCTGCAAATGAGTCACTTGCTCAGACAAATTATGCGCCTGAGTAGATTGCACTGTGGAAACTTCTGAGGTTTCTGCCACCGGTGTAACGCTGGCATAGCAGCTTTGTAATGCAGTGAGTGTCAACGATACTGCATTATTCGATTCTGCCACCGCATTATTTAAAAATGTGATGAGGTCATCTGGTATCACCTGATTAACTGCCTTTCTTCGATTCACAAAATCAGACAGTTTTTCAATCACATCTACTGAGAAAATCAGCTTGTTGATCAGTTTTGACATGTATTCAGCAGTCTCTGACAGCTTTTGACTTAAAGATCCCGTCATAGTTGGGTCGGCACCAATTTGAGTCGCCACAATGTCTACATACCTGAGCGTTTCAGTAACATCAGAGCTAAGCGTTTTGGCTTGATTGTAATGACTAAGCGATGTTGCTTGTTTGCTACTTGCTAAAGCCAGCAAATTGGCAAAATAGGCTTGCTTATCTGTCAGCGATGCAACCACATTAGATAATTCATTGACCGTAAACTGAGCCTGTGTGACTTGATCCGTTAAAGATTGGATGTCTGAGTTTTTTGATTGGGCAACGCCATAGCTTAACTGGTATCCATGGCCTGCCGAATTAGTTGTATTTTGAGGCATAATGAATTCTCCTTAATTACTCTTGGTCTGTTTCGGCTGATTCGTTGTCACCCGATGCCTTTTTGCTCGCAGTTTTTTTCGCTGAGCTTGATTTTGTTGAGCTTGATTTTGCTAATGCTGAACTTACTGGAGGTGACACAGTATGGTGAGTCCCTGACGGATAAGTTGTGCCATCCAAGGTTAAGTGTGGTATGTAGCTCGTTTGATCTGCCGCATCCGCCGGTAAGCACAGTACAGCCACGTAATAAGTTGTTTCGCCACTCTTATCTAGCGGGTCGCCAAAGTTATCCGTTGTGTCACTGGTAATATCCGCAGTGACAGTGCTACCGTTTACGTCACCTTTAATATAGTTCGCACTCGACACTTGCTGAGCTATCGCTGTATTAAAATAAAATGGCACTGCGCCGTAGCCAGGACAATTTAAAAGCCCACTCTCGTCGGGCTTGTTTTCAGGTAGAAGCATTACTCGACAGTCAAGGTGCACCTCACCCGCATCATGGCAACTTGGCTGATTTAGAGTCACTTCAATGCTATCTGTGTCTACATGAACATGAGATACAGAAGGTAAATTTAAAGTCGGTGAGAATGAGGCTGAAGGACTGCTGATCACATTATTGTACACGCCAATGTAGCGCTGGTAATCTAAATTCAACACAACGTATACATAAGCAATATATTGCTGACCCAACGCAATAGGGTGCCCATCAATATCTACCAAGTTACTATTGTTGCTACCCGCATAGTGTTCGGTTATAGATAGATGCTGCTGACCATCACTCGTTGCCATCAAGTAAAAGCGATTAGCTGGCGTTGTTTGATCAGCATTCCCCCCAGCCCTATAGTATTCACCAAATAAGGTTTCAATCTGCTCAAGTGTTATGCTCGACTGAGTGCTTGCTTTGGCAAAAAATACGAATTGTTGGCTAGTTGCTGATGGAATAGCAGGTAAGTTGGCTGGGTTAGGATTAAATGGCGCTAGATACTCAGCACTACTCACTTCTATTGCCCCATCTTCGGGGGTTAACGTGCAAGTGAGCTCTAAGTTTAGCTTATTATTGGCTGTCGCAATTGAATCTTCGACCCCCAGTAGTTCACTTTTGGCATCTTTGAGTACGCCTTCAGCTTTGCGCTCTGCTTTTTTATCATCGTTTTCTGTCAGCTGATCACTTTCGTATTGTGTGGTCAACTTGGCAACCTCATCGTTCAATTCAGTTAACAAAGCTTCGAGTGCATTTTTTGAAGTCGTCACATTCGCGACCACATCCGAGCTCATTAATTCAGAACTTTTACTAGATGCTTCCATTGCCAGCTGTGAAGTGTACTCAGCTTCGTTTGCTGTCTCTGAAATGAAATGGTTTGCCTGTTGCGTCTTTTTGTAGATATCCGTGTTATAACAAGACGCCAAAGCGATATTTAGCGCACTTCCCACATTGGCTGCTATTTTCGAAATAGAATTTGACGCCGCTTTGATATTGGCTGCCGCCGTTGCCACATTGCTGATTGCAGTTGTGGTATTAGACTGTTGCTCTGTCGCGGTTTCCGCCAAATTAATCACGATATTGTCGCACAGTACCGCTTGTTCATTGACCATTCTGGCCGCTGTTAACTGCTCATGAGTGTGCGCCTTGTGATCTCCACAGCTGATCAGTGCACCTTGGGCATAATATAAGTTATATTCTGCACTGCGCTGGTCAGACTGAATTTTTTGTTCCTCTGCATATAAACCGCCAAGCGTTGAGCTGACCGTTTTCTGCAGGTTTTCGGAGTATGTGTTCATACCTTTCACCTTATCCTTCTTTCATATCAATCAATGTGAATTACATCCTTGGGTTACATCACCAACTAGGTTGGCCAAGTTACGTAAATCGGTTTTTCCATCCAAGGTAACTTGACTATCGAATACGACAACGGTGAACGGCTGATCAAAATGTCATACACGCGCTTTTCGACTATCAAATCCCAATGATCTTGTGCTTCGGTTAGGGTGCCATTGCGCACTAACCAGTTTCCTCTAAATCCGTCTACTGACGTTTTGCCAATTGCTGGCCAATAGTTACACACCGCTTCTATCAAGCTGTGTATAGTGTCTATGTCGCTTTGGCTTAACGATATTCCCGCTTCAACAGGCTGCGTGACGCCATAGCCACACATCAGCTTGTTTAAAATTAAATGATGCTCTTCTGTTGCGCTTTGCCCTGTGGCCAAAAACTGTAAATAATGCACAGCGGCACGCTGTTTTTGCTCACTGACAAACTTGTCGTCACTGACCAAACCTAAACGTTCAAATAAATGAGGTATAAAGCTTTGAATCAGTACCAGTCCAGCGTTGGGCACGCTCATCGGAAATTCGGTGGGCTGCTCAGGTGCGTTATTTTCCTTTTCACATAACACACGCGCTAGCGCCTCATGATGTAATGGGCTGTCAGAATGCCTTTTTGTGCTTTGCTGATAACCAACCAACTGTTTGCGCAGTTCACTCAACGCATTCATTACATGGGGTAAATGTGGTATTGCATTTTGGTCGAGCACCCGAGCTAATTCGTTTGCGCTGCACACTTGGTGCTGTACTAGTTGCCAGCATATTGTTTGTATCAGTGACTCGGCGCTAAGTTCTGCTAACTCATTGTTTGCTATCGCCCGCAATACGCATATCAATATATATTGCTCACGCTCTTGTTCGCTCAGCGCAATTCCTAAACTTGCAAACGCTTTAAGTACTTGGTGTACCTCGTTGAACATAGTGAGTTGTAGCGAAGTCAACTTACCCGCTCGGGTAAGGGTATCAAGCAATGTAAAAAGGTTGATGTGGTTGGCAACACGAGCACGAACATTATCGTCACCAAGCAAGGGAGCAAGCGTATCGCACCAAAGCTTAGGCTTATGCAGTTGTATATCACCTAGCAACTTTGCCCCACTGAACGAGGCGTGTTGGTCGATAAAATGAGGCCGAATACCATGGCAAAGCCAATACTCAAAAATGGCTTTGATGTTACTGCGATTGAGGTATACACCATCAAAATCTTGCCGCCAATCACAGTGGTCTGTGCCATCAAAATGCTGTCGCTTCGACTCACGACTTAACCCATCACCTTTGTGCAAATCAGCTTGCTTTACTCTACTTGCTTGAGCAGACACAACGCTTGTACCATCCGTTAAGCGCTTCGCTGTGTGCTCAGCAGCAGAGCTTTTAGCCGATAAATTTTGTGCAATATCTGTAAAGCTGCCTTGGTTGGTCACACGTTTGAGCTTATTGACAATATTTGTCCATGATGACTGAGGCAGCACAAAGCCTAGTCCCTTGCTTTGCGAATACCGCTCAAGCTGTGCAACACTGAGCGCTAAGTTCAATGAATGTGCCTGAGTCCATCTTAAGATCAATATTGCAATTAACTGAGTTGCTAGCTCTTTGGTGAACATTGCACTGTGCAAAGAACGAGTAGCAGCGTGAAGACAACTATTAAAATGCTGTGTCAACAGTTGCCAAAATAGACTTTTAGCAAGCTTGGCATCATTTTTTTGAAGCATGTGTTGTGTTTTGAAAAGCTGTAGATTGCTCTCATCACCCGCAGCTATCGCATTGCTCAACCATGTATGTATTTGTTGGCACCATTTGTCACATGCAGCCACACCTTGCCATATGTCAGGCAACACGGGGCGCAGCCAAGAACGTAATAAAGGACTTTGCAACAATGACTTAAGTTGTCCGTTAGGAGCGCTCATCACTGCAACTTTTTGCACTATCATGACACCTAAATGCTGTTGCTCATCACGAAGCTGCTTAACCACCATAGCAAACAATTCATCGAAATTAAGCGGCTTTTCAGACGTACTCACTGAACCTTTTTTGCCTGACTCTGAGGCCAAATACAGTCGATACAACCAGCACGCTTTAGTCGCTGTATCAAAAGGGTTTAACAACCAGTTAAGTAGGTCTTTATGATCTGCGACCTTTGTCAGTTCATAAATAAATACATGCTTTGAACCTCGCATATTCAGCAAGCACGTCAACAGTTCAGACACCGATTGGCGGCTCAGCTTGAGGGCATGCTTATAAGCTTGCTGACTAAGCCGTATCCTATTGTTTAGTAAGTTTTCTTGTGCTTGTAGGACAACTACGGTGTTAGTGGGTTTGCTGGTAGATGACAAAGGCGCGATAGATTTGATTTCTGCGGCCTTGGTCGCCACCGAACTGGGTGCCGTCTCACCAACAGAACCACTATTTTTTTCAGTGTACGTATGTGCCTGTCGGCGCGCTTCCATTTGCAAAACTGTTTGACTGATTTGCTTAATCGCAATACGTGACGTTTTGGGTTTTACAAGCGTGGTCATTTTGCCAACCATGGCATCTGTCGCTGACGCATCAGCAGAAACACCCTGCATTTTTTGCATTGAGCGGCGTATTGATGTTGTTCGAGCAAATTGTACAACTAAATAACGACGTAGCGTTGTTGCCGGCAGCAAGAAGTGAGTCGCAAGATGGTTTAAAAAAGATGTGACTTTTTGACCAGGCAACTCGGCAAAGCTTTTTATCTCTTTGTGTAAGCCCCCTTTACAGGCAAATTCAGCGCAAAGCTTTAATACCATCTCCGTAGGTAAATTAAAGCGTAATGCTAATGCTTTAAACGTCTTGATCAGGCTATAACTTAATGGCGCATAGATCACATGCTCTGGTACTCTGTCGTAAGTTGAGGGTAGCGCTAGTAAGTCTGCATTCAAGGCGCCTTTTAAGCTCTGTACCAATGACTTTTCTAATACTTCATGAGGCTGACTTTCCAACTGCATGTTTGACCATATTTGCTGTAGCACAGCACTGTGAGACAAAGAGAACCGTTGCGCTATATGGCCTGTTGTGCGTATAAACCATTGCTCAACACTGTTAACTTCTGGCTGATTCAGCAAACTAAAAGCGATGCTTTCAATTAGCTGCGTTAACGACCAATGCTGAGTAACCTGAGGCATGAGTCCTTGTTGCTGCCAGTTGTGTAGGGCGCTGATAAGCTGTATCGATTCAGATGCATAATTGGGCGATAAAGCGTGTATTAATTGCTTAACGTCACTCCACAGTAGCAGTCCAGATGACGTCATTGCCGCCACCAGCTTTTGCGCAAGCTGATAACGCTGCGAGACACCCAAGTGATGGCGCTTTAGTAGACTATACAAGGAGCGAGGGCTGCCTACGGGGCGCACCATGATCATCCCTCGCAGTGCATGCTGCCAACTTAAAGTGTTTAACTGCCCGAACATAAGGGAGGGATAGTCAGAGCTGTGTTGCACTTGCTTATCAATCAGCGCCCCGTACTGTTTCAACCAAAACGTATCATTGTGCTGCACTTGCTTGGCTTGGCGTTGTTGTAAGTCTGCCAAGATGGTGAATAATTCGTATTGTTGGCCTGCTTTACTGGGCAGACTATTAGTTTGCTGTAGTAACAACAAAACTAAGTGGTAATCTACACCAAAGTGCTGGCTGACTTGCGAGAGGGTAGTATGCACAAACTGTCTGCGATTGAAATAGCTGCCCCTATTCACAAATAGATAAGCAAGCAATACACGCCAAATTACTTCAGGGTCTAAATGCTGCGCTTTAAGCAAGGTTTGCGTATGTGACACATGTGCCAAAATAAATGACGTATCGTGGGGTGCAACCACATCCACTATATGCGCCAGTTGTTGTTCATTAAATTGCTTAACGATGTGTACTCGAACCGCTTCGGCTTGGCCTTCTTGCTTCAGTGCAAGTGCCATCTTACTCGGCTCAATCTGCGCCAATCGAGTAAACAACTCCGTCAAATGGTAGGTATGACCATATTCTTGAATACTTGTTTGTTTGTCATGTAGTAGCCCTGAGAATATTGACCATAAATCGGTTTGTACATCGACTTTGGAAGCATCTTTGAGTTGCTGTTGTTCACTTCGTTGAATATCTATCAGCACCTGCAAAAATTGCGGCGCGACCAGCCCTGTCTCCTGCATGCGTTTTGCCACCTCACTCATCTGCTCAAGCAGGTCATGAAATGAGAGTTGATAGTGCTGTGCCATTTGCCAAAGCGTGGCACGCACAAATTGCGAAGTGTTAAACAGAGTACCTCGGTCTACCAGCAAATGGGTTAAAACCCAGTACCAAAGATGCGTTTGCAGGTTGCTGTCTTTGGGGATACGGCTCTGTGGCTGTTGCTGTGCTAACAAAATGTTGTCTGCATAACTACAAATAAACTGTGCATTCCATGGTTCAAGAATTTGTACCGTTTTACGAGTTCTCGCTTCTCCCCATTGCCAAACAATGCGCCGTCGCACCGCATCTCTGTGGCCAACATCACGAATAAGCGAGGCTAGCGCATTGGGCTGTTGGCTCATTTGTGCGTCAACAACATGCAACGGGCTATTGTTGCCCACCACCCACCACGGCGATACGCCATAGAGCAAAAACCAGCGCAATAAAGCCAACTCAGACTCATCTTGCCCCACGATGGTCATCTTATTGCCGCTGCCACTTTGTGAGTCAGCCCCATAGCGCTGTAACATTTTCAGTAGCGCTTGTTCGAGTGCTGCCGCCACTTTTATGGGTAATTGAGTATCTAGCTCACTGAGTGCCAACGTGCCCAAATCAATATGTAGCTGCTCAATGCGCCATGTTTGGGCGGCTGGGCAATAGCGCTCAAACACACTATTGAGCACACTTGGCAATATTTGGTTACTCCACTGGCTTAGCGCATCTTGTAACTGGGTAACGTTAGTTTGATCATCAAAACTGGTCTGCCACTGGCACTGGCCAATCATATGTTTAGACATCATCATCGACGACCTCCTGCAATTGCTGGAGTTTATCTTTTAGCCCATCTGATAATGCTTGTTGTGCCCCTTGTGAGCTCTGAATAGGATGGCGCTCAATAAGGCGTTGCTGGTTAAACCATTGGCAATAATTACTGACCAACTCACTGAACTGGCTGACATTGGCCGTTAATAACGTCAGTGTAACGTGGCTTGGCCAATGCAACTGTTGAATCGCTCGAATGCAATAAATAAATTTCGGCTGATGGACCAAACTCACATAATCTGGCAATACGAGTGACGACGCTAGATAGTACCAATCATCACTATCCGCTGTTTGTAATGCGACTTGAACCGCAGCGCTTTGCAACAGCGTATGCTCAATCAGCAGCATGCCTTTGCGGTATCCACTCAACCAAGCTAGCTGATCAATATATTGCTGTATGTTTGTGACCTGCCAAGACGACTCGGGATTCACAAGTGCCATAACCTGCTGACCACTGATACTGATGTTCAAAGCATCAACATCACGTGTGGCAACGATATCATCAATGTTAAAAGATGTAGGTTGCGTACTGTCACTGTCTGTAACCGTCGTCACTTGTTCCAACCAAGCAACAAAGTCGGGGTCGTTGATAAGCGTTACTAAAGCCGCAGCCAAGGTACGTAAATGCGCAGCAAATCCCATGAGTAAATCTAACTTGAGCTCAAATACCGAAAAGTTGGCAAAGTCTTGGCTTGTCAGCTTGCCATACGCATCAAGCGCCTGTGCATCATACTGACCATCTAACATTAAGCGTTGTTGAACGTTTTCAAGCAGCTGTTGGTTACCATCTATCAGAGGAATGGAAGAGGCCAGCGCACGGCTTTGTTTTACCACTTTACTGGTATCGATTTTACCGTCTTTGCCCTTACTTTTTGCGTGCTTCGCTAATTGCTTCATTAACAAGGAGGCGATGGCGCGAGCCAGCTGACCTTTATCGGGGAAAGCTTGTTGGTAAACGCCACTGATGATTTTACCAAAGCCAGGACTCTTACTGGCTATGAGCTGCTTGTACTGATTAAAGCTCAAGCGGTAGCGCCCAGGGGGTGGCAACACCTGCGCCAACGCAAATTGTAATGCCTGCACGCGACGGTAGCTCAGTTGCTGTAAGTTTTGTAACCAGATAGATTTAACAATAATACGCGTTTGTAGCTTGCTGCCATACCACTGAGATGCATCAATAATATCGTTGTATAAATCAGCAGGCTCTCCTTGTCGCGCAAGCAAATGACTCAGCATGCTATCACGACGCTGCTGTGCCTCTTGTTGATTTTCTACTATCTGGCTCAAGCCATGATTGTATTGATTAAATGGGTCGTCTTTGAAGCGCTGCCAAGCCAGCTCATTTCTTTGCGCGGTGTCACTTGGGTCATCGGGATAGAAAAATTGATATTGTTGCTGGCCTTTGAGTAACGCTTGTACATCGGGCACCTCATACAAAGGCTGATAAAAGTAGCTTCGAATAAAGCTTTGACTAGGAATAGCAGGCGTTTGAGATGATTTATCTCCATGACTTTGTAGATAGAACGGCTGCTGGGAGGTCGGAACAATATCAAAACCAAAGGTAAACAAGTTACTTAAATTGGCCAATTGCGAGAATTGATTTGCCAGCACTTGATCAAACAGCAACAGGTAGCCTTTTAACTGTCGTGATTGAGCAACCCGGTGCTCGCTGGCATCTGACTCCAGTGAATTAACCCCTACCGCGTAAATGTCGGGAAAGGTGTTTTGGATTGAGTAGTAGCTTTCAATGTCACGATAGCGTCCAGTTGGCTTTTTCGGCGTTAAATCAACCTGCGCTGCAATACTTTGATTTTGGCAATGCAACTCAATTTGCGACAGTAAATTGGTCTGCTGCCAAGGCTGCATGTTCAGTGGTGCTTGATGTTGTATCAAGGTAAAGCCCGCGCCTAGTTCCAGCAGCGCTATGCTATCTGGTGCTATTGTCACCGAGTTCACGTCAGTTTGGCCATTTAATGTGAACGACTCAACAGCTGTTACCCCACTGACTTGGCTTATCAAGGTGATTAACTCAACCTTTTGAACAACGCTTCGTTTACTTCCCAATGGGTTACTGCCTAGCATCCAGCCATTTTGCAATTTTGGTCCATCAAAAATTTGATCTGCCGACTCTCCCGAAGTGCACGCCTGTTGATAGCCAACCCGCTTCACTTGTGGGCTAACATAATCGGCCAGCGCTTGTGCGATATCCACATACACCTGCTCGGGGTTGGCATCTTGTGTCAGCAACACTTCACCACTGAGGGTGATGCTTTGTTGATGTAACACTTGTGGCATTAAAAAGTATTCACCCACATTACGGTTTTTGTTCAACAGCTGATACACCGCAGTGCATAGCGCTTGTTGCGCCACAGTTGCACCTTCTTGTAGGGTGAATAATTGGTGAGCATAAAGCCAAACTTGATATAAACCTGTGAGCTGCCCATCCACTCTCAGCGGCTGCAAATATACATTGTCAATGTCATCTAGGGTATCAACCACCAGCTTTCTGTAATCGCTTGCGCTCACAGGGCCGGTAGTTAAAATCTCATCAATGGCATAAAACTGCTGCTGATAGTCAATACTGCCATCAGGTTGGGTTAATACATCAGCGATATCAAAGGTATTCACATAACCCAGTTCGGTTAATGCAAACACAATTTGTTCTAAAATCGTAACGCCAGGGTCGCTGTCGTTGTAATTACTCCACTGTGAGCCAGATAATGCTTTAAGGGTGTTAATGCCTGTGTTCTTTAAAAGCGTAAACTGTAAGGCTTCGGGTAAAGGTCCCTTACTAATACTATTTTTCTGAACTAAGGTGTCTAGCGACATGGCTGCGGACTCACTCATACTCCCGCCTCCAATAACGTATTTACTGGCAATGAAACTGCTTGCGCTGAACTATTATCTCCTTCAGGAATCTGCTCACTGCCCGCTCTTAAAAACGTAAAGTTATGGTCGCTTGCTGGCACAAAAATAGCGTTATCACCACTTGGTGTCATGGTGTCAACTTGGCCGCTAGAGTGTTCATTTGCGGGTTTGTTCTGTGCACTCAACGGTGGTGTGAATGAGATTGGCGCAGGTGACACTGCCAACTGTTGAATTGCTTCTACTTGTTTAAAACTGGCAATATATGCTGCCAGGCCCGCCTTGCTCAAGCCACTGTTTAGGCAGTACTGGGGCTGTTCCGCCTTTATCCAAGGTGCTAAATAAACATTCACTCCCAAGGTTAAGGCTAAGTTCAAATCGTTAATATTGGTATCTTTGCTGACCACTAACTCAGCACTAACGACGATGATTTCATGCGCTAAGTTACATACCTCGACTTGGGTCATCGCCGAGACTCGACTCGACAAATAATCGCTGATTTGTAACTGATATGCTTTGGGCATAACTGGCACAAACGCATTGGCTTGCGCGGGCGAAGTGTACTGCTGCACAACTCCAAGCCTTACCGTGCCTGCATGTGTACAAGTCAGCCGCTTCACGTAGAAAACCCCACTGTAGGCCTGTTTTGCCAGCAAGCAGTAATCCCAGTCGCTGCTAGCGCGATTTTTTGTTTTCAACCGCTGACTGACCCGCTGCTCAAACTGGCTAGTGTTCTGTGCGGCGCGCCCTACCATAGACGCAAAAGGCTGAACGAGCTTACTGATTGCGGGCGTTTTCAAAGCGGGCGCTTTAACTTGTTCAGCCGCTAGGCTGGGCACTGTTCCCAATGGTAATGAGATGGGTGCACAACGCTGAACTTTCACCGCTTGAGTGTTGCAATACACACATTGTACTTGGCGTGGCTTTTCCTGTGTCAGCATCAACCAAGCAGTATTAACTTCTTTACCCTGAGGTTTTGGCCAAATCGGCGAGTCCAGCGCAACATCTTGCGCTAAATCCAACTCAATAATACCAGAACGAGTCAATGCACGAGTTTCATCCGCCAGAATGTTAACCGCCTGCCAGCCACTGTTACTCCAATAAAATATGTCGACGAGATTTGTGTGGTGATCGCCACTGATGTCCTGCGCCAGCTCTACAAAAATACTCAGTCGGCACGGTGGACTAACCTGCTCAAGCTGCATATATAAACTCAATGCAGGCTTGCTAACCCCTTGATATAGCGCCAAGCCAATATTTTCTTTGGGCTGCGCAGCAGATTGCATCATGGGAGCTGCAGGAGCAATGGGTTGCAACTGTAAGTGACGTTCATCCACACTGGGGACCTGCTGACCTGCTTGCTGATAAAAATACAGATAATTTTGCCATGGGCCGATGTGTTGTAGCGCAAACCCTTGGTGCAATGTTGCCATGGGTGAAGTAAATTGAATCGTTTGCTCCGCTTCATAGCTCATAGCAACGCGCTTGGCTTGCAACTGTAACGGGGCGTTAGGCATCGGTTTGAGCTTACCTTTGTCCGAGCCAAACAACTGTGCGGTTTTGTTGACCACTTTAGTTAAAATGGCGAACAACCCCGAACCCGCAATCAGCGTTTGCGCATTTTGCAAACTGACATTATTCACAACAGCGCCATAGAGTTGCTCTCCAAAGCCTTGTGAGGGTGCGGTCAGTGTCATACGTATACTTGGGTTTTTGTTACTTGCCGTGTCGGTTGCTTTAACGTTTGCGCATTGCAATGCGCTGGGGAGCGTAAAAACAAACTCACTCGACTTAGCATTAATGTTTTGCCCCGACGCATCTTTGTGCTGTGCGAATAACCCATTGTTTATTTGTTTTATTGGGGTGTCAGTGTTGTTATGAGTATCACCGCCGCTATCAGACGTAGTCGAAGTGCTATCGGTGGTTGACAGTGCCTCGGACTCACTTGCAAACGAGGCGTTGCTATCTTCAGAGCTAACGCCCAAAGTAGGCTCAATGCGGTTGCTTAAGTCCGCCAGTTCACTGACGTCGCGGTCTTTGAAGTCATGCTGGGAGCCTGCCTGTGATGCCTTTAGCTCAGCCGGCAGCGTCAGCGCTACTTGTGCATCTTGCCACCCTGATGGCTGTACAACGCTCCACGCCACTGTAAACACATCATTGCTGTAGGCAATCGCATCGCCTACTTGTGCTTTGTTATCACCAATATAGTCATTGTAGGCGTCATAATAGACACTGAAATCCTCGGGTACATTATCCCAGTCTACTCGAACTTTAAGCGACGTCACTGGTTTGGCGAAGGCTTCTGGATAACTCAGATAGAAATGACTATCAACCTGAGGACGCGTACCAAGCAAGTACATGGCCTTGTTGTTGGTTAGCAAGCCGTTGTCATTGCTTAGCGCCACTAACTCGCTATCCTCAACCAACACATGCAACTTAACGCTCAATAAACGAGGCTGGGATTGCAAGTTAACCGAATTGGGTAACATCACTTTGCAATAAGGCATTTGCAACGGAAAGTCTGCATTGGGTTTTGAAAATGTCGTGATCGCCTCAAAGCTGCTGGAAAACTTCAAGGTCAGTTGTAGCTGTTTAGTATTTGAAGCAGACCATACAGCTGAGCTGACAGGTTTAGGTCCAGAACCGACAGCCTTTGGCAAAATATCTACCCAGCCCTTTGCGCACGACACTGCAACCTGCGCATTTTGATAATGGGTAACTTCCATGTCGTGCGAAAAAGTAAGCGTCAAGGTAACAGTGCGATTGCCTGCATTTAAAAACAGCATATCACTTGCCAGTGCAAAGCCTTGTTGTACTTGCTCTCCTTGATTGCTGGCAAACCAATCACTAGAAAGCACCCGTCCCGTTTGGCTTTTCCTGACCTTGGTACTATCAGCAAATGTTTGCAAATACTGTTGCATATCATTACCGGCATCAGAGCTTGGCACGTAGCTCACACCGTACATACGTACAAACGATGCGTGATTAAGCTCTGTTTGCTCAGTGCTTGCAAATAACACGGGAGATTTGTCAGGGTAAGCGCCCGCCGTAAATTGGGTGCCTTGTGGCATTTCATAGCTTGATACTGACTTGTTCAAGGTTAAACACAGATACGTATAGTCTGGCTGTGCTGAGGCTGGTGTTTGCTTTAATAACGTCTTGTAGTAAAAATCCAAGTGCTTTTGCGAGTATTGATTAAATTGCTGCTGTGAATATGTAAGCAACTGGTTTGCAACAATAATAAGACTGGTATCAGGAAAGTCATTCTGCTGTACCACCATATCATAAAAGGCAGGTTTGGCGCTTTGGATCACCTGTACAAAAAAGCGATAAACCTGCTGATAAATGTTCTCCAACCCTTGAAGTGCATCGAATGCATTCTCTACATGGGTATTATTTTTAGTGCGTTTATTAGTAAACCAGTTTGGATTAAAGTCACTAAAACGTGCCTCACTCGGCTTGGGTACGCACTCGCTTAGCTGGCCCGATAAATAGTCTTGTAATGCCAAACGTTGCCAAAGCTGTTTACCAATCGATCCGGTGATCTGCTGTAAAATATAATCCCGTAGGTCAAAGTCTACGGTACTTAGTTCTAGATTTTCTACCCAGCTATTGATGGTTTCAAATAGCTGATCAAGTAACAGCAGTAGCTGGGAGATACAATGATTATTCAGGCTAGGAGGTAGCACCAGTGCTTGTGCATCTTGCGGCTCCTTCTGTTGGCTCAACCAATGTTTTATATGCGCTAACGGTCCTGTTATTTGATTAAACCTAAAGTACATGCTCTGATAAGCAGTTTTGCTTATCACCGCCAGCAAGATCACTGGATCTTTGAGCACCACACCGCGCCAATCTCCAGCGATTTGGTTTTGTTCATCATAAAATAGGATCAGCTCTGACAAAGATGCAACAAATGCAAGGCGATCACGAATATCACGTCCATCCAACGCAATAGAGTTCGTATCTAAGCGAGCATTTAGCTGCGCCTGCATGGTTACAAAGTCGAGCCTGTTATGCACCTTATGCCCTCACTGCCAAGTTGGTGCCTTCCAAAATTGAGAAAGGGAATACGTGGTTATGGCGGGTGTTAGTTTGTTTGATGGTGTATACAATACTGATCACCACTTTTGAGTCTGTGCCTGTGGTATAACTGACAACCACATCCTCTACTGAGATCCGAGGTTCATCATTGAGCAAGGTATAACGCACCGACTTTGCAATTTCTTCCTTGAGGGTGGCATCTTGAGCACGAAACAAGAAACTGCTGAGCTGACTGCCGTAATACGGCAACAGGCTGCGCTCCCCACGCCGGGTTTGCAAAATTAAGTCTATCGACTGATTGATGTTTATTTCACCTTCGTTCATCGCAACCTGATTAGAGACACTGGAAAAGGTTGGTGGAAACTGCCAGCCACGCCCTAAAAACTGACTCTGCTGTGCGGATGTCGATTTCTCTGCCATAAATTACCCGCCTATCATCACGGTAAAATCACCCAGTACAATCGAGCCACCATGCGCGGTGTTATCGCCAATGCGCGCCGCTGGCATACCGCCAATCAATACGGTTGCCGAACCTTTGATAATGCTATCTGGTGGGCCCACGCACACCAACATGTCTCCGACTCTGGCTGCTGGTAGCTTACCAATCAGCACGGTTGGACACCCAGGCCCCGTGATTGGCCCACCCACATGAGGCACAGGTGGTACACCCGGCGTAACCATCGGACATTCATGAAAATCTGTTAGTCTGGCTGCTGGAGGCATAATGTTTTCCTATTAATTAATCATCACTATGGCGCCTTTGAGTGTAAGCTCTGCGCCCCCTTCGACTTGCGCTGACGCTGATCCTTTGGCACTGAGCTGTACGTCCGCTTCAGCGTTTACATTAAGCCCAGATACTTTCACATCACCAGACTCAGCCTGCACATTTACCCCCATCGCACCTTTGATATTGACCGACTGGTCGGCCTGAATATTGATGCTTTTTGGGCTTTTCATATCAATGCCGGATTCGCTCATTAGGATGCTGTTTTCGCTCTGATCGGATATCTTGATCTGTTTATTTTTGTCATCCAGTACAATAGTATTGTTGGCATCTGTGGTGATGGTGAGAATGCTTTCTTTATCATCAAAAATGATCCGCAAGTTGCTTTTGGTCACGATGGCTTTTTTGCTGTTGTCAGAGTCGGGGGTCAACTCACTGTATGGTTTGCGATTTTCACTGTAGACACTACCAACAATAATGGGAAAACGTGGGTCCTGATTGAGAAAACCCACAATTACTTCATCGCCAATTTCAGGCAAAAAGAATGCACCGCAGCCACTGCTGGAATAAAAGTTGGTTAGTCTGGCCCATACGCCTTTGCCTTCATCGTTATAAAGCGGTAAGTCGACTAAAATTCGATACGCATTGTCAGGGTCTTCATCTATTTTTTTTACCGTGCCGTTATATAACCCACCTATTCCTGGTAAAAGTCCTGCGGCCTCGGGAGCGGTAACATCATGCTCTTGGACAAACCACACAGGCGATAACCCCAGTTCTACCGTGGTAAACCAGTTACCATCGGAAAAGTCATGTTCAACACTGGAAATGAAATGCTCCCCATTGAAGCGATCTCCCATGCCCGCAATGGTGATATATTTGCCCACCTGGGCTTTTGCGTTGCCTTGAAAACGGGCATCGCCCATAATTTTTGACAGCTCACTTTTGAGCATTTGTCCTTTGGCCCATTGCGTCAGGTTATCGCTACTGACCGCTGCGGTAGTTTGCAACTCAAACTCAGATAACCCGACCACTTCAGCGAGTTTTTTACTGCTTAAATTACCAGGACCGGCAAGCGAGTTACTCGCCGTCGCCGAAATTATGGCTTGTGATTTAGCATCCCAAGCACTTGATTTTACTTCACTTAACTGAGTTACACTGTTGAGCTGAGCATTAATATGGTAAAGGTCTTCACCGTAAGTCACCGTCATTACAGAGCTGGTATCATCCGTTGGCGAAAATACCGACACCTTAGAATTGATTGTACTGACCACCATACTGTTTACCTCAGCTCGACTGAGCAAAAAATCCCAATCTGAGGTGTAATATTGCACTAACTCAGGTAGCTCAACGGAAGTACTCGACACATCGGCGCTGAGGCTATACTGACCAATCAGCGTGCTGATAACATCACTGTCTTTTGTATTCTGATAGGCCGAATTTTTTCTCCCAACGGTCATTTTTATTGCTTTGTCGCGACACTCAACATTCAATAAAGGCCCGCTACCTGGGTTAACCTGCACCATTTGTTTGGTCACAATACCTGTAAATACGGTGCTGTTGGTTCCGTCATAACCCATAGCAATGCTGATTTCATTGCCCGGTACGAAGGTGCTCGAACTGCTCACGGCAAAGCCTTCTTCTGAAGGATTTCCGTCTAATATTTCTATGGTGGCGCTGGCGATTCGATTGATATCCTGTCTGATCACCACACTGTGTACCTGCACCGTATCTGGAATGGTTGAGCCTTGCGATTTAATTTCCAGCGTGGCTACGCCACCGTTACTGTTATTACTCATGCTTGCTCACCCTGACTGCGCAATGGCGGTGCGCTTAACACACTACCCGCTTTTATATTTCTTAGCTTATTCAATTGATTAAATGCACCAAGTTGCACGTATAGGTCAGGATCTTGATAAATCTGCTGACTGATTTGTGGCAAACTGTCTCCCTCTACCACCGCGATGCGGTGCGTCAGATCAGGTGATTTTTTATCTTCTTCTTTGGCCGCGGTAGATGGGTCTAGATAAGAAGTAAAGCGCAATGAAACCTTGGCACGTAATGCGGTGCCATCTGGTTTGAAAAAGGTATAATTCGTATCAAATGCAGTCAGTACCCCCTGAAACGACAACCCCTGCCCCCAATACACTGTAACGTAGTTGGGCCGATGTATATCGCCATTGTAGGTGTACACCACTTTCTGTAATTGATTTAATTCAGTGGGTAAGTCGGTTCGTGTTGAGTCAACCACCCCCGTGCAATCCACCACTAAATCAAAACTCAACTTTTCGCCAGGCGTGGAACGATATTTAGAAGACAGCTTTCCCGAGTCGGGGGCTTGCTCTTCATTATAGTTAATACTTCGGTCTAGCTTAATTTGCTCAGGGTTGAGCATGACCACATACTCATCCACCTTAGAAGTAAATTTTTCATCGCTGTATGCGACTATGCGCATTTTCTTTAAACTACCCACGCCACTATCTCCGTGCTTAATCTATGCCTTAGCGCTCGAATATTTTTTGCCTTTGTTTAAGGCCAAGCTGCTTCACACATTCTTGTACAATTTGCTGTTTAAGCTGCTGTACTTGTTGCTCTGTAAGTTCATGCCCCGGTGTTTCTTGGTGACTTTGGATGGCGGTTTTTATCACCAACTCTCTGATTTCAACGGCCATGCTCTGACTCCTCTAGTAAAGTGAGACCTAATCCAAACTACGCGTACAAGTCCATCTGTGGTGAGCGACTGTCTTCAACTTCAAAATATCGGTAGGAAAACTCGAGGGTTTCTATAAAAACCTCGCCATCTTGCGACTTCAGGTCGCTCGCTGACCATTTCACAGGGTAGGCTGCGATAAAATCCCACTGCATACTGACATTGCCCTTCTCATCCAATAGCCGAACTTTAATATCTTTGGTTTGAATGGGATTCGCTAAGCCATCGTCCAACGTGTCTTTTACCCAAGCGATTAATGACGACTCATCCGTGGTGACGCCCCGCTTGAGCACAAGGTTTGAGAAGGTTGTCATGGTGGGTAAACGGTATTTAAAACGGTTTTCTCCACCACACACCACATCCTCGCTCCCAAGCTCTTTGCTCAATCCCAGTACTTCCTGAAAAGCAGCATCACTGCTGCCCATCCCTGAGATTGAAACGCTGAAGTAAAAGCTAGTTTGTAGATTATGATCCATTGGTCACAATCAACTGTTCATGCGCTATTTCTAACGTATCAACGGCCACTTCATTACCATCCGACTTCAGATCCGTACCAGTGATTTTGGTCGGCCAAGCATTGTTAAGCTGCCATTGCATGGTGGTTTTGCCATCCTGATCGAGCAATTTGATTAACACCGTGCGACGCTTAATGGTGTTCATTTCAATCTCATCCATCCATTTCCAGAAATTGTTATCGTTAACAAAAATGCCACGCTTCATGGTGATATTGCCGTACTTAGCAATTCCCGGCATTTTGATTGTGGAGAACAACGTGCTGTTACTGTGACGGTACTCGATCACCTGAACTTCTTTGTCCATCCCTGAGACTTCCTGAAAAGCCACTTTTTGCAGTTCCGTTCCAAGGTCAACCTCGAAACGGAACTTGGGCATTGGCCACGTGCTGCCTTCTTTGCTGCCGTCATCTGCCATGGTATTTCCCCTTATATTTTTCTATAAATTGGTTAAACATAACTTCCTCAGCGCTGCGTGTTAGCCTGACTTAGCCATTTCCTGTTCGAATGAGATCACAATAAATTCGGCTGGGTGAACAATCGCAACTTTTACCGATACTTTCATAAACCCGTTGAGAATATCGTCGCTGGTCATGGTGGTACCTAAACCACACTCAACCTGAAACGCGTCTGACGCTTTGGCGCCTTGCAGGCCACCTTCTTTCCAGATACTCATTAAGAAACTGCCGATTTCACTCTTAACCGCACCCCAAGTGTTGGCATCATTTGCCGCAAACACGTATGCACGCGCGGCCAATTTGCAAGATTGCTCCAAGAAGGTCATGGTGCGGCGCACTGACACATAGCGCCAATCTTGTGAGTTACCGTCTAGCGTACGTGCCCCCCACACCAAAATGCCCTGTCCGTTGAAAAAGCGGATCGCGTTGATTGATTTACCAGACACCGCATCAACATTCAGACCTGCCTGCTGCGTATCATTCAAACGAATAGGCAATGAAGATGCACCAACAATACTGGTATTTGCAGGCGCGCCCCAGACACCTTTAACATTGTCATTAACGGTGTAAACACCGGCCATACCACCACTTGGCGGCAACAAATTGGCGTCGCTCAAAACATGATTAACGATTTGAGAATAAGTTTGAGATGCGTTTAATAGCGCGGCATTGAGTTGTGAGGTGGTCATCGAACCATCATTCGCTTCTATCATAGAAATGATTTTTGAAGCTGTAGGATTTGGCGCAGATGCAGGGTTCAACAGAGGCTCTAACTGTTTAACATCACCACCGAACAAGTTGGTGTAGTTAATCTCCGACGATTGCATAATAGTGGTGCCAATAAACGGGTAATACGCAACGCCGTAGTTCAAGCTGTTTGAACCAGTATTGTTTCTAAAGGTTTCTATGTCGTTGGTGTAGGTGATTGGGTCGGGCGTATTACCACCAATAACATCAAACATGCATACAGCCGTTTGCATAGAACCCGCTTGCAACAGCATTTCCTGCATCAAAGTACCGTTATCTGCAACCGATAATAGCGTCGCCTCTGGGCAGATATAAATTGTTGGCTCCTGCTCGTATTGCAACAGGTCAAGGCCACTTTTTAAGTCGCTCAACTTAACATTGGGGTTAACAATCTGCGCGCCCACATCGCCCGGCTTACCTGAAGCCGCACCATAAGTGCCCACTGACACAATGTATGCGTCTCCCCCACCATTTTGATAAAACAAACGCACACTGTTGTACAGGTAATAAATGCTATTTGGGTCTGGCACTATCGAATAATAACTGCCGCCGATCATCATGTAGTCGCCAGTAGTTGGCTTATCTTTTTGCTCTACTAAGTAATATTCAGGGCTATACTGGGTGGCTGGATCTGCCGGTGGTGGCGGATTACCGTTCATATAAATAGACTGAAACTCAGCGAAAGAGGTAATTTTTTGTGCCTTGTTGAAGTAAGACTTGCCCTGATACTCAGCCGTTGGTGTATAACCAATGAACGCTGGTACCGCCGTTGCAACGGGGACCACTGAGTTGGGGAAGGCATTGACTTCATCAATGTACACGCCGGGTGTTTTAATGTTGGAAGTTACCATAGCATCGTTTGCCTTTTGTTCCTATTTGACTAATTTCGTTTTCCTTCGACCTGTAAAGTGAAGTGAAAACCCTGCTTTGTCGTTACAGCTAGGCGTGAGTCACCACTGTATCGACTAGTTGTTTTACGGTATTTCACATGCCATTTTTTTGAGTAAAACCCGTCAGATGGATTAACCCTAATCAAGCCATTGAGCTTGATACTAGTGTCACTCAATGGCTAAGCAACCTAGAAATAAACATACATATGAGACTGCACGCGCATCGAGCTCATCTCATTAAAGTCTTGCTGTGTTCCTAGGAACAATTGGTCGCACCTTGGCGCAGGTAACGCACTGATCACAGTACGTTTAATATAGTGTTCGCCTACCTTGTCTAAATGTTGAGTATCGACCAGTTCAAAACGAGGCTCTGGCACTTGCTTCAAGGGCAAGTTGAACTCTTTGCTGTCACTGAGCCAAGCAACCTCTCCGTCTTGAGTGGTATATGCATGGGGTTTTGAAAATGAAACCTCATTTAGCTTGTCGATTAACTGCGGATGAGATAAGCGCGTCTGTCCGCGCTGGATAAAGTGATATACCCACTGAGTTGAACGTGCCAATAAGCTTAAGCGATAGTGCTCAGTACGCATTAAATCACTAATATTGAAAACAACCTTTGCGATGGCCTGCTTGACAAAGCCCCCTTGCAAAGCGCCTTGTGATGCGCTACTGGTCAATAAAACCGCCTCTTGTCCATCAGATGAGGGGGCTGTTTTGCTACTGTCAAGTAGCAGTATGCCTTTCCAATCCATTGGCAAATCAGTAAAAGTTACAAACTCGCTCAGCGGCTGCAATATCCAAAACTCCAGTGCCGCTACCTCTTGGTTGTGGCTCAAGTAGTGCAAAAAGTCATCTTTAGAGGTGTTTTGGTTGCCATACAAACACCACGAGGAGTCTTCTTGGTGCAATGACATTTGATAACGGTTCAACCAGTGCTGGGTCGAAGGAGACGCCTGAAGTTGTGCATTTCGCCATTGATTATCAGCAAAATAGCTGTGCTCAAGAGTTAGACGAAAAAGCGTAAACATTACAGTGATGCCTCACTAGCTACATCCGTTACAGCACCCACACTGCCAGTCACTTGCAATGACTGCACCGCCACATGACGTATTTTATAGATGATCGATGGTTGATATTTCGCCCCCAACGCACTCCATAAATTATGCGTTTGCGTATAAGGCGAGTTTTCAATTTCAAACTGCAGTTGAACCAAATCCGACGGCATATTCGGAAAATCTTTTTTCGTCAAAGTGGGGTAGGCTTGGAAGAAAGCGACTGAGGCGCTTAAAAATTTCAACGCTTCATTGTATGAGTCAAAATGAGCCGTCAATAATATATCCAAGTTGAATCGTGTTGTTGGCTGTAGCTGCTTGATCTGCTTGGATTGCACGGCTTGCTGACCGCCATAAAACTGTTTATTCGTTTCATGTTCCAAATTGATTAACGTGATAACCAATTTGTTTTGATTGGCAAGCGGCGGTGTACCATTTGACTCGACCAAATGGTTCATAATCACGATGTCACTATCGAGGGCAAACTTTGTTCGTAATGTTTGGTTAAGTTGTTGCTCGACAAAACGTAAGGCTAAATCAATCACAAGGTCCTTCCAGCAAGAATCGCTCATCCATGTGGTTACGAATAAACAGCGTTTTAAAGTAAAAATAGTGTAACTAGAATGTTCAACAAAACAATTACACGTTATTACACGCTTTATGAATTTTTTCATAACCTACTGATTGACTGTAGAAAACACTTTGAAAACAACAAGAAAAATAATAATTTTTCACTATCTTAGGTTACAAAGATAGTTATTTAGCACTTTATTACCACCTCTAAAAACACCCCAAATAAGTGCACAAATAGCAACAATTAAGATGCTACTTTTGAGTTTAAATAGCCCATGTTGTTATAAAAGAAGGTTAAAAATTTAGGTAAACATATTGAGACGAGCTTGGTTGTTATTCATTTTGAGATAATGAGACACACCATCATCTGAAATTCTTGTAATGTGCTAATCGAATGCATAAGTATGTGAGGGAAAAGGGAGTGAACTCCCCTAGTCTATTGAGTTACTTACTAATTTTTTTCTCATTGGTACAAACTGAATACTTTCACCATTGTCCAGCGGGTAAGTAATCTCGCCACCGGTAACAAATCCATGGCGCTTGTATAACGGTATACCCGGTAATGTCGCCATCAACTCCAGAGCACGAAACCCTCTTGCTTTTACTTCACTTTCACAAGCGCTCATAATCATGGAAGCTATGCCTTTGCGAGCGAAGTCGGGTTTAACAAAAAATGCCCTGATCTTAGCAGCATCAAACTCTGGGTTTAGCACTTCTGCGCTTCTATTTTGTTCCTTATCGGTGCCAAATAGCGTTTTTCGGTAACTCCAGCCGCCACATGCAACCAATATCTGGCCACATTCCACAACAAAGTAGGTGCAATCAATAATAAGTTGAGAGTCTACTCCCCATGCATTTTTTAGCGCGCCTTCAATCTGTGCTTTGCTATACTTCTCGCATGCCAACTTACGCGCTGATTCCTCAATCAGCGCGCTTATTTGTGCAATATCGCTGTGCTTTGCTTTACGTATTTTAAATTCCATATATGCCTCGTAAAAGCGACATATGAATGCGACAATCGTGCTGCCGCATTCATAACTTACTGATAAACTTTACATGTTACCCAGTTCAATCATCATTGCTGTATACATACGTAAATTCAGTTCAAGCTGATCTACAGTGATATATTCATGTTCAGAGTGGCCGGTATACTTTTTACCAGGCATGGATGGGCCAAAACTGACTGCATTGTCAAATAACTTAGCATTAGTCCCCCCACCGATTGACACAAAACTCGCACTCTGATCGTTGGTATAGTGTTTAAAGATATCCAACAGTTTTTGAGCATGTGGCGCGTTGTCCAATAGCATAGGTTCACCTAACTCAACCTCAACATTGTGCAACGTCACTTGGTTGGTTTGCTGCCAATTATCAATGGCTTGGTTAATTTGCTGCTTCAGCAATTGCGCTTGCTTGCCCACCGGTCGACGTAAATTAACAGATAAGACAATGTCATTGCCTTGACGTGTCAGCAGTGTCGGTGCAACCGTCATGGGACCCATAAACTCGTGGCTATAAGCTATTTCACCAAATTGTTGGCCATACAAGCCAGTCCCAATAAGCTGATTGATAAAGGTGACAGCCTGACCATCTGCGTTCGCTTCGAGGTTCACGCCACTGAACAATTGAGCAAGGTGAGCAATTGCGTTAACACCCGCTTCAGGCTCAGACGAGTGGGCTGATATACCTTTGACAGTCACCTTGACACCCTGAGTTTGTGGTGTAAAAGACACTTTAACCTCGCTCAAAGATTCGGCCTGTGCCTGCAACTGCTCGATAAGTGCCGCCGGTGCATTATGCACGATTACGCTTGCGTCTTCAGGGATCTGGCTCTTAAATGCGCCGCCAGTCAACTCACTTACATATACGCCCGTACGTGCCGATTCACCTCTAAATGTGGGTTCGACCAAGCTCCAACCTTTTTCGGCAACCACAACGGGGTAACTGGCATCAATGGTTATGGCATACTTTGGCTGCTCATAGCTTTTCATGAATGCTTTTAGCGGTTCCCAGTCTGACTCTTCGGCCAAATAGATCATTAGTTCTATGCGATTGTTAAGCTCAACACCTTGATCTTTAATTGCTTTCATTGCGTAAAGCGCGGTTGCTATCGGACCCTTATCATCTTCAGTCCCACGCGCTATCAGCTTGCCAGGCTCCGTTGTTGAATCTAAGTGAAATGGACTTTTTTGCCATTTTTTAGGGTCCGCAGGCTGTACATCTCCGTGCGTTACGACCGTAACCTTTTGCGCTTGCTTGCCCAAGCCAATCAGTACCGTATGGCCTTCGTCTTGATAGTCCAAACCAAGCTGTGCAGCTTTCATCTTAAGCAGTTGTTTAAACCCGATAAAGTCTGGGTTGTCAGGAGTTTCTATGCCATCTTTATTTACCGTAGGAAACGACACCAGATTAGCAAGCGTATGGATCTGCGCTTGATGGTAATTATTAACTGCATACTCGGCGGTTTTCACACTGGTATCAGCTACATTAGCGTGAACGCTAGCTGCAAGCATCGTCGCTGCCATAAATACAAAACGATTCATGTTTATTTCCTTGATTCAATACACAACAAAGGGGGCTTGCGCCCCCTAATATAAAATTGGTGAAACGCCGCAATTAAGCTTGTTTTTGCTTCTCAATCCAGCGTTTAACATCTTCTTCAACCAGTGCGAGTGGACGCGCACCCTTTAGCAAAATTAGATCATGGAACGCTTTTATATCAAATTTATCGCCTAGTGCATCTTTAGCCATGCTACGCAATTCAACGAGCTTTAACATACCCAATTTATAGCCCAATGCTTGTCCCGGCCATGCTATATAGCGATCAATCGCTGCAGTCACGTCACTCATAGCGGTGCCCGTAGCCTCAGCAAAGTATTCTATGGCCTGCTGACGTGTCCATTTTTTATGATGTAGTCCCGTATCCACAACCAAACGTGCAGCGCGGTATACTTCTGCTTGCAAGCGGCCTAAATCGCCAAATGGGTCATTTTCATACATGCCCATTTCATAGGCAACCAGCTCTGAGTACAGTGCCCAGCCTTCAATGTAGCCATTGAATGACGCATTTTGACGCATCAGACCAATATCCGTTTGCAACATATTCAACGCAATTTGAAAATGATGCCCAGGAACCGCCTCATGGTAGGTCAAAGTTTTCATTGCAAAACTCGGCACAGCTTTCATATCTTTTAAGTTAATTGCAAATATCCCAGGACGACTACCATCGAGTGATGGACCGTTGTAGTAACCACCTGGTGCACCTGCTTCAACGGCTTTTGGAATACGTTTTACTTCCACTTTTTGCGGTGGTAGCGTAGAAAATAACTCAGGTGCTCTTTTGTTAATGGTTTCAATTTCACCACGTAAGAAGGTCAGCAACTTTTCACGCCCTTCATCACTGTCTTCATATAAAAAGCGCGCTTCTTCATTAAGCTGCTTCATTCTATCGCCAACAGAACCTTCATTGTAGCCATTGGCTTTTAGGATCTCATCCATACGTTGTGTAATACGCTCAACTTCTTGTAAACCAACATTGTGGATTTGCTCAGCGCTCATGTCAGAATCAGCAAGATAGGTAATCGCGTGTTGATAATAGGCCTCGCCGTTTGGCTGTGCCCAGATCCCTACCTTTTCGGGCGCTTTACTCTCTAGCACCAGCATATCCTCGGTCACTCTCGCAAATGCTGGGTAAATTTTGTCGTTCACAATAGCCGTTGCTTGTTCGACCAAAGCCAGCTTAGCTTCTTGGGACAGCTCTGCAACTGCATCCAACTTGTCAGCAAACGACACTACCAGTGGGTGCTTTGGCGCATCCAGTGCGGTAAAGTTGTTTAAATAACCTAACGTATTCGCAAACAAAGGTTTAGGTAAAATAACTCCTTTTTTTGCATCAGCATTCGCTTTTGAGCGCACTTGTTCTACCACTTTAGCAAAGGCATCGAGTCGGGCTATATAATCTTTAGCATCTTGCTCTGATTCAACCCCATGCTGATCTTTGAGGATATTAGGAAGATCCACTAACGGGCCAGACAACTGATTAATGATATATGGTAAATGGCCACCCCACGTGTCAATATAGCCAGCTGAGAATTGACTGTGACCGGCATAATATCTCGCCAATACCTCATTCACTTTCACATGCAACATTTCATCTTCATTCAGCGGTAGACTCTGCAATTGTTTTAACTGCTTTGCCGCCTTGTTCATGTCAATTTGTAGCGCTTGCATACCCGCTAAAGAGTAATTAGGTAATCTAGAGGCATATTCACCATATTGCTCAGGTGAAAGTTTTAGCGATGTTGCTAAAGCAGGTTGATGAGTGATGAAAGTTTTTGTGTATTGGTCCACTACTTCGTTAACCGCATCGGTGCTCAATGTGTTGGCAACTTCAGTTGTGCTTTGGGCGACAGTTGAACCGGAACTAGTTTGGGCACTTTCTGATGAGCACCCAGCAAGGGCAAAAAGTACGGCTAAGCTTACTAAGCTCGCTTTTTTCATGACAAACTCCATTGGTAACGGGAAAAAGGCAACCCATTTAGTGTAATAGGTATCTGGTTTTTTATTATTATTAATACAAGCTCAATACCATTTTTTGCTTACAATATACAGTGTAATACGTTGAACGACGCTTAATTGAGTCGTTTAACCAATTTTACCAACGTCGCTGCTGTACAATATCAAGGGTGTGTAAAACTGCTAACTTGTGGCGTCATTGCTTTGGCAACTCAACAACATGTAGCGCATCTGCCTTGGCTGAAACCATTACCAGTAACTTATCGTTCAACAGTTCCACCATTGAAGAAACGCTGTGAATAGTCTGCTCTTTTGAATTATAACGGTTTGCAAAGTGCAACGAGCCATCCGGCTCAACATTAAACTGGACAAAACCAGTATCTTGCTCACCTGCTGCATAGAGTCGTTTACCATCGTGAGACAGCAATAAGCTGCCAGCTCCATTTAAGTCTTCATGAAAGACCGATTGAATAAAGGTATACGCATCATTTTTAAGAGAAAAAACTGAAATTGATGACCCCGCGGAATTGGCAACATAGACCATTTTTGCATCTGCCGATAACAGTAACTTTTGCGGTTTATTGAACAACCTTGGTTGTGTTGGCGTGTTTTCCAGCTGCTGTTTGAATGTCAGCTGACCATGCGTGTCTTTATGGTAGACGATGAGAATATTTCCCTCATATCCAAGTATAAACACCCTATCGTTTGCATTTGACACAGCAATGCCAACGGGATTGCCCAACCCCTTTGGTTGTTTTGCCAACTTATGCACTTTATGGGCGAACTTAACCCCATCACTGGTGATGTTAAAAATCGCTATCGCGTCACTTTTGTAACTGGCAACAAACAACTGTTTTCATCGCGGCTTTTTGCTATATCCCACGCACCCAATAAACCAAAGTTATCTTTGTCTGCCAAGGAGTCTGTACTTTTAAAAACTAGCGTTGGCGCTAAGTGGTCGCTGATCACTGTTAAAGGTGTTAATGGCTGGATGTCATTTTGCGCAAATAATGTGAGTGCGCCATTATAAAAACTGACCACAGCCAAACGGTTACTATCATCCAACACCGCTAAGCTCGAAGCGCCTTCTAAGTAAATACCCGCTTGTTTGTTACTTTTAACAAGGTAACTTTGTGATAGCGCTTGCTTGTGGTTAATGTTAAATACCGACAACGCATTATCGTCTCCGCTTAGCACATAAGCTGTGTTTCTATCTTTCGATAATTTGATTTGTCTGGGGTTGTCCAACCCATCATACTTACCTACCCCATCTTTTATAGTTTGAACAATTGTCACAGGTGTTATGGATTGCGCTGATTTTGCAGGTAAAGAGACAGTAAAAATCAATGATAAGCAGAGACTGAAAAACACTTTATACAACGACATATACAAATACTAAGCAATTATTAATTAAGAATAAATTACAGCATAACACAAGAAAATACACAGAGTATTAAGAGAATAGCCCCTCATAAACTAAAGAACTGAAATTAGGTTTCAAAGAGAGTGATAGTGCCCCTCACTATTCAAGTGGTGAGTTCAGCGCTTTAACAAAAATAATTTTTATAACTTTATTAGTCCGCCCTTTCATATTCCATCGGCATTTTAAACAACACATAGTGCCTACCACTCATTGAAATGGTCATAGGTACAGGTTATAAATAATTTTATACTCAGCGCGTTTGACCTACGCAGAATAACCGAGAACTGTTTTTATAAAAATAACAATGATAATACGACTGCTCACTTAGCGCTGTCACTTTAGGTCACTGAACATGTTATCTTTATCAAGCTGTAGCCACAAAAAGTAAGTGTTTGAAAAAACAAAATAAACAAAAATGCAACCACCAATAGCTAGAAATGTTTGGGGGGTCATTAGCGAAAGGTAAAAAATGAAAATAACTGTTGAACAATAAGAAACAAACTGATAAAAAGTATATAACTAATTAAAGGGAATTATTAGCTTGATTAAACTACTCGTTAGGATGACAGAGACTTGCGTTTTTAACCTGAACACCTCTTTTCTATTCTTAGTCAAAAAATTGGCTACAACTTTTTATTTCTCCAAAAATAAAAACTTTAAAAGCTAGAGAAATAAATAGACTCCCGAAATTTACATCAAAAGTAACTT
>NZ_JAKFZQ010000028.1:0-46247 GCF_021654245.1 Pseudoalteromonas sp. MMG022 | reverse complement strand
CCACAACCACTTCTTGTATTTAGTCAGTCGTCGGTTCACTCTTCATAAGTTACAGCTCCCGCAACCACTTCTTGTATTTAGTTAGTCGTCGGTTCACTTTTCATAAGTTACAGCTCCAGCAACCACTTCTTGTATTTAGTCAGTCGTCGGTTCACTTTTCATAAGTTACAGCTCCCGCAACCACTTCTTGTATTTAGTTAGTCGTCGGTTCACTCTTCATAAGTTACAGCTCCCACAACCACTTCTTGTATTTAGTCAGTCGTCGGTTCACTTTTCATAAGTTACAGCTCCCGCAACCACTTCTTGTATTTAGTCAGTCGTCGGTTCACTTTTCATAAGTTGCAGCTCCCGCAACCACTTCCTGTATTCAGACAGTCGTCGGTTCACTCTTTATCGCTTTGGAAATTGTTTCTTGGTTGAACAGCAAGTTTTGACAGGAGTGGTTTTGTTGTGATGGTGAGGTATAAATGGACAGAAGCAAAGCGCAACAGCGCTTTGCTTGGTAGGACTAGAATTGCGCCGCGTATTCCTCGGCTTGTTTCCAAACTCGCAATGTGTTGCCGGATAAGATTTTCTTAATATCTACTTCACTGTAGCCTCTATCTAGCAAGCCTTGAATTAGATTTGGGTAGCTTGATACGTCTTTTAATCCCACAGGTAGAGAGTCACCTACACCATCATAGTCAGAGCCAATACCTACATGGTCAATGCCAATGAGTTTAACCACGTGATCTATGTGATCTAGGACCTGCTCAAGAGTTGCAAATGGGAATGGATTGTCTTTGATGAAGTCTTCTCGCTGCGCTGCATTGTCACGCTTTTTATACCAGTTTTGGGCGCTGGAGGTGACGAAGCTTGAACCAAAGTTAATCTGAATGACACCGCCGTTCTTTTTCAGCGCTTTGAGCATGTCATCGTCCATATTACGCTCAAAGCCCGGCGTGTACTTTCTCAGTGATGAGTGCGATGCGATGACTGGCACTTTAGACAGCTCCATAACTTGATAAAATGCAGCATCAGAAATATGTGACACATCGACTAACATGCCAATTTTGTTCATTTCTACAACCAGCTCTTTACCAAAAGGGCTTAACCCCTTCCACTTGCGACGAATATCGTATGAAGAATCTGAAATATGATTACTTTGAGAGTGGGCTAAAGTAATGTAACGCACACCTCTATCAAAAAAGTGTTTTAAGTTTTTGAGATCTCCTTCAATGGGAGAGCCATTTTCCATACCCATCGCAATGGACATTTTGCCTTGCTTGAAGTGGGTAAAAATGTCTTTACTGGAGTAAGCGACGGCGAACTTGTCTGGTGCTCTAAATGCAAGGGCTTCCATTCCATCAATAAGCTGGTTAGCCAGTTGGTAGCTTTTACCTTGGCCTTCAAACTCAAGGTGAGCAGGGATGTAAATAGACATAAAAGGTGCGTTCAAGCCACCTTTAACGGCTCTTGGATAATCGAAGTCACCACCTTCGGTAGCCTTACTCACATCATCCCACTTGTCTTCTAGTCGATAAGGTACGTCAATGTGGGTATCAATTAGGATGCTTTTTTGCGCTATCCTATGTGCGCGTTCTGATGCTTGATAATCTTGCGCTTGTGCGGTCAAAGCCGACAAAGCAAGAGCGCAAAGAGTAAAACGTAATGTCATGAGCCTGCCTTAAGTTATTCTGGATTTACCTAGACTATAACTGAAATTGCCAGCAGGCTAAACGCTCTGCGACCAGTTACTGATATTCAGAGTAATCCTCGTCTTGCATCGCCTGAAATTGCGCCTTTGAGACAATATTGACAGACTCATGTAACTCCGAATACACGATCAAGGCTTCACCAGATTTCAATTGCGCTTTAACATGTTCTACTTTTGCTTCTGTTGAAAATTCCTGTTCACCATAGTCGGTGCCTTCGCGCAGCACATAGTGCTCAATCAGGTTATTAAGTGTGGTTGTATCAAGTTGTTGATAAGGAATGATCATACATGGCTCTTTGCTGACAATGAATTGAAGTAATGGGGAACGGCTTTTTCCAGCCAAAACTCAGGTTTGAAAGGGTTGTTACCCGAGATAAAACCAACGTGGCCGCCCTTGCGAGACACTGCTAAAGTCACACTATCACTGACTTGCTCGGATTGTGGTACAGCCTGTGATGATAGCATTGGGTCATCTTGTGCGTGGATCAACAGCGTGGGTGTCACGATATGCTTCAGGTAGTTCTGTGCGCTAGCTTGTGTGTAGTAATCTTCCGCGCCGTCAAAACCATGCAGCGGTGCGGTGATTAAATTATCAAATTGCCACAGGTCATTGATAGCGTGCAATTGCTGTTCATTGACGGCGAGTACATCCGCAATGGTATCTAGTTTGCGTGAGAATGAACGTTTCATTCTATCGAGCAGGTATTTTTGATATAGCCCATAGCAACTTTTTCTGATCACCTGACATGAGGAAGATAGATGATGTGGCGCGGAAATTACCGCGGCACCTTGCAAGCCACTATGCTGACGCTGCTCGCCCAAATACTTAGCCAGAACATTTCCACCTAAAGAAAAGCCAACCGCGTATAGCGGTCTGTCAACAAAGCGCTGTTTTAAGGTGTGGATAAGAAATCCAAGATCTGATGTTTCACCACTGTGATAGGCTCTGGGTAATTTATTGGCTGCGCGAGAACAATTGCGAAAGTGCATTAGTACGGCATCAAAGCCACTGCGTGTTAAAGCCTTGAGCATACCTTTGGCGTAAAAGCTGTTAATGTTGCCCTCTAGACCATGTAAAATAATGGCCAGCGGCGCATCTGGACGTTTTTCCTGTGCCCATGCGAGCTCTAAAAAGTCACCATCAGGGGTAGTTAGCTCTTCAAACTGTACCGGTACTTTTTGCAACGGGCGAAAAAAGCGCGGCAGAATTGTTTGCGCGTGTCGATTGCGCATCCACCATGCGCTGTTGAATAAATAGTCCATAAAGCGTCTTACAATCAAAGGGAAGTAAAGTTTAGCAAACCTCTGCTTAGGATAACAGGTACAGGCGATATGGGGCTGCATTGAGCTAAGTCATACAAAATAAAAAGCACCCGACTAACTAGGTTAGTAAGGTGCTTTGTGCGTCGTGCTTAATTTTTTTACTGCTGGGGGAACTTATAGTTCTGCTGTATCTACTCACAGCTTGAGAATGACTTCCCTACTAATGAGGTACTTCAGCCTCTTGTACTTTTTTAACAAAGTAATAAACGTAGAAGACACATAGCCCAATCACTGTGCCTAAGATCCCAAAAGAGAGAAATAGTACTGGGTCACTAAAAAAATCTCTGAAGAATACGTTCATGGCTGCGGCCTCCTAACTTGTCGATGTAGTAATCTTAGCCCTCCTTTAGGACGGCTGATATGATCGAGATCAAGTTTCTAAACGCACGAGTTTTATGGCCAGTAAGACCTTGATCGAGATCATGATTTTCCGTCAGTTAGGCTTTGTAGCAACAAAGTAGCATCGTATTTATTGAGGTACAGTGACAGGTTTTGACTAAGGGTGAGCGGTTGCAATGAAAGTTGCTGAGTGAGTCTAAGCAGCTCTGCTTGTTGCAAGCGCTCAAGCTGTAGCTCGCTTTGTAATAGCTGTTTACGAAGTGTTTGATAGTGAGCGTGTTGTGAGTAGCTTTGTTTAAGGTTTGCTCTTATCGCCCTATGTGGTGCCAACAATAGAGTGTCTAACTGCTGACAAAGCACTGTTAAGTGAGCGATATCAGGCTCACTTATCTGTAACTGTAATTTTTCTAGGTAAAGTAATAGCAGGCACAGATTGATATTTTTCTGGCGCTCATTTTGCAGCATCAGCAAGGTGTTTTGCGTATTCCCTTGCTGATACAGCTGGCATGAAAACTCCCAAAAAGCCTGCTCACTTAACTGCTTCATAACTCAAGGCTTTGCTCAAATGAGGTTTGCTTTTCTTCGAGTTCTTCCAAAGCGAGCAGAAGTGACTCTTCGACGTCGTTGAGTAGTGGCGTAATCTTTGCCTGCTGTGCAAGTAGCTCAGTCAGCTGGGCTTTGTTTTCCTCTTGATATAAGTCGTTGTTTGCCAACTGTTGCTCTATTGTTGATAGTTGATCTGAATATTTATCGAGAGATTTTTCAAGCTTTTCGATTTCTTTTTTCAGTGGCTGCACCGACTTGCGAAATTCTGCTTCAAGGCGTTTTTGCTCTTTGCGGTTGCTACTGGAGTGGGCCTTGGTTTCGGTCTCTGGTTTTTTACTCGCTTCCTTGTTGGCGTTTAATAGCCATTGATAGTAGGCATCAAGGTCATAGCCAAATTGTGTTACCTCACCATTGTCTACCAAATAGTATTCATCGGCGGTATTTTTCAACATATGGCGATCGTGCGAGACGGTAACCATGGCCCCTTCAAAACCCTGAAGCGCCATGACTAAAGCATGGCGCATTTCTAGATCCAAATGGTTGGTTGGTTCATCAAGTAATAAGAGGTTAGGCTTTTGATACACCAGCATAGCAAGTACAAGCCTGGCTTTCTCGCCACCAGAAAACGGTGCTACAGGTTCAAGCGCTCTGTCGCCGTTAAACGCAAACCCTCCTAAAAAGTCGCGCAGAGATTGCTCACTGGCTTTGGGGTCTAAACGCTGAATATGCGTGACTGCACTGGCACTGAGATCTAAAGACTCCAACTGATGCTGTGCAAAGTAACCAATTCTTAAACCCTGATGAGTAAAGACGTCACCTGCTTGCGGACTAAGCTCTCCGGCAAGCAACTTTATCAAGGTTGATTTACCCGCACCGTTGCGGCCGAGTAAAGCAATACGACTGCCGGGTACTAAATTTAATTTGATTTTGTTGAGCACGGTCACATCGCCGTAGCCTGCCTGAGCACCGTCCAATGTCATCAGCGGATTGGGCAAGGCTGTGGGCTCGGCAAACTCAAAGTCAAATGGTGAGTCGGCATGAGCGGGTGCTAGCTTTTCCATACGCTCCAGCGCTTTAACACGGCTTTGCGCCTGTTTAGCCTTACTGGCTTTGGCCTTGAAGCGCGTAATAAACTTTTCTAAGTGAGCAATCTGCTCCTGTTGCTTTTCAAATAGAGCCTGATGCTGCGCCATTCGCTCTGCTTTTTGGCGCTCGAACTGAGAATAATGGCCCTTGTAGACATTAATTTTCTGTTGCTCTATGTGCCAGATTTGATCCACTACCGCATCTAAAAACTCTCTGTCGTGAGAGATCAGCACCAAGGTGCCTGTGTAGGCGCGCAAAAATCGCTCTAGCCAATAAACCGCATCCAAGTCCAAGTGGTTTGTCGGCTCATCGAGTAGCAATAAGTCTGCGTCACGGATAAGTGCCTGCGCTAAGTTTAAGCGCATTCGCCAGCCCCCAGAAAAAGCGCTCACAGGGTGGCTTATCTGCTCATTGCTAAAGCCCAAACCATGTAGCAGTTCACCTGCTTTAGCTTCAATGCTGTAGCCTTTCATGAGCTCTAGCTGTTGGTGAACTTGTGCTTGCTTAGCACCATCTTGCGCTTGTTCGGCTTGTTGCAGTGCCACTCTACATTGGTAATATTCAGGGTGGCCTTGTAGTACATAATCCAAAGCACTGATATCTAGCGCGGGCGTTTCCTGTTTTACTGAGGCTATCGACCAGTCTTTTGGGATGAGAAACTCACCGGCATCCAGTGTTAATTCGCCCTTTAATAGTGCAAACAGGGAAGATTTTCCGCAGCCATTGGCTCCCACTAGGCCCACTTTATGCTCAGGAAATAAAGTGGCGCTGGCATTTTTCAATAGGCTTTTGGTGCCACGCAATAATTCAATATCAGACAGCTGGATCATAATGCTTTGTTGTTAAACCCGAATGTAGGTAATCATAACATGAAGGTTGGTATATAAGTCAGCACTGTCGTACTTATTGGGCTGTTCAGTGCTTACAATCGTATCTATAGATGTTGCTTTAGGTTAAAATGAACACAATTCGAGATTGGCTTAATAGTGTAGTAGGGGCAAAGCCGTGAGACAGAAAAAACGTTTTATTGCTGGGGCATCGTGCCCTGAGTGTAAAGAGCTTGATGTGATGATGCTATTTAAAGAGCACGATGTTGAAAAAGTAGAATGTGTTAAGTGTGGCCATGTGATGACTCAACCTAAGGAAGCCGTTCAAGCATCGACTCGCCACTTTGAGCAAGTGATAGGAGTGTTTAAGCCAGAGTAACTCTGGCTTAACGTTAGTAATGCGGGGGGGGAGGCTCTTGGTGCTGAGGCATCAGGCCTTCTTCTTGGCTCTCTTTGATCTTTTCACCTAATAACTCTATTTGCCGTTGCATTCTTGCAAGCCTTTGTTGATGAGTCTTGAGTTCATCATTGAGGGTTTCAATGGTATCGTCTTGAAAGGCCACCTTGGCTTCAAGCTCCATAACGCGATTTTCTAACTCTGTCATCGGGACTCCACTTGATTAAAACGCTCTAATAGCCCGCTTGAACTTTCCGCCATTAGGGCTGTGTCTTGCTCAACAAATGTGACATCGAACACAACTGCTGATTTTGGGCGGCTGCCTTCGCGTGGCTGCACTTTCCATAGGCCAAGCTTTTCACCGTCTGCAACGCGCCATAGAGTAAGCTCTCTATTTGGCGCGCCCGTGGCGAGTAAAGTGCCAGCTTGATTAAAGCGTACTGCGCTAAATATTTTCTGCCGCGCAATATACTGCAATTGTGAAACAAGATCACCCGAAGCCAGTTGCCAAATGCTGGCTTTTTTTAGGCTATCAGCGGTAAAAGCATATTGACCCGTTGCATCAAGCGCGACTTTCGTTACTCGGCTTGGGTGGTTAAAGCGGTGGATCACTTGTCCTGTTCTGGTATCCCAAAAGTATGCGCTGTAGTCATTTGCCCCCGTCAGTGCAAAGTGTCCGTTGGGGGATAAGGCGATAGAGTTAATTTTTTCTTGATGACCGAGGAACTCTATACGTCTTCCGCTTTCTAAGTCCAGATGCACGACCACATTGTCACTGCGTCCATAAAGCACATAGCGGCCCTGATTGCTAATGGCAATGTCTCTGATGGTACCTGTTTGGATTTGGTAATAGCCTAGGTTTTTACCAGTTGTGATGCTCCAAACTGCGAAGGTTTCGTTTTCTGCGGTAACAGCCACGCTGTTGTCATAGGCGATAGCAAGAGAATGAACTAAATTGCCATCGGGCTTGGATTGTTGCCACTGATATTTTAAGCCATGGACTTGATTGTCCCAAAGACTGACACCATGTTCTACGGATGACACTAAACTGTAACGACCATCATGTGAAATGGCGGCAGCAAATGCGCCTCGTGCTGCATGCTCAACGGTAAAATCGGCTTTTTTATCGGCTGGAGTACAGCTGCTTAGCAGTATACAGACAAAAAGCAGCCATAAACGATGGAGTTTGAGCATAAAATGGGCATTTCCCCTTAACGCTGTGAATTTCACTGGGTTAGACTATAAAAATCGACACAGTTTATTGATAGTATCAGTTTGATAGTAGCGTATCGTTGCCGCAAAGTCGCTACAAGTCACAGAAAACATTAAATATCTGCCAAAGTGCTATACAATTTGGCATATTTAGTGATGAATGATAATGTGGCTACACAGCTTTAACCATTAATATAATATTAACAGACGGTCGACAGACCTGTCGGAGAGAGAGAATGAAACAGACGATTAAACTGTCTTTGGTGGCAGCATCAGTGTTAGCACTGGCTGCATGTAACCAAAAAGCAGAAGAAAAACCTGCAGAACTAAAACTAGAAACTGAAGCTCAGCAACAAGCCTATGGTATTGGTGCTTCAGTAGGTAATTTCTTACAAAAAGACTTGGAAGATAAAAGCAGCTTTGGTATTGAGCTTGACCAAGCGCTATTAATGCGTGGCTTTGAAGATGCGCTTGCAGGTAAAGCACAGCTTGATGAAGCGAAAATTCGCGAAGTATTAACAGCATTAGACACGTCAGTACGTGAGAAGCAAGCTGAAAAAGTAAAACTAGAAGCTGAGCAAAACAAAGTTGAAGGTGAGAAATACCTTGCTGAAAACGCGAAGAAAGACGGTGTAGTTGTCACTGAATCTGGCCTTCAATACGAAGTACTTACTGAAGGTGAAGGCAAAAAGCCAGTTGACACTGATCACGTTAAAGTACACTACAAAGGCACATTGTTAGATGGCACTGAGTTTGATAGCTCTTATGCACGTAATCAACCAGCAAGCTTTGGTCTACGTCAAGTTATCAAAGGTTGGACTGAAGGTTTACAGTTAATGCCTGTTGGCTCTAAGTTCAAGTTCACCATTCCACCTGAGCTTGGCTACGGTGAGCGTAACTTAGGCAAGATCCCTGCTAATTCAACATTGATTTTTGAAGTTGAGCTACTTGAGATCCAAGAAGACGAGAAAAAAGCTGAAGCTGAATAATACGCAACAGTTAAAAGTACGAAAAAAGGGCCCAATGGCCCTTTTTTAGTGTCTGAATACGTCCGCAGCTTATCAGTCACTAATCAGTGTGATTTGCGTATAAGTTATCGATTAACTCATCTTCTAATTCAAAACGTAATTCTAGCACTTCGCCTAAATTCGACAGGTCACGGTCAAAGTCTCTTAATACCTGCTCTTGTGAATTCTCAGCGTATTTATCGTTGAAGTCTAAAGCTACATCAGTAGTATCAGCAATACGTGGGTACAGTGCTTGAGCAAGTTTAGCACTATCAGGGCCTTTCTCTTCGCAAGCCTCTACTAGGTTGTCGTAAATTTCAAAATGACCTGCAGACAAATAATCCATGAGTATCTGACAAAATGACTGGATTTGCAGTTGATCGGGTAATGCATGATCTTTTTTGTCATAAGGAGAAAAACCCGCAATTTTACAGTATTGCAGTAATAATTCTTGTCGCTCTGCTAACCATGCATCAATAACACTATGGCTGCCTCCCCACTTTTCTTGGGCTTGTTCTAACCTCGAAAGCATAGTGATCTCCTATTGCGGATTGTTTTACTCTATAAAAAGGAAATCTGCTGCAAAGGTCAACCTATTTTTATTTTTATTATCTAAAAACAAATTAACTATATGATTTTTAATGAGTTCCGCTTTTGGGGTTATAAAAAAGAAAAAACCACCTTGAAGGTGGTTTGAATGCAGTTTAGCTAGTTGATAACTATTATTGTTATTATTATAAAGGTGTTTTGTTGTTATTTTTGTAACGCGGCATTTTTATAGCAAGTTTTTACCCTCGTTGTAAATACCCTCACACATGATTTTTGCCTAATTTCAGTACAATTTTTCTAACATTTTGAGTTATGGGCAGTTTAATCTAGATCATAGTTACACGATTTTGCGCTTTGGTTTAGATAGAGTGAGGGCCAAGATAGTGATACAATCTGCGCAATTTTTAAAGCATTGGAATCGAGATACGCTATGAGCGAATTGAAAAACGATCGTTATTTACGTGCGTTGATGAAACAGCCAGTTGATGTCACGCCAGTTTGGATGATGCGTCAAGCTGGGCGCTACTTACCTGAATATCGTGCAACCCGTGCACAAGCTGGTGACTTTATGAGTCTATGCAAAAATGCTGAGCTTGCTTGCGAGGTTACTTTGCAGCCGTTGCGTCGTTATCCGCTAGATGCGGCAATCTTGTTCAGTGATATTTTGACCATTCCTGATGCGATGGGACTGGGTTTATATTTCGAAACTGGAGAAGGCCCTAAATTTGAACGGCCAATTAGCTCGCTACAAGATGTAAAAAACATCCCAAATATCGACCCTACAGACGAGTTGGGATATGTTATGAATGCGGTAAGTACCATTCGTCGAGAACTAAAAGGTGAAGTACCACTAATTGGTTTCTCGGGGTCACCTTGGACGCTTGCAACTTACATGGTTGAAGGTGGTAGCAGCAAAACTTTCGGTAAAATTAAGAAAATGGCATTTGCTGAGCCACAAACTCTACACCTGTTGCTAGATAAACTGGCTGATTCAGTGATTGACTATTTAAATGCGCAGGTGAAAGCGGGTGCACAATCACTCATGGTATTTGATTCATGGGGTGGGGTACTTAGCCCACGTGATTACAAAGAGTTCTCTTTACAGTACATGCATAAAATCGTAGACGGACTGATCCGCGATCACGATGGGCGTAAAGTGCCTGTAACGCTATTTACTAAAAATGGCGGTCAGTGGATTGAAGCTATCGCCGCGACCGGGTGTGATGCGATTGGTCTGGATTGGACGATTGATATTGCTGATGCAAAACGTCGTGTTGGCGATAAGGTGGCATTACAGGGCAACATGGATCCCGCGATGTTACATGGTACACCTGAGCGTATTCGTGAAGAAGTGCAATCAATTCTTGCTGGGTTTGGTGAAGGGTCTGGCCACGTATTTAACCTTGGTCATGGTATTACACCTGATGTAGATCCTGAAAATGCAGGTGTGTTTATTAATGCTGTGCACGAATTCAGCGGCAAATACCACAAGTAATTTGGTAAACGAAAAAAGACAAAAAACCCAGACTTAGTCTGGGTTTTTTATTGCCTGCCTAGTAGGTAAAGTATTACTTGTTAAACGCGCGCTTCATAAAGTTAGGAGTTGCTAGCGCCCCTTTATGAATGCCGGTGTTGTAATACTCAGTATCAAACTGTGCCTTGTCAGCGTCACTTTCTCTGAAGCCATTGAATGACTCGCCCTTACGTGCCATGGTTGCTGACCATAAGCCGCTTGGGTAGATAGGCTGAGGAAAAGGCAGTGTTTGTAAGTCAACAAAGCCAACTTCAAGCATTGCATCTCGCATTTCTAGAAGTAGTGGCATGTGAGTAAGTGGTGACTCACTTTGTTGTACCATAATTCCACCAGGGCGCAATGCTTCTAAACAGCTCTTGTAAAACGCGTGGTTGAATAAGCCTTCACCAGGCCCTACTGGATCAGTACCATCAACGATAACGACGTCAATTGATTCAGGTGTAGCTTCACGCATGTATTTGATGCCATCGTCAAACATTACAGTGGCACGAGGATCGTTGTTTGACTCACATAGTTCAGGGAAATACTTTAACGACATCTGTGTGACGACTTCGTCGATGTCGATTTGCGTTACGCTCTCAACACCTGGGTGTTTCAATACTTCACGCAGTGTACCGCAGTCACCGCCGCCGATGATCACGACATTCTTTGGTGCAGGGTGAGAAAAAAGTGCCGGATGGCTCATCATCTCATGATAGAAAAAGTTTTCTCTGGTGCTGACCATAGTGCAACCATCGATGATCATGAGGTTACCAAAATTGGTTGTTTCATACATCTCAACATTCTGAAAAGGAGATTGGATCTCATCCAGCTTTTTGTTGATGCGCAATGAAAAAGCGCTGCCATCACGGTCGCTGACCTCTGTAAACCAACGGTTTGCTTCTAAATTCGACATATCTATTTTCACACTTACTATAAATTGTTGGCAATTTTGCCAGTGCTTTGAGTTTTGCTCAATTTATTTTAGCGCATTAAGGGAAATTATGGCGGCATGTTTTGTAGAAAAATTGACTAATTCAATGAAAAAAAGGCATTTTACGAAATTTTAAGCGGCAGTAGTTTGTCACTTTGGTTGTGACGCCTAATTCATCGTATTACCAGTCTTTGTATGTGCTTGCCATTTAGAAGTCAGTATAAACTTCCATAAAAGTTACGCACTTTTTAACTGGAAGATCCAAATTGGTTGTCAGCTTGGATTGCCTTTTCTGGCATTTGTATTCTTACTTTCTCAAAAGTTTGGTTGAAGAAAGTTGTTAATATTATTTTTATTGGTGAGTATCAGATGATTGATTGTGTTATCTGAAAATATCATCGCCATCTGGGTCAGTGCGTATTAAACTACACGTTTTAACCATGAATAAACGAGAAAGCCATGACTTGGGGTTTAGACACAGCACGTGCTTTATACAATGTCGCGCATTGGAGTGAAGGATATTTTGATATTAATAATAACGGTGA
This sequence comes from Pseudoalteromonas sp. MMG022, assembly GCF_021654245.1. NCBI lineage: Bacteria > Pseudomonadati > Pseudomonadota > Gammaproteobacteria > Alteromonadales > Pseudoalteromonadaceae > Pseudoalteromonas > Pseudoalteromonas sp. MMG022. The sequence goes on along the minus strand of NZ_JAKFZQ010000028.1, from coordinate 34,273 downwards.
GTTAGTCGCTTACCCAGACGGCGACCACAACAAAACCCCAATTTCCCTCAACCAGTTGACCGAAGATTTCAAGGCACAAGGCTTAACTTTACCCGTGTTGGTGCGTTTTACCGATATCTTAAAACATCGTGTCGATACGATGACCGATGCATTTGCACAGGCTTGTCAGCAGCGAGACTACCAAGGTCAATATAATTGTGTTTACCCAATAAAGGTGAATCAACAGCGTTCTGTGGTGACAAAATTATTGGCACATCCAAGCGGTCAAGTAGGCTTAGAGGCGGGCTCTAAACCAGAGTTAATGGCGATTCTTGGTGTTGCTACTAAGCCTATCACTATTGTGTGTAATGGCTATAAAGACAGTGAGTTTTTAAGGCTTGCCTGTATTGGTCAAGCCATGGGCCACAAAGTGAATATCGTGGTTGAAAAGCTATCAGAGCTGACCACGCTTATCAAAGAAATTGATGATTTAAAGATTGAACCTGCGATAGGTATCCGCATTCGTTTAAATTCTGTGGGCAAGGGAAAGTGGCAAAACACAGGTGGAGAAAAAGGTAAGTTTGGTTTAACCGCTGGGCAAGTGCTTGAAGCGGTTGAGATGCTCAAACAAGCCGACAAACTACATTTGATGAATTTGGTTCATTTTCACATAGGCTCTCAAATTGCCAATATTCGTGATATTCACCGAGCATTGAAAGAATGTGCACGTCATTTTGCTGAGCTATCGCAGTTGGGTGTACCGCTTAAAACTGTAGATGTGGGTGGTGGCTTAGGCGTTGACTATGAGGGGTCAGGTTCACGTAGCGCATGTTCTATGAATTACACAGTAGCCGAATATGCGCGTAATGTGGTCAGTGCCTTTGCTGAGGTGTGTGAGCAGCATGACTTAGTGCACCCTGCTATTATTACTGAGTCTGGTCGCGCGTTGACGGCACATCATGCGGTGTTAATTACCGATGTGATTGACGTTGAGAAAGCGCCTAATCAACATACTCCAGTTGTACCTGCCTCTGATGCGCATGTGATCATACAAGAGCTATGGCAAGCTTATAGCCGGATTACTGCGCGCTTGGCGTTGGAGACATACCACGATGCTATGCATTTGTTCAGTGAAGCCCATGCGCAGTATGTCCATGGTATGGTGAGCATGACCCAGTGGGCACAAATTGAGCAGTTATATTTTACCATCCTGCATCGAGTGAGAGAGTTGCTAAATGAAAATGCGCGTGCTCACCGTGAGGTTTTGGATGACTTAAATGAAAAATTGGCAGATAAATTGTTTGTTAACTTTTCACTGTTTCAATCATTACCAGATGTATGGGGCATTCAGCAGCTATTCCCAGTTATGCCAATAGAATCCCTAGATAAACCATTGACCCAAAGGGCGATTTTGCAGGATATTACCTGTGACTCGGATGGCCAGATCCGTGACTATGTTGAGGGATCGGGTATTGAGTCAAGCTTACCTATTCCGCCGTATGTCCCCGGTGAGCAATATCATATCGCGATGTTCATGGTTGGTGCTTATCAAGAAATTTTAGGTGATTTACATAACCTGTTTGGGGATACTGATTCAGTGCACGTTGAACTGTGTGATGAGGGCTATAGCTTGACTAATGCTATCAAAGGAGACAGTGTTCAGGACGTATTAAAATTTGTTCATTACGATCACACTCAGCTTGCAAATAACTTTGTGGCTCGTGTCGGTGAAACGGTTCAGGATGAAGTGCTGCGTACACAATATTTGCAAGAACTCAATGCTGGACTGGCTGGGTATACCTACTTTGAAGATTAGATAAAATGTAGTGTGCTAGGTTTTTTGCTGGTTAAAAACAAGGTATCATCATCGGCCATATTAAAGGCTGAGTCGTTTACTTATGACTCAGCTACTTGGCTAGGTTGTAAAGGAAGCATTGCATGTCGTTGTTACGCTGTATTCTGAGTTTGATACTGTATACATTGAACACACTAGTATGGTTTGTCCCAATATTCATATTTGGCTTGATTAAACTTTTGCCTATCACGCCCTTGCAAAAGGTGTGTAGTTGGCTGGCAAAGGAGTGTGCAAGCTTTTGGGTCGCAGGCAATAACTTAACCCAAAACCTGTTATCGCCATTCAAACTGAATGTTGAAGGTTTGACTGACCTTAAACGACAAGACTGGTATTTAGTGATTGCGAATCATCAAAGCTGGGTAGATATTTTGGTGATGCAACGTGTGCTGCATCGGCAAATTCCTTTTTTGAATTTCTTCTTAAAAAAGGAATTGTTGTACGTTCCTTTTCTTGGGCTCGCGTGGTGGGCGTTGGACTTTCCATTTATGACTCGCATCAGTAAAAGTCAGCTAAAGAAAAACCCAAAGCTCAAAGGCAAAGACGTTGAAACTACTAGAAAAGCATGTGAAAAGTTTAAAGCTATGCCGGTGAGCATCGTAAATTTTGTGGAAGGCACTCGCTACACACCGCAAAAACATCAACGCCAAAATAGCCCTTTTAAACACTTACTTAAGCCTAAGGCCGGTGGTATAGCATTTGTTATGCAGGCAATGGGCGAGCAGTTAAGTAAAGTGGTCAATGTGACGATTCATTATCCAGATGGGATTCCTACATTTGTTGATTTCGTCAGTGGCCGAGTGAAACAAATAGATGTGCATGTGGACGTGTTGCCCGTGAGTGAGAACCTGATCGGTGACTATAGTAATGACAATGATTTTAGAGTACGTTTTCAAGCGGAATTGAATCAGTTGTGGAACCAAAAGGACGAGCAGTTACAGCGGTTACGCAGCTAAAATTAAACAAAGCGAGGTTGCTCCATGCTAAGAAATGTTTTACCAAATTGGTTTTTCGGCGTATCTGCGACTTTGATACTGTTGTTGAACACGTTAGTGTGCGGCGTCGTGGTTTTTTTATTGGGTCTGGTCAAACTAATCCTGCCAATTCGGTTTGTCTCTGAATTACTTCATTTTGCTTATGGGGTTTGGTGCCAAGGGAATAAACTGGCTTTGGACGTTGGCTGTGAACAAATCAATATGCATGTACCGCAACAAGTAAAGCCACAAGGTTGGTATTTGTTGGTGGCAAATCATATTAGTTGGTTGGATATTGTGGTCCTTAGCGCGAACCGTGCTTTACCTGCCCCCAAATTCTTTCTAAAAGATGAGCTTAAATATGTGCCTTTTATTGGCACTGGTGCATGGGCGATGGGGATGCCGTTTATGAAACGAGCAAGCAAAGCTCAGGTGGCAAAAAATCCAAAGCTCAAGGGGCTTGATGTAGCGCGTACTAAACACAGTTGCCGTAACTTCCGTCAGCATCCAACCACTGTGATTAACTTTGCAGAGGGAACGAGGTTTACTAAGGCCAAACAGCACAAACAACAAAGTGGTTTTAAGCATTTACTAAAACCTAAGGCTGGTGGCACGGCGTTTGCGCTAGAAGTATTAGGTGAACAACTTGATGGCCTGTTGAATACCACCATCATGTATCAATCTGAAAATGAGCATATATGCCGCAGTTTTATGCTGGGGCAGCTGCACAGTGTCCATGTTGATATTTCATTGATAGACATCGCTTGTGTGCCACAAGGGGGTTATCAGCAAGACAAACAATACCGTATTCAGTTTCAGAATTATTTAAATGCACTTTGGCAAAATAAAGATACGCAGCTCAGTCACCTCTATTTACACTATGGAAAAAAGGGTGCTGTGATTAACGAGGAAGCGGCCCCATTATGACATTAGTTCATATTACCGACATATTAGACACTTGGTTTGAAAGCCTGCCGCAGGGCAGCTTGCTCAGTGCTGTAACTGCGAATTGTGTAGGGGTTGTCGCGTTATTGCTGCTTTATCTGTTCACGCGCAGATTGGTGTTTCCCAGTATTCAAAAAGGACTCACTAAAGTTTCTCCTACTCGTATTGGCTACTTATCTTCAGAGCTAAATAAAGTCACAGGCAGAATGGCGGCGATGCTTTGCTGCGTTGTTTTTATTGCTTTTTATGAAAAGGTGTTTGTGGCACCTGAGTGGTTAATGAGCGTTTTATTGGCTGTTGGGCAAATCGTATTAATCATTGTCACAGGCTTTTTATTTAGCGGCTTTGTGAATCTCGCTCATGCTATTTATAATCAACTAAGGTTCGCCAAAGACGTACCAATACAGGGAATTGTGCAGGTTACCAAGCTGATGACCTTTATGGTTTGTAGCATTCTCATCATTAGTTTAATTCTAGATAAGTCACCCACCTATATCTTGTCTGGTTTTGGTGCCATAGCTGCGGTTACTTTACTGGTGTTTAAAGATACTATACTGGGACTGGTGGCCAGCATTCAAATAGCAGCCAACCGTTTAGTCAAAACGGGTGATTGGATCCAAGTGGATGCATTCGGCGCGGATGGTGAGGTGATTGATCTTGGTTTGAATACGGTGCGGGTTAGGAACTGGGACAATACGGTGACGACTATCCCAACGTATATGTTGATCTCAGACTCGTTTAAGAACTGGCGTGCGATGCAGGAGTCTGCGGGACGTCGTATAAAGCGTGCAGTATTAATTGATATGCACAGTATCAAAGTGCTCGAGCCACAGGAAATAGACGCATTAAAGCATGAGTTTAGCCAACTAATCGACATCGAGGATTGGCCGGATAAGACCACAAACTTGGGACTGTTCCGTCGATATGCTGAGCTGTATTTAGGGCAACACCCAGGTATTAATAAAGAGTGTGTCATGATGGTGCGGGAACTGGCTCCCGCAAATTATGGTTTGCCCATCGAATTTTACTGTTTCAGCAGCAATAAAAAGTGGGTGGCCTATGAGCATTTACAAGCAGATATTCTCGATCACATGTTGGCGATTATGGGCACATTCCAGTTGCGCCCATACCAAAGTATTTCGGGGCAGTTAGTACAACAACACGCCAACGGTACTGAACAGCAGTAACATCATCCAAATCGGTGGCTTAAAAAGCTTAAATAGTGCGAAGCCACCTATAACTATTATCATGTGTGTAAGTGTGTATACAGCGGATTGCCAGATGGGGTTATAAAGTGCCGCTGCGAGCAAACCAACCACCGCTGCATTTAATGCGCACGTCACGCTGGCAAATCTGGGTAGGCTACTCAATGACTGCCAGTTGTTGTGGAACGCCCACATCAATAGTAAACCTGGTAAAAATATCGCAACGGTTGCTATCACCGCAAAGAGCCATATATGTTCGCTGGCAAGGGTTGCGCCTAGATAGGTGGCGATGCTGAACATAGGTCCAGGTACTGCTTGTGCTGCGGCATAGGCAGTTAGAAAGCTATTTTGATCCAATTCTGATACGGTGTTTTGTAACAGAGGTAATACGACGTGACCGCCGCCAAATACCAACGCACCTGCTTGATAAAATTGTGCAAATAGCTCATTAGGCAGACCAAAGAAAGTAATGATAAAAAGTAGACTAAATGCCGCGAGTACTGGGAAGTTGATGCCACCATTTATCGTGCTTGTATTATGTGTCGGTATGGGGGAGAAGCGGTATACACAGGCGACTAATGCTGCCAACGCTAATACCAGTAGTTGAGTGTGCAAACTGGGCAAAATTAATAACACCAAAGTGCTGATGAAAGCCACGAGTTTAAGGGGGCCAGTCTTACAAAAGCTTTTTGCCATAGACAAAACGGCATCAGCGACTATCACCACAGCAAAGAGCTTGAGACCATTCATCACACCTAAAAGTGAGTTATCTAGTTGCGAAGCGGTCATCGCCAGCAGCAGCATGATTAAAAAAGACGGCAAGGTAAAGCCCAAAAATGCAGCTACGCCGCCTAATATTCCAGCTCGTTCAAGGCCAATGGCAAAGCCAACCTGACTTGACCCTGGGCCCGGTAATATTTGCGATAAACTGATCATCGCCGCATAGCGCTCATTAGAAATCCAGCCTAAATTATCAACAAAGTGTTTTTTAAAAAAGCCTAAATGAGCCGCTGGACCGCCGAAGCTGGTACAGCCGAGTAGAAAAAATTGGTAAAAAATACTCAGTGCCATAGTTTTCCTTGTGATACAGTTAACATTACATGTTGACATAGTATTGTGACATTTTTATTGCGATTGGTCTGTGGCTTGGTTCTACCAAGGTTTAGATGCCATGTCTGTTATGCACAAGTTTAGGTCGAAGTTAGAGGTGTGAGAATTTGCGACACTTGATATTGGCTTTTTATTTTCTGAGTATGTGCGTGCTGAACAATGCGAGCGCGGAGCACCAGACTATTCATGTTGCAGTTGATCATGCACCCCCCTACAGCAAAGTAGGCAGTGATGGTGACTCCTCAGGTCTGATTTTAGACATTACCCGCGCCGCTGTTGCCGACAAATACCATATCCGCCCTGTTCCTTGTCCATTATCTAGGTGTTTGCGTATGCTAGAGCAGGGAGATGTTGACATCATGGGAGGTCTTCTTAAAACACCTCAGCGTGAAGCCAACATGGTTTTTATTGAGCCTCCCTACATGGCTTTATCATCTTCATTTGTTTTCTATACCAAAAAAGGTAGCAACATTACCGTTAATCAGTTTGAAGACTTGTACAATAAGCGTATTGCCGTGATGAGAGGCGCTGCATTTTTTGAGCGCTTTGATAAAGATTCAAAACTATCAAAAATCGAGGTGACATCAGAACAAGTTGCGTTTGACTTGGTACTCAAAGAGCGGGTGGATCTTGCCATTGCTGTTGAGGATACCGCTGAAGTCGCCATGAAAGTGCTCAAACAGCCTATTTCCCAGCTTGAAAAAATGAATTACCGTTATACTAATGTGATTTATGGATATATGGTGACCAGTAAAGAGTTTGCTCAAAGTGACGCTGCACAGTATTTGCGCCGTGCGGTTATGGATATGGCAAAAAGCAAACAGTTAGACAAAATCATTGCCCCCTATGCATTGCCTCCAATACCAGAAAGCCTACTAAAATAATCTGCTAAAGTTAATCTTACATTCACTAAGCAATCGTTAGCCTAGGCGAAAAATCATTGGAGAAGATCATGACTTTGAGTAAACAAGGGCTCATTGCAGCAACCTTAAGTTTGGCGCTACTATCGGGTTGTGAGATGACAAATACAGGAAAAGGGGCAGCCATTGGTGCTGCTACGGGCGCTGTGTTAGGTAAAGCGACTGGTAACCACAAAGATAAACGTATTTTTATCGGCGCTGCCATTGGTGCGATTGCAGGGGCCGCGATCGGTGATTATATGGATAAGCAAGAAGCTGCGTTTCGTAAGGAGCTCGCGGGTTCTGGGGTAGAAGTGATCCGAGAGGGTGACAATATGAGGCTAGTGATGCCAAGTAATATTACCTTTGCATCGAACCAAGCAACTATTTCACCCAGTTTTTACAACACGCTAGACGCTATCACTAAGGTGATGAACAAATACGAAAAAACTTTCCTGAACATTGTTGGCCACACAGATAGCACAGGAACAAGTGAACTGAATCAGCGCTTGAGTGAACAGCGAGCGAACAGTGTGAAAAATTATTTATTAGGTCAGCAGGTACTTGCTGCAAGGCTTCACACCCAAGGCATGGGGGAGTCACAACCTATCGCGAGTAACGACACAGAACAAGGGCGTGCACAAAATCGCCGCGTAGAAATTCAAATTATTCCAAACAAAGCTTAAATCGTAATGCGGTGATAATATCACCGCATTGCTTCGCTTCGGATTGACAACTGAAATTGTGGCGATACACGCAGTTAAAAGGTGTTACAGATCTCCTCCGCCTTACAAGATATCACGCTGACATTTTGATAGCCCAAACGGGTAAGTTGCTCTGCTGCTAAGACTGCTCGACTTCCTGCTGCACAATGCACATAGATAGGTCGCTCGGCATTTTTTTCTATCTCAGGAAGTTTAAACTCAAGTAGCCCTCTTGGGATATTAACGGCTCCTGTTGCCGATTTTTGGCTGTATTCTTGTGGCTCTCTCACATCGATCAAAAGTCCACTATTGTGAGCTATTTCCGCTTTCGCTTGCTGTGCATCAATACAGCGTTGGGTAGGTTTTACAATCTTTAGTAGGTCTTGTACTGAAGTCAACATAGCTTATTCCTTTACACCGAGCTTTTTAAGTAGGGTGATCATGGGGCATGAATTTGTAAATGCCGATTGAATTAAATTAGCAGCGATAAACACACTAAACCATAGCCAATTTTGGTTCACATAGTGTGTTAGTGCCAATGATATTAAAAACATCATACCAGCGATTAACCGCAGCATTGGATTTAGTTTCATAACAGATCTCCAAATATATTAGTAACCACTAATATTAGACATTGCTAATGTATTTGTCTATACTTTGCCCACTCATAGTGAAGAACGGGGTAAATATGGACTTTGCAACGATGGCAGATAACGCTCAAAAGGCGGAAGCGTTGTTAAAAATGATGGCGAATAAAAACCGCCTAATGATTTTGTGTAGCTTAATGGAAGAAGAGCTCAGCGTCAGTGAACTCAATGAGACTGTGCCTCTTACGCAATCTGCTTTATCTCAGCACTTGGCAAGTCTACGTAAAGCTAATGTGGTGGCGACGCGTCGAGAAGGCCAGACTATCTACTACAAAGTGGTAGATGACAAAGTAAAAGCCATACTTCTTAAACTTTATCAATTATTTTGCGCTCCTTAGGAAAAAGTCACATGACACTTTTTGATAGAGTAATGACTACGAGTCTAGCGGGAAGGCTTCCAGTGTTTATTCTTTTCATGGCTTTAGTTATGGGTCTGTTGGCTATGCAATTTACAGCCAGAGAAGAAGAGCCGCAGATAGTTGTGCCAATGCTGGATATTAGAGTCAATACACCCAATTTAAGTGGGCCTGAAGTCGCACGCTTGGTGACTGAACCGCTTGAAAAGTTGCTATTACAAATTCCTGGAGTGGAACATGTATATTCCACGACGGATACCGGTGGCACGGTTGCAACATTGCGCTTTCATGTAGGACAAAGTCGAGAGCAAGCCATTCTAAATACCTATACCAAGTTGTATGCCAACCAACATAATATGGCTCAAGTGGTGAAAGATTGGCAAATTCAACCCATTGAAGTGGATGATGTGCCGATCATGATGTTGGGTTTGTATAGTCAATCGACCGAGCGCTATAGTGACTTCGAATTAACTCGCTTTGCTCAAGAGCTTTCAACTCAGTTACAAACACTACCCAACACAAGTGAAGTGAAAGTGATTACTGGGCGAAAGCGACAAGTGCAAGTACAACTGGATGCGACAGCACTTGCGGCCCACCAGACTACACCTTTAGACGTATTAATGGCGCTGCAAGTCAGTAACCAGTTACAGCAAATAGGTTCATTGCTAAATGGTCAGCAACTGATCGCCTTACAGTCAGGGGATGTATTGCGCAGTGCGGAGCAGGTATCACAACTGACGGTCAACGTACTTAATGGCCAACAAGTATTACTAAAAGATGTGGCGAAGGTAATGGATGGGCCCAGTGAACCTCATGCTTATCAATGGTTAGCAATTGATGAGAAGAATCAAAACTTGCCTTTAGTAACGCTCAGTATTGCTAAGCAACGAGGTAGTAATGCCGTTGTGGTCGCCGAACAGAGTTTGGCACTGATAGAGACCTTAAAAGCACAGTTGTTACCCTCAGATATAGATGTAAAAGTATTGAGAAATTATGGGGATACGGCAAATGAAAAGGTAAATGATCTGATCGCGAGCCTGAGTTTTGCAGTGTTAACAGTGGTTATTTTTGTTGGTGTATTTTTGGGGTGGCGGCCTGCGATTGTGGTTGGCCTTGCGGTGCCCATTTGCTACGGGATCACACTGGCACTGGATTTCTCCTTTGGTTATACCATCAACAGAGTGACTTTGTTTGCTTTGATTCTATCGCTGGGCTTGCTGGTGGATGACCCTATTACTGGGGTCGAAAATATTAGTCGCTTCTTGTCGGTACGAAAAAACTCATCACAAGCGCACACAGATCGACAAGTGACCGCTGCCATGTCGGAGGTAAAGGGGGCATTGCTTATGTCGACTCTGACTATCAGCGTAGCATTTTTACCACTTGCTTATATCACGGGCATGATGGGGCCTTACATGGCCCCAATGGCATTCAATGTACCTGTTAGTGTGATAGCGTCCACAGTGGTTGCATTCCTAGTAACTCCTTGGCTAGCAAAGAAGTTATTACATGGTCACCCGCTCAAAGAGTCGCAAGTCTCACAAAAAGCTTCTGGATACAGTCGAATATTAATGCCGATGTTCGTCAAGCCTTGGCGTGCAAAAGTGGTGTTATGGATCACGCTAGGGCTATTTGTGGTTAGTGTCAGTCTGCCCGTGTTCCGTGCAGTTCCCTTAAAGCTATTGCCCTTCGATAATAAAAATGAAATTCAGGTGTTAATTGAGTTGCCAGAGGGCAGCACTTTGGAGCAAACCGCAAAATTGACGCGCCAGGTGCAGCAAGCAGTTTGGCTGCAGCAGGAAGTATCTGCTATTGCCGCCTATGTTGGTAAACCATCGAGTATGGATTTTAATGGTATGGTACGAGGCTACTATCGTCGCCAAGCACCTCATTTAGCGGATTTAAGAGTACTGTTACTCGATAAAACGCAGCGCGCCCATCAGTCTCATGCTGTGGTGCTGCGTCTGCGCGAAGCACTAGAAGAGTTTAATCACAATGGTGTAAAAGTGAAAGTTGTTGAGGTGCCTCCTGGGCCTCCCGTGCTAAGCACACTGGTCGCTCAAGTTTATGCAGAGCCATTCGTATCAGCACAAACCCATCAGCAAGCGGCGAAAGCCCTTATGACAAGGTTATCCCGCGAAGCACATGTTGTTGAAGTGGATAGTTCAATGGCCGATTCCACTCAGCTTTCAAGGTTTATTGTCGATAAAGGCAAAGCGGCCTTATCTGGTGTTAGTACAGAAGATATAAACCAATCACTGCGTATTGCCAGCGAAGGTTTAAATGTTGGTTTATTGTACCTACCCCATGAGTCCGAACCCGTAGCTATTAATTTACGCTTACCCTATGAAGTAAGAAATAAGCAGTCTACTTTGGATGCGTTACAAGTTAGAGGGCAAAGGGCATTGAGCAAAGTGGGTGGTGAGTATGGCCTTGAAAGTGCCACTAGGCCCATGGTTGCTCTATCAGAGTTGGGGCACTGGCAAAACTTTGTGGCACCACAGCCGATCATTCGTAAAGATCTACAAAATGTGATTTATGTTACCGCTGAACTCAATGGTCGTACGCCAGCTGAAGTTATCGCTGATGTGGTCGCAGATGAAAATAGTGATGAGCGTGAGCAAACGCATTGGTCACAGCGAAGTTATCTGACCAGTGGCGCAGGCCTTGTGTGGCAGCTGCCCGAAGGTACATCGTATAGCTTTAGTGGCGAGGGAGAGTGGCGTATCACCGTTGATGTATTTCGCGATATGGGGATAGCATTCATGTTTGCCCTCGTCGCAATATTTGTCATTTTACGCTGGCAAACTGCATCCAACGCACTGGCTTTGATCATTATGTCTGCTATTCCGTTGACCATGATAGGCATCATGCCTGGGTTTTGGTTGCTGAATCAATTTGGTGAGCGAGAGATAGCAGGCGCGCCTGAACCCGTTTTATTTACTGCCACAGCGATGATTGGCATGATTGCACTGGCGGGTATAGTCGTTCGTAACTCACTCATCTTAGTCGAATTTATAAACCAAGCCCGCGCAAAAGGAATGGCGCTAAAACAAGCACTGATTCAAGCCGGTGAAGTACGCATGCGACCCGTGTTATTAACTGCAGGCACCACCTTGCTGGGGAATCTGGTTATTATTCTTGATCCTGTTTTCAGTGGATTAGCGTTGGCAATTATTTTTGGCATTATCGCATCAACCATTTTTTCTATGCTGGTCGTGCCGCTAGTTTATTTCTTGGTCTTTAAAAATACAGAAGGCGATAGTTATGTCATGGATAAGTAATAATGTTCACAAAGCGATACTGCCAATATCAGCGCTCATTGGACTGTTGGTTATCGTGGCATATATGGCGGGTATATTCGACAAAGTGGTTATGCCAGGCACCAAGCCTATGCCTCAAGCCTATCAGGGCGCTGAGTATGTAGTGGATGAGCGTGCGATTATCCACAATGAAATGGTAAATGCGAACATAACAGCAAAGGTAAATACGCTTGTAGCCAGTCGGTTGTTAGCGCAGCTGAAGAGCTTACATGTGCGAGCCGGGCAGAATGTCAATGCTGGAGAGTTATTAGCCACAATTGATGATGCGGATTTGAAAGCAAACGCATCGCGGGTCAGAGCACAACAAGACGCAGTTGGCGTTCAGTTGAAGCAAGCCAATAAGCAGTTAATGCGTAGTGAAACGCTTCAAAACCAAGGTTTAGTTGCTGAGAATGTAGTGGATGAGTGGCGTACTAAGGTCAATGAACTTAAAGCTCAGCAACTTGCGTTGGCACAGCAGTTAGAAGGCGCATTAGTGGCCTTGAGCGATACCCAAATTTTGGCTCCAATTGATGGCATCGTGGTGGAACGATTGCAAGAACCTGGTGCCATGTTGACACCAGGAACACCGATAGTTGCACTTTATAATCCTGCACAACTCCAAGTGACAGCTGCGGTACGTGAACAACTGGCCAGTCATTTGCAGTTGGGTGATAAATTGAAAATACACATACCGGCTAATGGCATGACGCAGTATGTTAGCGTCAGTGAAATTGTCCCCGTAGCCGATAGTAACGCTAGACGCTTTATGGTGAAGCTGGATATTGAGTTAGCAAAAAATGTGAAGCCAGGTATGTATGCGCAGCTTTTTATACCCACAAAACCACAGATGCATATTCTTATTCCTCGCGAGTTAGTAAAGCGATATGGGCAGCTCACTATGGTTGAGGTGGTAGAGCAGGGGCAGTTGCATCGACGTTTCGTACGCTTGGGGCAAGAGGTGGGTAATCAAGTTGAGGTGTTAACGGGATTAGCAGTGGGTGAGATACTGGCAGTACGCTAACCACCAGTATCATTAGAGCGAAAGCCTTTTACAGAAAGGTGGCAATTTCCTCGAATGGTTTTTTCACCAGTGCGTGCTCCGGGACAGTGGCATCTTCACTGGGGTAGCCCGCGATAAGCAGCATATAGGGGCGCTCGTTATCTTTATCACGACCGCAAATATCTGTTAGAAAGCTCATAGGTTTTGGTGTGTGGGTTAACGTTGCTAGCCCAGCATGGTGTAACGCTTGGATCAGGAAACCGGTCGCAATCCCGACGGATTCATGCACATAGTAGTTGGCATTCTTATCTTCGCTATGGATCCCGCCTTTCTTTTGACTAAATATCGCAATTAACCAAGGCGCGTGCTCTAGGTATGGTTTTTCAGCATCCGTGCCAAGTGGCTTCAGCGCATCAAGCCATTCATCACCTGCACGTCCTTGGTAAAAGGAGCGCTCTAAATCTTCCGCTGCGTCTCTAATTTTTTTTTTAACATCGGCACTGTGAATTGCTACAAAATGCCAAGGTTGATGGTTTGCACCACTAGGTGCACTGGCTGCCGCTTTTATACATGCAGCGATAACTTCTTCAGGAACAGGGCGATCGCTAAAGCTTCGAATAGTATGGCGTCGTTGGTACTCACTCAAATTTTCTTCTGCCCGTTTCAGCATATCTTGTTGAGAGTATTCAATAAAATCATTGAGAGGGACGCTTTTGTGATTCTGCATAGTGTTAGTCCATTGTTGTGTTCGATTGTTAGAGTTTGACTTGTTTATGTCAGCGCTGATCTCCATTACTTTCGATACTCTAGGCGAGCTGTCAGCACTTAAAATGGTATATACCGCTAAGCAGAGTATGACTGACATCTAAAGGCGTCAATACGAGAATTGTTATAACTAAGAACTCACTGATGATGTATGAGTTTTCTTCATGTTGACCACAGTCAAAACTATTAATGTTTACATTTTCAGTTGCTCATTATTGTGAAATTCACCATGTTGTGGAAGCTGCAAGAGGGGAGGCGTGCCAGTACATTAATGAAGTGTTTTATTAAACTTAATTTAACAAAGTGACATCCCGAGATATTTTATTTTGCGCCCACAATTGAAAGCGCATTGTTCTCAAGCTTTGCAATTCAAAAAATTGAAATAACTCGGCAATCTTGGGTACATGAAAAATTGTACTTTGGATTGATATTTCACTTTTGCTCGCCTAGCTTTTCAGTGTCGGAAAAATTGTACCGACCAAATCTGTAAGTGAGGAGGAACCTCACTCACATCAATATGTTACATACTAAAAAGGAAGATAGTCATGGAAATCATTACAGAAGTAGTCAATACATTAGGTAACTTTGATGTACAACTTTTTGATCCTCAAGCATTAGACCCCGTGTTTGTGATCCCGATCATTATTATCGTTTCAAACTAATTAACAACAGGGTTGCCCCAGCGCTAGTTGGGGCATACGAGCAATACGGTTAAGGATAACTAAATAGATAAGGACATCATCATGAACAATGACAATACATTTGAAAATTTGAATTCAATTCAAGCGGTACTTGATATGCTCGCGTTGCAATCAGAGCATACGTTTACAACAGATAAGAGCCGCTTGGTACTCAAGGACAGCCCATCGCATCGATTGGTGTTATATAAGGGCCCTAGCTGTTTTGGCGCTACGTTGTGTAATTCGGCCCCTCATTCGTTGTGTGTATTGCAAGGCGCATTGCGGATAAAGCAAGTCACGCTAGAAGAAAAGTTGATAAACAATGGTACGGCCAGCATATTTAGAGCCTGTGGCAGTGCAACGGTGAGTGATTTAAATCCCAGTGATTCGATACAGGTCGATTATTTACAAGCATTTGACTATCAAGCATCAAAAGATGCTTACTGGCTGGCTTTGTACGATAAAGACGTAATACACACGAAAAGTGTGAAGCTTTGTGCCGTAACCCTTGAGCCGATAATAACGTCTTTGCTTTACCAAAATCACGCACGTTTGTTCAACTTTATTGAAGTACTGGCCCGTTCAACCTGTGAAAAGAGTTTTCAAGCACTATTGATGCTATCTGCCAGTCATATTGATGAACTAGCTTGGCGGGCGATTGAAGGTATTTACCTAAGAGATAGATATAAAGCTTCTCAACTGGTTCGTGAATATCAAATATCCCATTGTTCTGAAGTTGTGCGTAATCGTGCAAGTGCGATGCTGCCTTCATTAGAGTTGATGGAGGCATAACAATGACATATTCGTTCAAATTCACCACAACTCACTCTATTTCTTTACAAGAGTTCATCGAAAATGTGGCGGCAAGTTATGATGGGCCTGAAAGCTTAACAGAGCATAACTTACACTACCTGGCAATGCAGTTACAGTTACTAGCCAATAATAAGTACTTTTTGAGTCGGATCATTAGTGAGCATGTTTTACAAAATGCCCTAAGTGTTGAAACTGGCAACGTGTATGGCAATGATTCCTTTGTGCTATATGTAAATCGTTCGCCATTTTTTCAAGTGAGGGTGTGCTTTTGGCACCCCGACGGAGAGCAAAAGCGACAGAATGACAAGATGAATGTCTACCAGTGCCTACATGACCATAACTTTGGCTTTCTTACTACGAATTACTACGGACCAGGCTATATTTCGCGTTTTTATCAGTATCAGTATTGTGATGAATTAGATGTAGACTGTGCTAGCACCTTAAAGTTTTGCGGTATGCATCAGTTAAGTAAGCACGAAGTCATCTTTTACGAACCCTCCAAAGATGCTCATCTACAGGTTGCGCCCAGTGCATTCAGTATTTCACTCAATTTAATGTTTGAAACTAACACTAATAAGCAGTTTATTTTTGACCCAAGTACTGGGCGTATCATTGATAAGGTTATCAGTAGTAGTGACAAAGCCCAGCAGTTTATCAAGGAGCTGAGTAATGCGACTTAAGCGTATATTGGTATTGATAGGATTGTTGTCTGTTGGCACTGGATGTAGTGTGGTAGGTAAAATAAGCGAGGCTACGTTGGAGGCGGGTACTATCGGTTGGCAGTTACAACCAGTGTCTGTCAGAACAAGTTATCCCGAGTTTATCCAAAAAGTCTATTTTACAGCTGAGCTGTTTACCTCTGAGACCACTGATTGGGAGATTTACCTAGTGACTAAAGAGCCACTTCCCGGCCAATCTGACAATGCCTACATTGAGCTGTCTTACCAAAAAGGAGACGAAATGGTGGCGGGACAGTTTCCACTCACCTTAGTCTCTCAACATTTAGAAGACTCAACAACGGCCTATCGATATAAATATAAGCTGGACAAGCAAGCTCAGGCTTTCTTTAGTGAAGGTATGCAACAGCGCCTTTCACGCAGGGCAAAGACCATGCGCTTTAACTACCTTCAACCATTGTTTTATTCACAGGCGACACAGCAACAAATAACACAAATGGATGCCTATGTAGAATATGCTCTATTGCCTGACTATGGCCCTTTGAACTTAGGGGAGTTCATGAGAAAGCTGAGCTTTCTTGGTGATGATGACTGGGTAAATTTTTGTCTAGACCCTCATTATATCTACGATAAAGCATCAGCTTGCGGAGAGGTGTCTATCAATGAGCAAACGGGTTTATCTAACTCTTTATAAAATAATATGTTATATAAATTACCGTGATAGTCTCTATTACAGCTTTGTTAGCTTGTTTGGAATTAATTCACTTTGAATTGGCTTATTATATAGCAGTGAAGTTTAATGACGTTGTATAAGCTAGGCGGAGAATGTATGTATAAGCATCAATGGGTCAATGGCACTGAAGCCAATTTACCTGCTGGAAAAGTGGTGTGTGTGGGTCGCAATTATGTAGCGCATGCAAAAGAGCTCAACAACCCAGTCCCAAGTGTTCCGTTGCTCTTTATTAAACCTATGACTGCTTATCAGCATTTTGCGGGTGATATTGTTCTAGATGCTGCTTTGGGAGCACACCATTATGAAGCAGAAATCGCTTTGTTGATTGGTAAGCAGCTTGATAAGCATAGCACATCGGTGCTCGACGCTGTTGTAGGGGTGGGGTTGGCACTGGATGTAACGCTGCGCGATGAACAAGATAAGTTGAAAAAGCTTGGCCAACCTTGGGAACGAGCCAAGGCATACGATGGTAGTTGCCCTATTACTGCATTTTCTCCCATCACATCTATCGAACAGCTAAAAAATAATGAAGTGCGATTTTGGCTCAATAATGAACTAAAACAGGTTGGCCATTCACAGCACATGATTTTTTCGTACGAAAAGCTGTTGTCGGATATTTGTCAATTTTGCACACTGTTGCCTGGAGATGTTATTTTAACTGGTACCCCAGAGGGGGTAGGCAAGCTTACAAATAATGCAGAAGTGCGTTTGCAACTGAATGAAGAAAAGCCTTTTACAGCGCTTGTAAGGATTCAGTAATCGCTGTTTCAGTGACGAGTTACCATAGGAAAATAAATGAAAATTAAACCACTGGGCACGCCGTTTTCAGCAACCGCGTGTAAAGTTTTGTTGTGCGGAGGCGGAGAGCTTGGCAAAGAAGTTGTTATTGAGTTCAAGCGTTTAGGTTGTGAGGTTGTGGTGTTAGACCGATATCAACATGCGCCCGCTATGCAGGTTGCAGATAGAAGTTATGTGCTGTCAATGCTCGATGGAGAACGCCTCGAAGCGATTATCAAACAGGAGCAACCAGACTATATCGTGCCTGAAATTGAAGCAATTGCTACAGATAAGTTAGTGACGCTAGAAGCAGAGGGCTTTACCGTCATCCCAAGTGCTAAAGCGGCACAATTGACGATGAACCGTGAGGGGATCAGGCGCTTAGCTGCCGAAGGGTTGAACCTTACTACCTCAAAATATCGCTTTGTTGACACGTTAGAAGACTTTAAACATGCTATCGGGAAAATCGGTATGCCCTGCGTGGTCAAGCCGATAATGAGCTCATCTGGTAAAGGGCAAAGTGTGGTGAAGTCTTCCCAAGATATCGAGTCTGCTTGGTTGTATGCACAAGAAGGCGGACGCGCCGGTCAAGGCAGGGTGATAGTAGAGGGTTTTGTCGATTTTGATTATGAGATTACTTTGTTGACCATACGACACATCAATGGCACAAGCTTTTGTGAACCGATAGGCCACAGGCAGGAAAACGGTGATTATCAACAAAGCTGGCAACCTCAACAGATGAGTGAGTTGGCCTTAGCTCGCAGCCAAGAAATCGCTCATAAAGTGACAGAAGCACTCGGTGGCCGTGGTTTATTTGGTGTGGAACTTTTTGTGAAAGGTGATGACGTCTATTTTAGTGAGGTTTCGCCAAGGCCGCATGATACCGGTATGGTGACCTTGATATCTCAAGATCTTAGTGAGTTTGCGTTACACGTGAGGGCCATTCTTGGACTGCCTATTCCAAATATCCACTTTCATGGCCCATCGGCATCAAGTGTGGTGTTAGTCACAGGTGAATCGAAGCAAGTTCAATATAGTAATTTGGTTGAGGCTTTGAGCCAACCCGATACAGATATACGCCTATTTGGTAAACCTGAGGTAGTGGGGACGCGCCGTATGGGGGTGGCCTTAGCTCGTGCAGACACCTTAGAAATGGCAGTTAACAAGGCGGTACAGGTCTCAGATGCAGTGGGTATCTCACTATGACTAAAAACGCACAGCAACGGGTCATAGCGCCATTAGTGCAGGGGTTTTGGCGATTACTGGATTGGCATTGGAGCGATCAACAGTGCTTAGGTTTTTTACAGCGCTGTATTGAGCTGGGAATTCGTGACACAGATCACGCAGATATCTATGGTCAATATGAGTGCGAGGCGGCTTTTGGCCAAGCACTGAAGTTGGCGCCTCATGTTCGTGAAGATATTAATATTATCACTAAGTGCGGCATTCGCCCGGCCCTAGCTAAGAAGGGGTTGGCGGGTAAGGCTAATCACTACGATTCGAGCAAAGCACATATTATTGCCTCAGCACAACAAAGCTTAAAAAACTTTAATACCGATAGGTTAGATGTGTTGCTTATCCATCGTCCAGATTATTTGATGTCGGCTGATGAAGTGGCGGAAGCTTTTATTACACTCAAACAGCAAGGGGATGTGCTGCACTTCGGGGTATCAAACTTCACGCCTTCGCAATTTGAGTTGCTACAATCTCGTTTGGACTTTCCTTTGATCACCAATCAAATTGAATGTTCGGCGTATGAAATGAAAGCACTGGATGATGGTACGTTAGAACAGTGTCAACAACACCGTGTACATCCAATGATTTGGTCGCCGTTGGCTGGTGGTAAGCTCTTTGATGAAGCAGACATCAAGGCCAAGCGTTTACGTACCGTGTTGGAAGAGATTGCTCGCGAAGTGTCTGCCAGCTCAATCGATCAAGTTGCCTATGCATGGTTAAATTGCTTACCTAGTCAACCGTCTGTGGTATTAGGCACTGGTAATATAGAGCGTGTTAAAACGTCGGTTGAGTCGCAAAGTATTCACTTGTCTCGTGAACAATGGTATCGAATTTGGCAGGGCTCTACCGGGCACAGTGTGCCATAAAGCGTGCGAGAAAAGGGCCTTTCGGCCCTTGGTTTGCAGCAAGTATATAAAAGCGGTTACAAATCGAAGTCAACACTGTATTGGACAAATGCTTTGACGCCGTCTTGTGAATCTAAATCAGTTTTTACTAAGCCTAGCGTGAATCCGGCTTTGCTTAGGCTTACTCCGTAATCCATGTAGCTGTCATCTTCACCCGTCCACTCCATAACAGTGTCGCCACTAGAGCGTGCAATATGTAATGCCAGTTCACTGTCGTTAAACACATTAAAGCTGGCGTTGAGTTCTAGGTATAGCATATCTTCTTCGGCGCTCGCATCGTTTTGCGCATGCGTCATGTAGCTTGCTTTTACACTGAGCCATTGCCAGCTCAATGAACCATAGATTTCACCAAAGTCACTGTCGCCTTCGGCATCAGGATACGCGTAATATATATAACCAACATCATAGCCTAGGCCTTGGGTCTCGCCACTAAAGCCTCCATAAATGTCTAACTCGTAACTGGTTTGATCGCCAAAATCTACGTTTGACATCCAAGTACCAGCATAGAAGCCACTTTCGTTACTGTAGTCTAACCCTCCTGAAACGGCTGCTCCGTCGTCAGTTTGGGTTACGCCACGCCAGTAATAATTGGAGCTGGCTGCGACGTTGGCGGTGACTGCAGCCTGTGAATTAAAAGAACTAATAGATAGAAGAGCTAAGACTAATAAAGGAGTTGTTTTATTCATTATGATGTTTCCTAAAAGCGCTGTGAGATATTATTAATATTAGCAACGCTCACGCCATTTTTTTGAGAAATTGCAAACTGGAAATATACCTTTGATTTTTATGGTTTTCCTTATTTAAATTAAGGTGAGAAGGAAACGCTTTTGTTGAAGTGATGCACTGGTATGGTGCGCTGAAGATGAAATTTGCACATGTACCTAGCAAAGACATGTGCAAGATTAAGGGCAAAGCGTTAACCGAAAATGGTGCGCATTAATGAAATAGTTTCATCTACACTGCGGCCTTTTTCTACCTCTGCTACGATAGAGTCACGTTTGGCACGAATATGCTCTGGAATTGATTCATCGCTAAGCGCTCTATCAACCAATACTTCTGCTGATTCCTTACCTCGGCGTGTGGCTTTTTTTCCTGAGGTACTTGAGGCGCGTACGGGTTTATTGAGTAATTTAAGGTAATTCGAATTTTCTGCTGTCTCTTTATCGGTATAATAAAACCAGCAAGGCAGTAATGCTTTGATTGCCGCTAGCTCATGCTCAAACTCATTTGCTGCACTTGGCATGGTAAACCAAGGCATGGCATGTATCGATAGTACGATATCTTGCCAATATCGTTCAAAATCACGGTTGCTCAGTTTGGTGATGCCTAACGCTGAGCATAAAGGATCTAACTTTGAGCTGGTGACTGGCGTGAATACATCAGGTCGGCGCATAGCGAGTAAGCGTGTTGCGGGCGCGAGCGTTGGCTTTTCGTCGCTGTCGTTAAATGCCATAAAATAGGCCACTACAAAACGCTGATAATCTTGTTCACTAACTTCACCTTCATGAGGTATATGTGCAAGTGCCTCATCGAATGCACCTGGTAAGTCAGCAAGTAGTTGATGAAAACCCTTCGCTGTTTTTGTTGAACTAAACCATTCCACATCAAAATTATAAACACTGGTATCCAGCGAAGTTGTATGTTTACCGCTAAAGGCTAGTCTGTCCTCAACAATCATTTCCTTCAATGGTGTTGAGCGTTTATCTGCCAAATAACGGATGAGCTTCATTTGTTCGTCAAGCGCCAGTAGTGCTTTGTGTTGTTCAATAAACGAAACGAGTACTGGCCAAGGGGTAATACGTAACGTTTTAAGTTGCAAAAAGCTAATCGCGTTGCTCAGTAAGTCTTGCAGCTTTTTAACAATGGGAAGCTGATGGTCATCCAGCAAATCGAAGTTTATGCGGTTTTTCGCTATATCTAACAATTCATAGCACCATAGCAAAAAGTCTTCTGGATGGTTGTCTACTTTCACCGCCATCAGGTTTAGACTGATCTCCGTCGCTTGCTTTAAAATATTTTGGTAAATCTGGCTTTCTTGTTCACCTAGAGCCATCTTTGACGGGGAAATGAGCAACTTCTTCATGCTAGTTTGGTTCTCCACACATTAGCTTAATAATTCATCATAAAAGTTTAGCCGTTGCCAGCTAAAATTGACAAGGGCGGGCGATCATACCTAAGAATCTTGAAGTTACAATCACAGTGATGGTATTTACTAGTTTTATGATGGGGTGCCTAGCAAGATCAAGGGGAGTTTTCTTGGAATTATCATAAATATGCATGAATTTAATGTTTGGCGGCGCTACTATAGTAGTACTAGCTTGAACTATGTTTAATTAAGGAATGTTATGAAAACCGCGTTGAAGATATTGGTTGGGGCTATTGTGCTCTTAATGGTGGTGGCAGTGGCCGCACCTTTTTTTGTCCCCACAGAACGGATCATAAGTGAGTTATCTGAGCAAGTAGAGTTAAACACTGGGCGTCAACTGCAAATTAAGGGGCAAAGTGAGCTCTCAGTCATACCGAGCCTGAAAATTGAATTAAATGATGTTCACTTTGCAAATGCGACAACGGGTTCAAGGCCTGACATGGTCAGTATGCAGTCGTTAGAGGTCTATATTCCTTGGTTGTCAATTTTTACCGGCGAAGCGAAATTGGAAAAGTTTGTAATTCGTAAGCCGGATATTTTACTAGAAACAGACAAAAATGGTATCGCAAACTGGCAGATCCTACCTGAGCAGCCTACGCCAACTCGCACAGAGACTGAGCAGCAATCAAGTAAACCTACATCGCTACCAGAAGGTTTTGATATTAAACTCGGTGAAGTTGCGATTTACGGTGGGAAGTTTACGTTTAAAGACGGTCAGACTGGCGCGCAGCACCAGTTAAGTGATATCGACGTGAGTGTGCAATTACCTTCATTATACGAGACATTAGCGGTTGCGGGCGCGGTGACCTATCAGCAGCAAGCATTTGAGCTAAATGCAACTTTGGCAACACCTGTAAAGTTGTTAAAAGGCGAAGCCTTTACAGTGACACAAACAATCAACTCGGCGCTTGCCGATATGAATTTCAAGGGTGAAGTCGCGCAAATGGGCAAAGATATACAGGGAGATCTGAGCTTAAAAGGGGACTCTGTAAAAGCCATTGCACAGTGGCAAGGTGTTGACCTCAACGCTAAAGAAGATGCGTTCAACGCCTTTGAAGTAACAGGAAGTATGCGAATGCAAAAGCAGACGTTTACGCTTGAGCAGCTCAGCGCAAAATTAGATGCATTGTCCATATCCGGCAAAAGTACAGTTGGATTGGGTGGGCGCTTGAATGTAAAGGCTAATGTAGATCTGGGAATGCTTGACCTTAATCCTTATTTGCCAGAACCAGTCGCACAACCAGAGGAACCTAGCGAGCCAGAGGGGGCTGCACCAATTGTGTGGGATGATACGAAACTGAATTTATCGGCATTAAACGCGCTGGATGCGAATGTTGTGGTGCGTTCGACAGGCCTTAAAGCGCGAGAAATTAAGTTGGGTAAAAACCAGCTATCATTGACGCTCAAAAATGGCGCAGCCAATTTGAGTCTAGATGAGTTTAACGCCTATGAGGGGGTTGGTCAGGGGACTGTTAAGGTCGATGCCAGCCGCGTACCGTACAAGGTTAATACTCAATTTAAGCTCGATAATATTAATGCAGAGCCACTGCTCACTGACGCAGTCGGCTTTGATAAAGTATTGGGTAAAGGCGGTATGCAGTGGCAGTTAGCGACGCAAGGGCAAAGCCAAAAAGACTTTGTTTCGGCGCTTGCAGGAAAGTTTAACTTTGATTTGAAAGATGGTGGCGTAAAGGGCGCAAATATTGCTGAGATGACACGCCAAGCTAAGGAAATGCTCAAAGGCGACTTTTCATCTTTAAAAGAAGGTCTCAACGCTGATTTTAACCCTGATCAAAAGACGGACTTCTCGTCCTTAACTGGCAGTTTGATATTCACTAATGGGGTGGGGCGTAATACCGATTTGTATCTTGCCAGCCCATTAATACGCATAACGGGTGAAGGCGAAGTGGACTTACCACAAACCAATGTAAATTATCGCCTAGTTACTGGCATTGTTGATACCATTGAAGGTCAAGCTAGTAGCGATGACAGTACAGGTTTTAAAGTTCCGTTGCGTATAAAGGGTCCATTCCATAAAGTTGATGTAAACCTTGATGTAAGCAGCACAGCCAAAGATAAACTAAAAGACAAAGCGAAAGACAAGCTAAAAGATAAACTGAAGGGGTTATTTGGCGGCTAATAATTGAAACATTTATTTGATACTAAAAAAGGGGCTATGTAGCCCCTTTTAAGTTGCTGACCTTAGCGCAACATTAAGGCAGTGAAGTTTGAACCGAGAGAGGCCATGTTAATCTCATTCACGAGTAACCCAAATTCAATATTATTCATTTGATGGCCGCTAGAACGTATGTTCTAGTGATATATTAGTTACGTCATAACAAGGAGCGATGAATGAGGGCTGCCACACAGGGGGTCAGGCTTACAGTATACCTGCTGGCAAGTGCATCCTTCGTAAGTATTGCTGATGAAGACTACAGTGAACAGCCTTTTTACCCCAACGGTGCAAGCAATGCGGTGAGTATCACTTTTGATGATGGTAGGCATAGCCAGTTGGACATTGGTGTCCCTATACTCAACAAGCACGGTATAAAAGCAACCTTCTATGTTAGTCGGGATAATGTTGTCGCGCGTTTACCGGATTGGCAAAAAGTGGTAGCAAACGGTCACGAAATCGGCAATCACACTACGTCACACGTATGCACAGGCAATTTTCAGTGGTTGCGAAAGCAAAATAAAGGGTTGGAGCAAACCAGTTTAGATTGGCTTCGCAAAGATATAGAACAAACAAACATATACATTGAAAAACATCTGAAAGTAAAACCTCGGTCGTTTGCCTACCCCTGTGGGAACACGTTTGTAGGTCGCGGACAAAATGTAAAAAGCTACGTGCCGATGGTCGCTACACTGTTTGAGTCTGGCCGCACCTGGTTAGATGAAACCGCTAATGACCCGACTTATACAGACTTTGCCCAACTAACGGGTATCCGCATTGATGGTATGAGCTTTGATGAAATCAAACAATTGTTGGATTTATTACGCTTTCGTAATAGTTGGGTCATACTTGCTGGGCATGATGTAGGTAAGAAGGGGCCTTATACGGTAGATAGTGTGGCATTGGCGCAGCTAATCATTTACCTAAAACAGCCGAAAAATGGTTATTGGCTAGATACCGTGGATAATATAACCAAGCACATAAAGAAAAATCGTGCACCTATTAAGTAGATACAGACTAAGCTAAAAAGTTAGGTTGTTTTTTAACCTAATGAAGTGTAAAGGGAGTTTGCTGTTGAAATCGCTAACTTATGCCCCCACCTAGTAAAACTGTACCTACTACAATGACCGTGTTTGCTAAATTAATTAAAAATTGAACTATCAATACGCATACTTTGCTGGTACAATTGCCCGCCCTTGAAAGACAAATAACTCGTTTTTTGAGCGGAAAATAATCTAAATGCTTTGATTTTAAACAAAATTAAAGCGAGTTGTAACTACACCGGAGCTCATTAATATGATCCAAATGCAAACTCAGCTGGACGTTGCTGATAACAGCGGCGCTCGCAAAGTGCAGTGTATTAAAGTCCTTGGTGGTTCGCACCGTCGCTACGCGGCTGTTGGTGACATCATTAAAGTTTCTGTTAAAGAAGCTATTCCTCGCGGTAAAGTGAAGAAAGGTGATGTTAAAAACGCGGTAGTTGTGCGTACTAAAAAAGGCGTTCGTCGTCCGGACGGTTCATTGATCCGTTTCGATAGCAATGCGGCTGTTATCTTAAATGATAACTTACAGCCTATTGGTACTCGTATCTTCGGCCCTGTGACTCGTGAACTACGTACTGAAAAGTTCATGAAAATCGTTTCACTAGCCCCAGAAGTACTATAAGGAGTCTATCATGGCAGCAAAAATCCGTCGTGATGACGAAGTAATCGTACTAGCCGGTAAAGACAAAGGTAAGCGCGGTAAAGTGCTTTCAGTTGTAACTGAAACTGGTCGAGTATTTGTCGAAGGCATTAACTTAATCAAGAAGCACCAGAAGCCTGTTCCACAATTGCAGCAAGCTGGCGGTATTGTTGAGAAAGAAGCGTCAATCGACGTATCAAACGTTGCGATCTTCAACCAGGAAACTGGTAAAGCAGATCGTGTAGGTTTCAAGATTGAAGACGGTAAGAAATTACGTATCTTCAAATCTACTGGTAAAACTATCTAATAGTTGGAGTAGACGATGGCGAAACTGCATGAAGTATATAAAGACAAAGTAGTCGCTGAACTTCAAGAGAAGTTTGGTTTCAGCTCTGTCATGCAAGTCCCTCAGATCGAAAAGATCACATTAAACATGGGTGTGGGCGAAGCCCTAGCTGACAAGAAAATTCTAGAAAACGCTGTTGCGGATCTAGAAGCCATCTCTGGTCAGAAAGCTCTTATCACGAAAGCACGTAAATCAGTTGCTGGTTTTAAAATTCGTGAAGGCTACCCAATTGGCTGTAAAGTAACCCTACGCGGCGAGCGTATGTGGGATTTCCTTGAGCGTTTAGTCTCAATTGCGATGCCACGTATTCGTGACTTCCGCGGTGTTAGCGCTAAGTCTTTCGACGGTCGCGGTAACTACTCTATGGGCGTACGTGAGCAAATCATCTTCCCAGAAATCGATTATGATAAAGTAGACCGCGTTCGCGGTATGGATATCACAATCACTACTTCTGCGAAAACTGATGAGGAAGGCCGTGCGTTGTTAGAAGCATTTAACTTCCCATTCAAGAAATAAGGGTAGGGTTATGGCAAAGAATTCTATGAAAGCGCGCGAAGCAAAGCGCACTAAATTAGTTGCTCAGTATGCTGAAAAGCGTGCGGCACTAAAAGCTATCATCAGCGATGTTAACGCATCTGAAGATGATCGTTGGGATGCGGTATTAAAGCTTCAAAGCTTACCGCGTGATTCAAGCCCTGCACGTCAACGTAACCGTTGTAACATCACGGGCCGCCCACATGGTTTCCTTCGCAAATTCGGCATGAGCCGTATTAAAGTTCGCGAAGCAGCTATGCGCGGTGAAATTCCTGGCCTTAAAAAGGCTTCTTGGTAATAGAGTCACGGGAGTAAGACATGAGCTTGCAAGATCCTATTGCGGATTTGTTCACACGTATCCGTAACGGTCAGACTGCGAAGAAGGTATCAGTTTCTATGCCAACTTCAAAGCTGAAAGTAGCAGTTGCTAAAGTACTAAAAGAAGAAGGTTACATCACTGACTTCGCAGTAGCTGGCGACGCAAAACCAGAATTGACTATCGAATTAAAGTACTTCGAAGGCAAAGCTGTAATCGAAAACATCCAGCGTGTTAGCCGCCCTGGTCTACGTATCTATAAGAAACGTGACGCATTACCTAAGGTAATGGGTGGTCTAGGTATCGCTATCGTATCAACTTCTCAAGGCTTGATGACAGACCGCGCAGCACGTAGTGCAGGCGTTGGTGGTGAAATCATTGGCTTTGTAGCTTAATCGGAGGGGAACAATGTCTCGTATAGCGAAGGCTCCAATTACAGTTCCTGCCGGTGTAGAAGTTACAATTAAAGGCCAGGACATCACAGTTAAAGGCAAAAATGGTGAGTTGTCTCGTACTATCAACGACGCAGTTGAAGTAACTCTAGCTGACAACGTGATCACAACGACTCCTCGTGACGTTGCGAACGCGTGGGCACAAGCAGGTACTGCTCGTGCACTTATCAACAACATGATTGTTGGTACTAACGAAGGTTATGAGAAAAAACTTCAACTAGTTGGTGTTGGTTACCGTGCGGCTGTTAAGGGTAAAGTTGTAGACTTAACTCTTGGCTTCTCTCACCCAGTGAACTTTGATATCCCTGAGGGCATCACTATCGAAGCTCCAAGCCAAACTGAACTTGTAGTTAAAGGCGCTGACAAACAACTAGTTGGTCAAACTGCTGCTAACATCCGTTCATACCGTGAACCAGAGCCTTATAAAGGTAAAGGTGTACGTTATGCTGATGAGCACGTGCGTCGTAAAGAAGCTAAGAAGAAGTAAGGTAAGACGATGGATAAGAAAACAGCTCGTCTACGTCGTGCTAAACGCACCCGTAGAAATTTTATTGAACAAGGCACAACGCGTCTTGTTATCCACCGCACGCCACGTCACATTTACGCTCAGCTAGTAAACGCTGAAGGTAAAGTACTGGCTGCTGCTTCTACAGTTGAAAAAGCAATTGCTGAATCAGTATCAGGCACAAGCAACATCGCTGCAGCGCAAGCTGTAGGTAAAGCGATCGCAGAACGTGCAGCTGACAAAGGTGTTGAAAAACTAGCCTTTGATCGCAGTGGCTTTAAATATCACGGCCGTGTGAAGGCGCTTGCTGATGCAGCGCGTGAAGCCGGTCTGCAATTCTAGGAGTAGACAATGGCTAACGTAGAAGCAAAAGCACAACAGCCTGAATTGGCTGAAAAGCTAATCGCGGTAAACCGTGTGTCTAAAGTGGTTAAAGGTGGTCGTATCTTTAGCTTCACTGCACTAACTGTAGTTGGTGACGGCGCAGGTAAAGTAGGTTTTGGTTATGGTAAAGCACGTGAAGTTCCAGCGGCTATTCAAAAAGCAATGGAAAAAGCGCGTCGCAACATGATCAACGTTGAACTAAACGGTAACACGTTACAGCACCCAATCAAGGGTCGCCACGCGGGTTCTAAAGTATACATGCAGCCTGCATCTGAAGGTACTGGTATCATCGCCGGTGGTGCGATGCGTGCGGTACTAGAAGTAACAGGCGTACAAAACGTACTATCTAAAGCATACGGTTCAACAAACCCAATCAACATCGTTCGTGCAACAATTTCAGCGCTAGAGAACATGAATTCTCCAGAGCGTATTGCTGCAAAACGTGGTTTAACTGTTGAACAGATTCAGGGGTAATTAACCATGGCTAATAAAACTGTAAAAGTTACTCAAGTAAAGAGCTCTATCGGTCGTTTACCGAAGCATAAAGCAACTTTACGTGGCCTTGGTTTACGTCGTATCAACCACACTGTTGAGTTAGAAGACACAGCATGTGTACGTGGTATGATCAACCAAGTTTCTTACATGGTTAAGGTTGAGGGGTAATTCGAATGCATTTGAATACACTTTCACCTGCTGCTGGTGCAAAAACTGAAAAGAAACGTCTAGGTCGTGGTATTGGTTCTGGTCTTGGTAAGACTGGTGGCCGTGGTCATAAAGGCCAAAAATCACGTTCTGGCGGTAAAGTACGCGTTGGTTTCGAAGGCGGTCAAATGCCTATGCAACGTCGTCTACCTAAGTTTGGTTTCACTTCACGTAAATCTTTAGTATCTACAGAAGTTAACCTATACGAAATCGCTAAAGTTGAAGGCGATGTGGTAGACCTAAACGCGTTACAAGCAGCTGGTCTAGTTAAAAAGAACGTTCTGTTCGTTAAAGTTGTTAAATCTGGCGAAGTTTCACGCGCAGTAACTGTTAAAGGCATTAAAGTGTCTAAAGGTGCTCGCGAAGCTATCGAAGCTGCCGGAGGCAAGGTAGAAGAATAAGGAAGTACACTATGGCTAAACCAGGTCAAGATATGCAAAGTGCACAAAGTGGGCTTGCGGAACTGAAGCGCCGATTACTATTTGTATTGGGTGCTATCATTATTTACCGTCTAGGTTCATTCGTGCCGATCCCTGGGATTGATGCCGCTGTACTTGCCGATTTCTTCGAGCAACAAAAGGGCACCATTGTTGAAATGTTCAACATGTTCAGCGGTGGTGCGCTTGAGCGTGCTTCGGTACTGGCGCTAGGTATTATGCCGTATATTTCGGCTTCAATCATAATGCAGCTATTAACGCATATACATCCTGCGATGATAGAGCTTAAGAAAGAAGGCGAACAAGGGCGTAAGAAAATTAGTCAGTACACGCGTTATGGTACGCTTGTGCTTGCTACATTCCAGTCAATTGGTATAGCTACTGGCTTACCAAGCATGATGGACGGGTTAGTTGTTAACCCAGGTTTCGGTTTCTACTTCACCGCAGTGGTGAGTTTAGTGACTGGTACCATGTTCTTGATGTGGCTGGGCGAACAAATCACAGAACGAGGTATTGGTAACGGTATCTCAGTCCTGATTTTTGTTGGTATTGTAGCTAACCTGCCGTCTGCAATTGGTTCGACAGCTGAAATGGCGCGCCAAGGTGATCTGAATGCTCTTGTACTGCTATTGATTGCGGTAATCGTATTCGCAGTTACTTATCTTGTGGTGTTCTTTGAACGTGGTCAACGTCGTATCGTCGTTAACTACGCTAAACGCCAGCAAGGTCGTCAAGTATTTGCTGCTCAAAGCACGCATTTACCACTAAAAGTAAACATGGCGGGTGTTATTCCACCAATCTTTGCTAGCAGTATAATTTTGTTCCCTGGTACAATTGCAAGCTGGTTCGGCCAAGGTGAAGGTCCGGTCGCTGATGTGCTACAGGCTATCTCTGCGGTATTGACTCCTGGTCAACCTCTGTATGCGATGGTTTTAGCTGCGGCTATTATCTTCTTCTGCTTCTTCTACACTGCGTTGGTATTTAACCCGCGTGAGACAGCAGACAACCTGAAAAAATCTGGCGCTTTTATTCCAGGCATTCGTCCAGGTGAGCAGACATCTAAATACATTGATAAAGTGATGACACGCCTGACATTGGCAGGTGCTTTGTATATAACCTTTATCTGTCTGGTGCCCGAGTTTATGACCATGGCATGGCAAACGCCATTCTACTTCGGCGGTACATCAATTTTGATTATCGTGGTTGTGATCATGGACTTTATGGCACAAGTACAGACTCATATGATGTCACATCAGTATGATTCTGTGCTGAAAAAAGCAAACCTTAAAGGCTATGGCCGATAAGGTTATTTTCACGGAGTTGAGCAATGAAAGTACGTGCTTCCGTTAAGAAAATTTGCCGTAACTGTAAAGTTATCAAGCGTGCTGGTGTAGTACGTGTGATCTGCAGTGAGCCTAAGCACAAGCAAAGGCAAGGCTAATAAAAGTCATGCAGGCTAAGTAAATACTACTTAGCCTGTGTTTTTGAATATGATCTGATCTTCGTTTGAGTATCCTTGCGGGCTTTTCAAACAGATGGGTATCGGATCTAAATATAGGAGATGTGTTAGTGGCCCGTATCGCTGGCATTAACGTCCCTGATCATAAGCATGCAGTTATTGGTTTAACTAGCATCTATGGTGTAGGTAAAACTCGCGCTAAGGCGATCTTAGCAGCGACTGGTATCGCCGAAACTACAAAAATCGGTGATCTTTCTGACGAAACACTTGACGTACTTCGTGAAGAAGTTGGCAAGTACACAGTCGAAGGTGATCTTCGTCGTGAAGTGACTTTAAACATCAAGCGTCTTATGGACCTTGGTTGTTTCCGTGGCTTACGTCATCGTCGTTCGTTACCACTACGTGGTCAACGTACTAAGACTAACGCGCGTACTCGTAAGGGTCCTCGCAAGCCTATCAAGAAATAAGGTGGGGTAAGTTATGGCTAAAGCACCAATTCGTCGTAAAAAGGTCAAAAAGCAAGTTGTTGATGGTATGGCGCATGTTCATGCATCATTCAACAACACAATCGTAACCATTACTGACCGTCAAGGTAATGCTCTTTCTTGGGCGACTGCAGGTGGTTCTGGTTTCCGTGGTTCACGTAAGTCTACTCCGTTCGCTGCACAGGTTGCTGCTGAGCGCGCAGGTACTGCTGCACAAGAGTATGGTCTTAAGAACCTAGAAGTATTCATTAAAGGTCCAGGTCCAGGCCGTGAGTCTGCTGTACGTGCATTGAATGCTGCGGGTTACCGTATCACAAACATCACTGACGTGACGCCAATCCCTCATAATGGTTGTCGTCCACCGAAGAAACGTCGCGTTTAACAATAGGTTAGGAGAAAGAACATGGCAAGATATTTGGGCCCTAAGCTCAAGCTGAGTCGTCGTGAAGGTACTGACCTGTTCCTTAAGAGCGGCGTGAGAGCTATCGACTCAAAGTGTAAGCTTGAGACAGCACCTGGTCAGCACGGCGCTCGTAAAGGTCGTCTATCTGATTACGGTTTACAATTACGTGAAAAGCAAAAAGTACGTCGTATCTACGGCATTCTTGAGAAGCAATTCCGTAACTATTATAAAGAAGCTGCTCGCCTTAAGGGTAATACAGGTGAAAACCTACTACAGCTTCTAGAGCAACGTTTAGACAATGTTGTATATCGCATGGGTTTTGCAAGCACACGTGCTGAAGCACGTCAGCTAGTTAGCCACAAAGCGGTTATGGTTAATGGTCGTGTTGTTAATATCCCTTCTTTCGTAGTTACTCCTGAAGATGTAGTAGTAATTCGCGAGAAGTCTAAAAAGCAAGCGCGTATCATCGCTGCTCTAGAGTTGGCTGAGCAACGTGAAAAGCCAACTTGGATTGAAGTTGACGGTAAGAAAATGGAAGGTAGCTTCAAGCGCCTACCAGAGCGTTCTGATCTGTCTGCGGACATTAACGAACAACTAATCGTCGAACTTTACTCGAAGTAAAGTTAAGAGTTAAGAGAGGATAAAATGCAGGGTTCTGTAACCGAATTCCTAAAGCCAAGGTTAGTCGATATCGACGCTATCAACCCAACGCGTTCTAAAGTAGTTTTAGAACCACTAGAGCGTGGTTTTGGCCACACTTTGGGTAACGCTTTACGCCGTATACTGTTGTCATCTATGCCAGGATGTGCAGTAACTGAAGTTGAAATCGACGGTGTATTGCACGAGTACAGCGCGAAAGAAGGCGTTCAAGAAGACATCATTGAAATTTTGTTGAACCTTAAAGGTTTAGCGGTATCTCTAGAAGGTAAAGATGAAGTTTTTCTGACCCTGACTAAGTCTGGTGTAGGCCCTGTGACTGCGGCAGATATTCAGCACGATGGAGATGTAACAATCGCCAACCCAGATCACGTCATTTGTCACTTAACTGCTGACAATAGTGAAATTAGCATGAGAATTCGTGTTGAGCGTGGTCGTGGTTATGTGCCTGCGTCTAGCCGTTTATCCTCTGATGACGATGAGCGTCCAATTGGTCGTTTGTTGCTTGATGCATCATTCAGTCCAGTTGAGCGTATTGCGTACTCGGTTGAGTCAGCCCGTGTTGAACAACGTACAGACTTAGACAAGTTAATCATTGATATGGAAACAAACGGCACTTTAGATCCTGAAGAAGCGATCCGCCGTGCGTCTACTATCTTAGCTGAGCAATTAGAAGCATTCGTAGATTTACGTGATGTTTCTGAGCCAGAAGAGAAAGAAGAGAAGCCAGAATTCGATCCTATTCTACTTCGTCCAGTTGATGATCTTGAGCTAACAGTACGTTCAGCAAACTGTCTGAAAGCCGAGCAAATTCAATATATCGGTGACTTAGTACAGCGTACTGAAGTTGAGCTTCTGAAAACACCAAACCTTGGTAAGAAGTCTCTAACTGAAATCAAAGATGTACTGGCTTCACGTGGTCTATCACTAGGTATGCGCCTAGAGAATTGGCCGCCGGCAAGCTTAGCTGAATAAGCTAAGTTACTATATTTTAGTTAGAAGGATAGGGTCATGCGCCATCGTAAGAGTGGTCGTCAATTAAACCGTAACAGCAGCCATCGCAAAGCGATGTTCAGCAACATGGCTGGTTCTTTGGTGAAGCACGAAATCATCAAAACAACTTTGCCTAAAGCGAAAGAGTTGCGCCGTGTAATTGAACCTTTAATCACACTGGCTAAGACTGACAGTGTAGCAAACCGTCGTTTAGCGTTTGCTCGCACGCGTGATAAAGAAGTAGTTGGTAAATTATTCAGCGAAATCGGTCCTCGTTTTGAGGGTCGTCCAGGTGGTTACACTCGTATTCTTAAGTGTGGCTTCCGTGCTGGTGATAATGCACCAATGGCTTACGTTGAACTTCTAGACCGCCCAGTTGCGGAAGAAGCTCAAGAAGACGCACAGTCTGCAGAGTAAGTCTTTATAAGACATTAAAAAAGCCGAGCTATCGCTCGGCTTTTTTCGTTTTGGAGTTCTTTCTGTAAATTAAAAGTCCCTATGAAGGCGTAATCTAGGTGATTGTCGTGACTCCCGTGTTTAGCAATGTTGCTTGGAATACCAATCACACCTATTTTTTGCAATGAAAGTACTCTCAGGGCTATATCTCGGCTCAAGTCCAGTAGCTGATATCTCCATACCAAAAGTAATGAATAGTGCACGTTGCCTCGCTCAGCATCGCCCGAAAGTTCAATAGAGGCACCTTGAACGTAGAAAATGCTAAATTTTCTGTGGCCGTTGATCTGTCAGAAGAAATGGATTGCTTATGATAAGTCCCTCCCTTACATGAAAACTTGTCCAGTTTTCATACTTTCTGAGTGCCTAAGGTATCTCTCCAACGATATCGTTTAGCGCTACTAATCTAAGTAATGGGGCTGACTTCACCTGCAGTACTGGCGGCCACGATAATTTTTACGTTTGCTAATACGCTAGCTCAAAACGGGTTAAGATTTAGAAGAAAAGACAAATCAACGTAATTTATGTATGTTTTTTGTCCAAAACGCCGCTGCAAAAGTTGTAAAAATGAACACTTGGTGTG